>JADFGN010000008.1 GCA_022567695.1 Candidatus Poribacteria bacterium | reverse complement strand
AATCCCGCGCGATACGACATTATGCTTCATGGGAAAAAGATTGCCGGAGTCTCACAACGTCGTAACCGTGTCGGAGTCATGTACCAAGGCTACATCGCTCTTGATATGCCGCCGCCAGACGTTCTCGCTCTGGCTACAAAGCTGCCCAACTTTAATCAGACTTTGGTGGAAAAATCTGTTGCTATCAATATCCAGCGATCAACCGTAATCGATCGAAAACAGATTGAATGTGGCGTGACTACTGGATTTGAAGAAACGCTAGGGATTCGATCGATTACCAGTGAACTCTCACGCAAAGAGATCGAGTCTGCCAAATCGTTGGGCGAAGCAAAATACGCGACCGCAGAATGGAATTTTCGGCGATGAATGAAAATCGTAAAAGCACCTCCACCCACGTTCTCATCCCACCGGGTGCTTTCATTATGGGCACTGACGTTGAACCATTTTACGGCAGTGCACTAGCGCAGTCTGAGTATGCTAAATTGGATGAGGCCCCCATGCACGCTGTACACTTGCATCCCTACGCGATCGATTGCTATCCTGTGACAAACGCAGAATATGAGATCTTTGTGCGGGAAACTGATTACCCTCCACCCTCTCATTGGAAACGCGGAAAGTGTCCTGCCAAAGAGGCAAATCTGCCAGTTGTTTATGTGAGTTGGCATGACGCGAATGCTTATGCACAATGGGTAGGGAAACGGTTGCCGACCGAAGCAGAATGGGAGAAAGCCGCCCGAGGAGCAGATGGACGGGTCTATCCGTGGGGAGACGAATTCGAACCTCAACCTGTAGATGAAGCGGAGAACAAGACTCGGAAACGAAAGGATAAGGAAATTGGCTGGAGGAAAAAATGGAAAAAGAAACTGTGGGAGGACCACCCCGAATCGCGCACAGGAGATCGCATCCACAATTGGAAGACCGATTCCACAACGACTCAACATGAATCATGGGTAATGGTACAGCTTTTTACGAGTCGCTCTACACCGGTGGGAAGCCGCCCTGTCACGGCAAGCCCCTACGGTGTGCATGATGTCGTCGGCAATGTGTGGGAATGGACGGCGGATTGGTATCAACCCTATGCTGGAAATCCGCACCGAAACCGGGATTACGGCGAGAAGCATAAAACCCTTCGGGGTGGTTCATGGCTGGAAGTCCGCGACCAGACGGCAAAACGATATTTTCGATGTGCGAATCGGTTGCATATACCCGCAGATCACACCGCGAGTAATATCGGCTTTCGGTGCGTTCAGGATGTAACATTAGAGGAGGCCCAAGCCTATCCAATCCAAATCTCCATTGAATTGCTGACGAAGTATGTGAGACAGGAGAAATCGAAGAATTTGCAGGTCGTCTTAAGGAGAGCACGGCGTAGATGTCTCCAAGATTTCGTCATTGCAGTCGCGCTAATTGGCGGAGGTTGCTATGGAATGACGGTGCCGAAATTTGGGATGGGTGGATTTATAACAGTGGTGCTTGGGACAGGTTTCTTATTCAGTGCTTGCGTGAATTTCTGGAGGCAGTGGAAATCGAACAGTCAATTGAAGCAAGCGCAAAAGGGGTAGTGGATGCCATCCATCTTATCGGAATCCTTGCCACTGGTATGACAAAGGACAAATCACATGGCGTACAGTGAGTTTACACTCAGCAAAATTAAGGAGACGTTTGGTGATTTCACAATCGATCAAGAGAGCAATCTTTTTCACTCAATTGAAGCGGTGGAAGTGAGCAATTTGCTCAATGAAATTCTCAAGGAAAATATCCCCCTAGCATTAGCGGTTCATACCGAAAAAGCGCGGTCCGAATTTATAATCGCGCCGATTCTGGTTGAGTTGCGCAAAACTTTAGACCACAAAATCAGTTTGTTCTCAGGCATTGATTTTAATGTCGATCCAAGCATCGGTTTGAACGGACAGTGTGATTTTATCATCAGTACCTCCCGCGATCAGCTTGTTCTCACTGCACCATTGATTCTGATTGTGGAAGCAAAAAACGAAAATATCAAAGGTGGATTAGGCCAGTGCATTGCGGAAATGATTGCTGCAAAATTATTCAACGAACGGGAGGAAAACCAAATTACAACGATTTATGGCGTCGTAACTACAGGAACGGCTTGGAGGTTCTTAAAATTGGAAGATCGGATTGTTTCGATTGATTTGCCTGAATATTATATTGATAATGTGGGCAAAATTCTTGGCATTTTTCACAATATCGTGTGTTGATCGACAATGAGTAAAGAAATATACGTCCGCAATATTTTCTCCGCAATAGCACGCCAGTACGATTTTCTCAACTCTCTGTTGAGCTTACGTTTCGATCGGTCATGGCGGAAATTCGCCGCTCGCGTCAGTGAAGTGACACCGAAGCAGCGAGTGCTTGATGTTTGTACTGGCACAGGTGAGCTTGCCCTTGCTTATGCCAGCGAGTTGGACAACAGAACATCGGTAATCGGCACGGACTTTTGCTTCGAGATGCTTGCGGTTGCAAAACAGAAAGTTGAAAAGCAGAAGCGGCCCCATGCTTTCCTACCGATTGAGGCAGATACGCTTAAGCTTCCATTTTCAGATGATACCTTTGATGTGGTGTCGGTTGGCTTCGGCATTCGCAACGTCAGCGATATCGAGAGGGGAATACGTGAGATGACGCGAGTCGCCGTCAAGGGCGGACGTGTCGTAATTTTGGAGTTTAATCAACCGACCGCACCTATGTTTCGCAGTCTATATCTCTTTTATTTCAAGAAAGTTCTACCCTTCATCGGAAATCTGATCTCAAAGAATCAGGACGATGCCTACGGCTATCTTCCGAGGTCGGTGATGCAATTTCCTGATTGCATACGACTTAAGAACATTATGGGGGCGTGCGGACTGCAAGACGTTAAATTTTACAGGAAGACGTTCGGTATCGTCGCAATTCATGTCGGAAAAAAGAAATGATTAGTTGAAAACGATCAACAATCATGCTTTAAGATCTGACTAAAAACAACCGATAAGAATTTGAAAGTAAAAGCGGATTAAAAACACGTATCGTACGGAAAGGAGGAAATACACGTGAATATTAAAACGAACCAAAACTTAGCCGGGCAGAGCGTCCTATTCCAACAAGCCGCTTTAAGGTATTCTGAGGTTGTGTCAGAAGGGCATGACGCAAAAAGTAAAACTGTTTCTCGCGGTGACCGCGTTGAAATCTCATCGTCGTCTCAATACATGGCGAATCTCATTTTCGATAAAATCGCGGCTAGGGTTGCAGAAAAATACGGCGACGAAGCTGCTGAATTAATCAAATTTGATTCAAATTTAGACACCTCTCCACAGGCGACGGCTGAACGCATTTTCACTTTTGCAACTGGGTTCTATCAAAAGTACGCTCAACAGCACTCAGACGAAGACGCAGAAGAAGTGCTGAGTCGTTTTATGACAACCATCCGAAATGCCGTTAATCAAGGGTTTCAAGAGGCACAGGAAATTTTGGCAGGTCTATCTAGCTTTACACCCGAGATCGAAGATGTGGCAAAGGAAACCTATCAGCAATTGCAGGAAATGCTGGATAGGTTTGAGCAAGAACAACTCGATGCCCTCAATCCCGCCAACGAAGTTTCTGACGAAGCATAACCGAGATGTGGGCGTTTTTCAAGGCAGGTGTTTATAGCTCACGCTAAGCAGTGAATGCAAAACTTGCTCTCCATGAACTTAGGTAGGGCAAGTTTTGCATTCCAAAATCAAAATCTCTTTGAGCATATTTCACGAGGGTAAAATCAGTGCAATTCAAATGACGTTTTCACGTAATCTTATGAAAAGTCCATAAAAACCATCAGATACTCTACTCAACCACTGACCAAGATGTTGACAAGAAACTGGCTGCAGAAAGCGTTTAAATCGAAACGCTAAGAACTGCATCAGCAATCTGCGAACACACCAACTCAATCGCTCTGCACGCATCATCATTGCCTGGAATTACATAATCGGCGCGGGATGGGTCGCCATCGCTGTCTACAAGTCCGATAATCGGTACACCCAATGCACGTGCCTCGTCAACAGCAGCACTTTCGCGGCTAACATCAACGATGACAACTGCGTGAAGCCCACCAATCTGTTGAGCAATCTCTGTAAGCTTTCCGCGCTGATACGGCTCATTTATGTATGGCATTTCACACCGCTGTGCTTGCTTGTCGATGACCGATTGGGCGTGTTGCTTGGTGCAGATAAACAGAATCTTTCCGCCTTTTTGAGCAACTCCTTTAGCAAAGCGCTGTGCTTTCTTGATCCCTTCCCGTGTCTTTTTAAGGTCGAAAATTTGAATGCCATTTCGTTCCGCAAAGATGTAGGCTGCCATCTTTGGGTTCCCTCTTGATGTCTGATGTCCGAAATGTAGACCGGATTCTAGCAAAGTTTCCGTCTGAATTTTGGGTTCAATTTTCTGGTGAGTCAATGTCTGCTCTACCATATCAATCATTTCCTTTCGTAGTTGCCTTTTGGCACGATGTAGTCTCCCTTCAACGGTTGTCAAGGGGACATCGAGAAACTGACTGATTTCCTTGTACGACATCTCATTGAAGTAGTAAAGGATGATAACTAGCCGATTGTTTTCGGGGAGTGCCCCAATTGCCTGAGCCACCGAATCGCGAAACTCTTTATCGGTTAACGTGTCGAGTGGAGTCGGTTCGCTACCCGGCAAATTCAACTCGTCTTCCAGCGAGAGAGCGTCAGGGCGCCGTCTTCGCCGCCACATTCGGCACAGGTTGAGCGTGATACCTCGCAACCAAGGCGCAAATTTTGCCGGCTGTTGCAAACAATCCAGATTTTGATACGCTTCCAGAAACACATCTTGTGTGATGTCTTGGGCGTCGGCGAAGTTGCCGAGTTGATGATACGCCATACCGCAAACAACCGATTGATACCGTTCGACAAGACATTCAAAAGCCCACATTGAGTTGGCAAGGGCTTGCTGGACAAGTTCTTTGTCTGGTTCGTCAGTTCGGTACATGTTGTCCTCCCCGTCCTATAATTTGACCGAAGAAATCGATGCATATACGCCGCTGACCGTCAGATAACTCCGATTGGGAAGGAAGCCTGGGATGTACTACGTCGTTGCCTATGATATCACTGACGATGGGCGAAGAAACCGTATGTCGTTTAGAATAGAGGTATGTTAAAACTGTCAGCGGTTGCGATGACGAAACCCCCCGACCCTGACAGGATTACCGAAAAGTCAATTGAGGCAAGCGTTTCGCTCTTTACCTGCCGATGGGTAAGGGTAAAGGCGAATTCTCGGAGCGCATAAAAATGCCCTGACAGAAACAGACACTTCAAACCCTTTCGACAACTGCGTTTCAAACATGGGCTGAATCCAAGACGAGAATCTCGATTACGAGATTGAAACTTGATGAGTTTAGCTGCGTATCCGCTTGTGAGTTGTTTGGAATCCAAGATGAGAATCTCTAGAGGGTAATCATTTAAAATAACTGAAAGCCCAGGGGAAGCGGCCTGCAGGGTGGTTAAGAGAAATTGCGCGTCATTTTGCGAAAAATGGGGCGTTTTTTTATGAACGGAAAGACAGAATCGGTGGCAAGGGTTACGATGGCCAGCGAATCAGAGATCTCTAGGCAGGCTTCGCCCCTTAGGCGATTCTCGGCGTAATCAGAAGTGGTTGCCGGGACGATTGATGAACTTGCGAAAATCGCTGACATCATCGTACCGGGGCATGAATCCTCGCACGAATCAATGACTTTAACTCAATGACTTCAACGATAAAATAGGGCAACGGCTGAGCGGCGTTGTATATTCCCGGGTAGAGTACTTAGAAATCTTTGCGGGACAAAACGATTGCAATTCCTCAACTCATGGAGTATAATACCGCCATAATTTATTAGAGCGAATACGAAGAGAAATTATCTTTTTTTTAGGGAGGAATTATAACAATGGGGGCTTTAGGTGGCTGGGAAATTATCGTTATTCTTATAGTTGTCCTTGTGGTTTTCGGTCCAAAACGATTGCCCGAGATGGGGCGTTCGCTTGGAAAGGCCATCCGTGAATTCAAAAGTGCCGGTAAGGAAATTCAACAGGAAGTAACAGAAGCAATAGACGGTGACAGCGATTCAACCAAACCAGCGAATAAAAAACTTAGTTAATGAGTCGATATGGCACTTGATGATATATCAATGAGTTTCTGGGATCATCTTGAAGAGCTCCGCCGACGGATTATTATATCCGCGATAGCAATTGGTGTCTTCGCCATGGCGAGCTTATATTTTCACTCATTAATCGAGAAGTTCATTCGTTTTCCGCTCGAAACACCGTTGAACAGTTTGCTCGTAACCGTCATTGATAATACCGTCGGTTCAGAAGGTTCAACGATGGGATTTTTATCAATTGTCCTAAGAAGTACTTCGGGAATTAACGCTGAATTGATTAAAGTCGATCCGCTCTCCGCAATTATGGTTTACCTCAAGGTGAGTATTGCTTGCGGCGTGTTACTTGCCTCGCCTATTGTGCTTTATCAAATATGGGCGTTCGTTTTTCCTGCCTTGACTCAACACGAGAAAAGATTTGTCCTACCGCTTTTTCTTATCATTGTCCTCTTTTTTGTCATTGGCGCAATTTTTGCCTACCTGGTTGTTGTTCCAGTTGTTCTACAGTTCTCAGCGAGCCTATTTCCCGACGCGGCAAACCGTTGGGATATTGAGAGGCATGTAAATTTCCTCACCCGTTTACTCTTAGGGTTTGGTATCGCATTTGAACTCCCCATTGTCATGGGATTCCTGGCACGGATTGGCGTCATTAATTCGGGCGGCTTCCGCGAAAGACAAAACTATGCGTTTGTGGGTATCTTTGCAATGTCTGCCATGTTGACTCCGGCAGATGTGATGTCAATGTTACTGATGGCAATCCCATTGATTGGATTGTATCAGTTGGGGATCTTCTTTGCTTTCCTTGTAGAACAGGAGCCTGAGAGCTATGCCTAATCTGAACTTGAGAGAACAACTCGCTGGACTGCACGAACTACAACAAATCGATATAAAAATTTTAGCATTGCATCGTAAACTCGAATCTGCCCCTTTGAAAATAAAAAAATTGGGAGAGGGGCTCCAGATCTATGAGAAGCAATTAAATACAAAGGAAGAGGCACTTTCACAAGCCGGAAAGGAACAGCGGTCCAAAACGGCACAGCTTGAGATGGAGCAAGAACAGCGCGGAAAATATCAGTCTCAATTACGGGGGGTTAAGACCAATAAAGAATATCAGGCACTAGATAAAGAGATAAGTTTCCTTCAGGAAAAAGAGGCAGAAATAGAGGATGAAATCTTGGCATCGATGTTGCTTGTCGATCAACTGAAGGAAGAACTTCAACAACAACAAAAAGTTATTGATACGGAAAAGGCAAAAAATAAGATCCAAAAAGGCGAGTGTGAAAAAGAAATTGAAAACTTCAAAGCAGAGATTGCGTTACATCAAGAAGAACGTAAGCGCTTCTTTTCCAAAGTTGATCGAAATTTGATGAACAAATGCCAAGAGTGGTTGAAACGTAACGGAACTGGGTTTGTCTCATTAGTCATAGATAATGCATGTAGTAGTTGTCGGATCACTATTCCACCTCAGATATTAAAGGAGTCACGGAAGTATGAACGGATTATGTTTTGCCCAATCTGCAAACGAATCCTCTATCCCTTACCTCCGTCCGCCTCCGACGAAGTGCCCACCGATGAAGAGGCATCCTCTTAACCCCTTTTCTTTGCAGTATCGATCGATTAGAGATCTCCGTAACAGCCATCGAAGAATTTTCCCTCCATAATTTGCACAACCTCTTCAATGTCCCAGATGAAACCGCTTGAATATTTTCCGTTTGTGTGAATTTTTTCCGCTTGCGTGAATTTTTTTCCGTTTGCGTGAATTGTTGATTCGTCAATTTACTAGGTGAGGAGTGAAAATAATGCCATTTTTCGGAATTGACCAACAACTCGAAAAGCGGATTTCTGACGGTGTTAGGATTCGCACGATTTTTGGGGAAAAGATTATGATGTCATTCGTCTATTTCCAGCCGCACAGCGCCGTGCCAGAACATAATCATCCCCACGAACAAATGGGTATGGTTTTAGAAGGGACATTTGAACTGGTCATCGAAGGTGAAAGGCAACAGCTCGAAAAAGGAGACGCTTACCTCATCCCGTCCAATGCAAAGCACAGTGCTCAATCTTTTGATCAGTCAGCAATTGCTTTGGACATTTTTAGTCCCCCCAGGGACGAATATAAATCCTAATAGATTTGGAGAATATTGATGATTATTCTCAAACAATGTTTTGTAAGTATTCTCATCATATTTTTATGCGTTTCAGTGGCTAGATCGACGCCAGATGAATCAAGCCGGGAAAACCAAGGGAATCAATTTGCCTTTAGTTTGAAAACAATCGTGATTGACCCGGGGCACGGTGGCAGCGATCCGGGCAATGTGACCAGACGAAAAACCCTCGAAAAGAACGTCAATCTTTCAATTTGCCTCAAGTTTGCTAAACTCCTCCGTAGCCAAACTGAATATGAAGTCTTTCTCACTCGCACCACTGATCGATGGATTTCCCTTGCCGATCGAGCAAACCTTGCGAATCAATTTCCAGCTAACCAGACCTTCTTCATTAGCATTCATTGTAACTCGCATCCTAATCCGAATATTCACGGATTGGAGAGCTACATTTTTAATCTCAGACCAACAGATCAACTCGCTGCGAGGTTAGCAAAACGCGAAAACGCAGAAGAGAACATCAATCCAATCAACTTCATTGTCAAAAACCTTCACCAGAGAGGTCGGGAAAGATATAGTTGGGAAGCAACTCGAATTGTTCAATCGGTGATCTCTTCCCAACTTAAAAGTAGGAATCGAAATCGGAGCGCCCGCGATAAACACGTTAGGCGCGCACCGTTTCGAGTTCTCGCCGATACGAACATGCCAGCAACTTTGGTTGAATTGGGTTACTTAACCCACCAGGAGGAACATCGAAAACTTACATCTTCTGCTTACCAAGATCGCGTTGCAAACTCACTTTTGGCATCAATTCGGCAATTTGATCAGGTCACACATCAATTGGCAAAAAAGGCTAACTCTCCTATAGAGTCCGTTAAAAGGCTGGAATAAAGTATGTTTGATAAAGAAAGCTTATAACGCCTGGCCCGAAAAGTCATGACTGAAGAGCAAAAATTTGTCTTCGATCTGAAAGGCTACCTGTTAATTCCAGAGGTGCTCAAACCAGGAGAGATTGATGCCCTAAAAGAACAGATTGAGACCATTCGCACCAATCCGGAATCCCTGCCGCCATATGAACGCCGTTTTCCAGGCGGAACCGCTGCTATGTTGATTGATCACCCAGTTGTGATGGACATCCTTGATGAACTCATCGGTGAAGTCCGTATGGAATCAAGTTGGTTCACTTATCGAACTGTGGGCGATAAGGGGCCGGAGCCGCACGGTGGTGGGCGAAATATAAATCCCAACTTCAATTATCAGTGCCAAAATGGGAAAATCTACTCAGCACTCACGCGCGTCGTCTTCGAGTTGAACGAGGTAGAAGTCGGAGATGGGGGAACGTTGTTTATGTCAGGAAGTCACAAATCCAACTTGCCCATGCCCGCAAATCACCGACGCATCGACTCACCTCTTCTTGAGACCTATAGTTGTCCGCCTGGATCAATGATTGTTTTCACGGAAAACCTATGTCATTCGGGGGATGTGTGGAAGAATCCAGATCGACCCCGTATTGCTGTTTTTAACTGTTATAATTATGTTGGCTGTCAATTCCACAGACCGTCTGTATCTCAAGAAGTCATCGATCATCTCCCACCGGAGAAGAAGGCTTTCTTCAGAGACATTTGGGTATGGAATCAGGGCGGTCCGAATAGCGGGAAAAATATACACTACGACGATTGACCTTCTACCTTTAAGAGATACTCACGACTCTTGATTGCGTCCGCTAAAGGCTGGTCGGTCGCGATGTTTTCAAGCAGGAGATCCCCTTTATATCCACCCGCCTTCAAACGGTGAGCGATCGCCCCAAAATCGACAAATCCATCACCCACCTGTGATAAAACTCCGTCCTCCGTTTTTTGCTTGAAATGAATAGAGGTAATATTTTCCAGTGTCACGGCCTCCCAGAATGTCTCTGGTTCATTAAGCGTGCTACCGTCTGCTTGATAAACGTTCGCTTCATCGTAGGTGAGCAATGCGCCACCGCCCATGGCCAAATTGAGTGTGAAGTCGGCAGGTTGACGAGCGTTTTCGACAGCAAAAACGATTGGATAGTTTGGCAAAAGCGATCGATACCGTTTTACATTTCCAACCGCGATGTGCGGGTCAATTTCGCTCTCCGACCCGAGATCGACCAACCGCAACCGAGCTTTATGCGGACAGAGAAGATATGAATTTTTTTTTGCGGTGATAATCCGCTGATTGTCGGCTTCCAGATCTGCCGGGCGAGAGAGCCAAGAATGGGCGATCGCGTAGCTCAAGGTCAGTGCCGCCGCCTTTTTTGCAAATTCACCCACCCGAGCTACAAGGGATTGATGCTCCGGTTTGATGAACTCACACTCATTTTCGTCCTGCCAAACCTTTTCGCAGATCTGCTTCCACTCTCCATCTGAGTAGCTCTCCATCGCCGTCTCAATTTCTTGGACCATTTCTCCAAAGGCTGAGTTGCGGAAATAGTCGCCGTCGCGGACTTCCATATCCTTAAATCCATTCTCGCCAAACTGAACGACAAGGTCCTCAAATCGGTCCCCATTCCCCATGCGTTTCGACCAGATGTTTGTAACGATGCCGAGTTTTTCAAACATTTATCTCTCCTTTTCATTTTCATAAGGGACAAAGTAAATCTGTCCGTTGTAGCGGCAACTCCGGCAAAAATAGCAGAAACGTAAAAGAAAGTCAACGACAAAATAGGGAATCGTGCAGTAAAAACTTGACACAAATGCACGGGTCTGATATAAGTATGTGGCAATTTCCGCACATTAAACGAAGCTTATGGCTGTGGAGTTATTGAGCTGGCAGTTCCGCGATCTGGAAGATTTTGAGGGTAATCAGGTCAAAGGCATTGTGCTATGACAGGAGATTTTTGTTTTCGAGGCAGGCAATTTGAGTTATGCTAGAAACCTGTTATACAATTAGCAACTAAGGAGACATTGAAAATGGAAGTAACCGTTCAATCCCAAGAGCTTGCCAAGGGCAAAATGTCCCAAATACACGTTGATCGGGCAGTGAAAGCAATTCGTACTGATGGTTACATCATTTTGGAGAACGTTGTTAACCATGGGCATTTAGACATTCTACGCGAACGGATGGACGAAGATTCACAGAAATTAATCGACGCAGAAAAGTGGGGCGGCGCAGGTCGCCTCAAAGGGCACTTGCAACAGGGGCCACCACCGTTTGCGCCCTACATTTTTCGCGATATTGTCGCCAATCCGTTCGTCATCCAAGTGACCCAAGCATTGCTTGGCGAAGGGTTGTTCAACAGCTTTTACAACGGGAACACCAACTCCCCCGGGAGCGTCACCCAACCGTTACACATGGATGGAAGGCATCTGTGGGGCGGTTTGAAGGTCGCTCATCCAACAGCATCTGTGGTGGTCAATATTTCGCCGATGGATGTGACCGAGGAAAACGGCAGCGTTGAACTTTGGCCTGGTTCGCATCTAGAGACACGTGGCAATGGTGGACGGATTGATGAGCGAATCGAAGAAGCGCGGCGAGAAATTGCCCCGCCAGTTCGTGGAAGTGCGAAAAAGGGGAGTGTACTGATTCGAGACGTTCGCGTTTGGCATCGTGGCGTACCAAATCACTCAAATCGCCCGAGACATATGATTGCTATGATTCACAATGTCCCTTGGCTTAGACGCGCAAAACGTTTAAAGTTCAACAAGGGATGTGAACCTGCTTTTGAGAATAGTGACCTCGATTCGAATACAGAGTTTGTGGATGAAGAACTTAACTATCTGTTTAATCCGAGATTTTAAATGGAAGACACAATTTATCGCCCAATCACTCAACTCACAGATCTCCTCCGCACAAGAGAAATCTCCCCTGTAGAACTCATTGAAGCGACCTTTGCGGAAATTGATCGGCATGAACCACGTTTGAACGCTTTTATTTTTTTGTTCCGTGAGCAAAGTCTTGAACTCGCAAAACAGGCGGAGGCAGAGATTCGGAGTGGACATAATCGAGGACTTTTGCATGGCATCCCGATTGCTCTCAAGGACATCATCAATGTCTCAGGAGCCCCCACGACATGCGGCTCGAAGAGACTATCGGACAATTATGCAACGTCCGATGCAACGGTTGTCGCCAAGCTGAAACAAGCGGGAGCGATTATCATCGGCAAAACCAACCTGCATGAATTTGCCTTCGGTGTGACGACGGAGAATCCGCACTTCGGCACAACTGCCAACCCGTGGGATGTCGCTCGCGTACCGGGCGGCTCAAGTGGTGGGTCGGCTGCTGCTGTCATCTCCGGATTCTGCGCGGGGGCTCTCGGCACCGATACAGGTGGATCGATTCGCATTCCAGCCGCGCTGTGCGGGAATGTCGGACTGAAACCCACGTACGGACGGGTCAGCGTCCACGGGGTCGTTGAACTCGCTCAGTCCCTCGACTGTGTGGGCCCAATGTGCCGTTATGTTCAGGATGTCGCAATCATGATGAATACCCTTTCCGGCCACGATGCACGCGATGTGCATAGCGAGAATCAGCCCGTTGATGACTATACCGAGAGGTTGGGAGAATCCATCAATGGATGGAAAATAGGCATTCCGAAGCAACATTTCTTTGATGACCTCCATCCTGAAGTGGAAAGTGCTGTAGATGAGGCAATCAAAACATTGAGCGGATTGGGAGTAGAAATCGTTGAACTTAATCTCCCATCTGTGCCAGAGGCACACAATGCGACGTTGACAATTTTGATGGCGGAAGCGGGTTACTTTCACCGGCAGCGCGTTGTCGATTATCGAGACAGTTACGGTGCCGATGTGCGTGAATTGCTTGAAGCGGGGAAGGCTCTGTCCGCAGCCGATTACATAAAAGCGGTACGCGCCCGAGAAATCACCCGACGAGAATTTTCACAGGCATTTGAGCAGGTCGATCTGATTGTATTACCAACCGTTCCGATTCTTGCCCCATTGCGTTCGGGAGGAAGCGAATCCAATCGGATTCGTCCACGCTTAACTCAAAATACTCGAATCTTCAATCTGCTCGGTTTACCTGCCATCTCCGTTCCATGTGGATTTACGCAAGCGGGTTTACCCGTTGGGCTACAAATTGTTGGGAAGTGGTGGAGTGAAAAAACACTCCTCCAAGCTGCCTACACTTATGAGAAAGCAACCCCTTGGCACACAAGGAACGTGAAACTCAATCACGGCGTTCAGGCCGAAGGGATGACATTGCAGGAGTAGTCAGAAATACGAGTTTTTCAGTTATCATTCGATTCGCGATGAGACCTAACCCCCGGCCCCCTTCCCTCGTAGGAGAGGGGCTGGGGGAGAGGTTTTGTATACCCTCTAAGTGAAAAAGTTGTATCAGAAAGGAGAAAATTCAGATGCAATTAGAAGGAAAAGTTGCGATTGTCGCGGGAGCGGCTTGGGGAGGAATTGGTGCTGCGACCGCATATCGGTTTGCCTGCGAAGGTGCAAAAGTTGTCGTCAATACCCGCCGACGGGCGGAGAAACTTGAAGAAACTGTGACTCGAATCAGAGACGCTGGTGGAGAAGCCGTTTCCGTCATGGGTGATGTCGCCGACAAGGACACTTGGCAAACGCTTGTTGACACGGCGTTAGATCGCTTCGGAAAAGTGACCACGCTTGTGCATAACGCTTCGCACTCGTATACCAAACCGGCTATCGAGTTTACACAAGAGGAATGGAACGAAGGTCTGGCTGTGACTTTAGGCGGTCCTTGGCTTGGCGCGAAGTATTGTATCCCGGAGATGATTCGTGTTGGAGGGGGCGCAATCGTCTTTATTTCTACCGTCAACGCGACAATCACGAACCCTGGTTTTGGTCTTTATGGGGCAGCGAAGGGCGGGCTGAATGCATTAACACGCAGTATCGCTCTTGACTACGGGCGATCTGGCATCCGTGCGAATGCAATTGCGCCAGGGCAAATTGTGGGTGAGAGAGAAGAGGTCAAACTTGCAACCGACCCGGTTGAAGAACAGGCGTGTCGGGATTGCTATCCGCTTGGTCGTTACGGGAAGCCAGAGGAAATTGCCAACGCCGCCCTGTTTCTGGCATCAGATGAAGCCTCTTTTGTGACAGGTATTGTGCTGACGGCTGACGGTGGTTTGACACTTCAATCCCCTGAAGCACTCGTGCGCCCTTCATTCCGCTTACGCTGGCGAGATGATATTCTTGTTCCACAAAGCCCGTAATTTGATGGCGAATTGTGCCTTCTCGGAAAATTTGTCTGGCAGAGCATTGTTCGAATTTTTATGTCCAGTGAAATAACGAAACACCATGTGATCGAGAGCATTTTGGACAACGAATCCATCACCGATGGCCTAGAGGATGGGGATGCCCAACACATTATTCAATGGTGTCTTGAAAAGGTTGAGACCTTTCCTCAAGATGAAGCATTGGCTGAATATAGCCGGCGTCTGATTCAGCAAGCGCGAACCGTCACCAAAATTGCCATCCACATCCAAGATGGGGATGATTTAAGTCTCATCAAACGCAGGTTTCAAAAGCTGACAACCGATTCAGCCAAACAGCAATCTTTTATGGGCTTATTGAACAACCAACTCCCGCTCAATGAATATATTCACGCTTTATTAAAAATTGCGGACGGAGTTATTTAGCATGCGCTACCGATGGTTTATTTTAGTATTTTTGATTGTAGCAGTCATTGCATTCGTGGTGATACGTGGTATAGACAGACCTGCCGCTGTTGTTCCTCCACCGACTATACCAAGCTGGTATGAGGTATACTTCAGCCAAGTTTATGCCGGAGATCCTATCTCCGCAAAAGCCCATCCTAACAGCATTGACAAAAAGCTCGTTCAAAAATTATCATCTGCTAAAACAAGCATTGATGCCGCATTACATGAGATCGATTCAGAGCCGATTGCGAATGGAATTATTGATGCGCATCAACGGGGTGTGAAGGTGCGTATCCTCACGGAGACAGATTACATGGATGAACATTCGATTGAGGCGTTGCAATCGGCGGGTATTCCCGTCGCTAATGACGGCGGACGCGCCGGATTGATGCACAACAAATTTATCGTGGTCGATCGACGCTATGTGTGGACAGGTTCTTTCAATACAACGGATAACGGTGCTTACAAAAATAACAACAATGCAATCTGGATTGATTCGCCTCAACTGGCAGCCAATTTTACTCACGAATTTAACGAAATGTACAAAGGCAAGCAATTCGGCAGTCGCTCGGAAAAATCATTGCCGAATCCCATCGTGACAATGCCTGATGGTACAAAAATTTACGCCTACTTCGCCCCGGAAAACGACGTGATCTCTGCCCTTGTAGAATACATTCGTCAGGCGCGACAATCTATCTATTTCATGGCTTTTTCGTTTACGCATGATGAACTCGGAAACGCAATGAAAGAACGCTTTCAAGCCGGCATTGATGTGCGAGGGGTTTTTGAAACCCGCGGATCAAACACATCATATTCTGAATATCCGTCCATGAAAAGACTGAGAATTCCGGTGATGCAAGACACCAATAAATGGATACTGCATCACAAGGTCATCATCATTGATGGCAGGACAGTCATCACAGGTTCATTTAACTTCTCCCAAAACGCCGCAACAACCAACGATGAGAACCTCTTGATACTGGATGGGAACACTGCAATTGCTCAGTTGTACACTGAAGAGTTTCAACGGGTGTCAGGAAATATTAAGCCCTCGACGATTTCGCCTACCTCAAATAAACGCAACATCAACACCATGACCAAGGCGGAGATAGAAAGTTTGCCGGGAATCGGTCCGAAGCTAGCCGACACGATTCTTGTCGGGCGCCCCTATCGAAGTATGAAAGAACTACAGAAAATCAAAGGATTAGGGCCGAAAAAGTTAGCGGCACTCAAAGATCAGATTGCCTTTGAGTGAGCAGGGAAATTGAGTATGGCTTTTCCGGACGTGCTTGTTTTCGGATGAGCCGTCAGTGTCACACTCCAAAATTAAAATGGTATTGTTAAAAACTCACGCACCCACGTTATGGAGGAGACGATGAATCAAACCAAGTGCAATCGCGTTAGCGCGCTGCTTTATGTTTGTCTTATTTTAAGTGCCCTATTTTTAAACGCATGTGCCGTATTGAACAAGCTCCCCGGCGTGGAAGTGAAACCGCCGCAGGTCAGTTTCACGGGCGCGAAATTGACCGGGCTGTCATTTGATCAAGCGGATTTTATGTTTGACTTTAACATCCGCAATCCCAACGCCTTGGGAGTGAAATTGGCTGGATTCGACTACGACTTTTTGATCAATAACGGAACGTTTATTAAAGGAAATCAGAATAATGAACTGGAAATCCCTGCAAACGGTGAAAATACAATTCAACTGCCTTTGTCGCTGAACTTTGCAGACCTCTACAAAGCCTTTCAGAGCTTAAAAAATCAAGATCGCTCGACCTACCAACTCAACTGTGGTTTTGCGTTTAATGTGCCAGTCCTGGGAGTTGTACGGGTTCCGGTGAGCAAGGCAGGAGAGTTTCCCGCAATCAAGCGGCCCTCTATAGATTTGAGTGCGCTTAAGCTTAAAAGTCTTGGGTTTTCAGGGGCAAAATTAGGACTGGAGATTAAGTTCAAAAATCCAAATGCCTTCAGCATGTTGCTTGAGCATTTCCAATATCAGTTTGATGTCAATGGAAAATCATGGGTGGTCGGAGATGCGAAGAAGCAAACACAAGTGCCGGAGAAGGGCGAAAGCGTCATCGAAATTCCAATCTCCCTCAACTTCTTGCAGATCGGCCAATCAGCTTATCAGCTACTGAAAGGTGGACAGAGCATAAATTATCAATTTCAGGGAAATCTTGATCTGGCAACTTCCTTACCGCTTTTAGAAAAGCTCAATCTTTCCTTTGATCGCTCCGGGTTAATTGAAGTCACTCAGTGAGTGCATGTCTACATATTTCTATTGAATACTTAACATGCGTGTGGTATAATATGACGATATGATAAACAACTGCCTGGCTTGCATGACATGAAAGGAGATAACGATGTGTGGACGGTTCACGCTTGCATCAGATCCAAAGACTCTGACAGAAACCTTCCCCGACTTTGAAGCACCCACTGAACTCTCTCCGCGCTATAACATTGCTCCCACTCAGGATGTCGCGGTCATTGCAAATAATGGAGAAAATAAGATAGAATACTTTCATTGGGGACTCATTCCGTTTTGGGCGAAAGACGCAAAAATTGGTAATCGGATGATCAATGCGCGTGGAGAAACGCTCGGTGAAAAGCCAGCTTTCCGAACTGCATATAAGCGGCGACGCTGTCTGATTCTAACAGACGGTTTTTACGAATGGCGGAAGATGCCGGGAAGCAGACTTAAAGTTCCGATGTACATACGAATGGAATCTGGAAAACCTTTCGCATTCGCTGGATTGTGGGAAGTGTGGCATTCACCGGAAGGGGATGACCCTGTTCTTTCATGCACAATTATCACATGCGCTCCCAACGAATTGATGCAGCAGATTCATCATCGGATGCCAGTCATTCTTCAGCCAGAGGCTTATGACCTGTGGCTTACCACAACCGAACAACCTCCCGATGCCCTGAACGACCTTCTCAAGCCGTACCCCACCGAAGAGATGACAGCGTACTCAGTTTCACGTCTGGTCAATTCGCCAAAGAATGATTCTCCCGATTGCGTTGTTCCCGCCCAATAGGTGGAGGCAAGAATCTTCTCCATTGTTCGCAAAGTCATTACAAGGAAAAGCCTGACATAACACGTCGGGCTTTTTTATTTCTATCTATCGAGCCTGTGAAAACTCTCGTATTTTTTGGGTGAATGTAATATAATATCAGGTCACAGTAATACGTACTACTGCATGTTGTAGGAGGCATACATGATAACCAAAACGGTAACTATTCACGAGGCACAAACACAGATTTCCGAACTACTGACATTCGCCTTAGAAGGCAACGAAGTCATCATTGCTGATGACAATAAACCTTTGGTACGCCTCGCTCCGATTTCTTCAACCAAGAAAAAACACAAGAAAAAGCGTGTGGCCGGATTGCACGAAGGCAAAGGTTGGGTCAGCGAGGATTTCGATGATCCTTTACCAGATGATTTTTGGACGGATTCAAAATGAAGCTATTGTTGGACACACACACCTTTATATGGTGGGTGATCGAACCGAAAAAGCTGCCAAAGCGGGTAATAACTGCATGTGGGAACTCTGATAACAGTTTGATATTAAGCGTGGTAAGTGCGTGGGAAATGCAAATCAAAATTCAACTGGGAAAACTAAGTTTTAATCTCCCATTAAAGACCATGATTGAAAGTCAGCAACAGACAAACAGTTTACAAATTTTGCACGTGAATTTAGCCCATGTTTTAGCGTTAGACAGTTTGCCTTTTCATCATAAAGACCCATTTGACCGATTGTTGATTGCACAAGCGAAAGTGGAAGATGCGTTTCTTGTGAGTCGAGATACAGCTTTCTCAAATTATCCAGTAAAGTTGCTATGGTAATACAAACCAACCATGATTGGGAACGCATTGCCTGGCGTGTCGTGCAACCTCAACAGATTGTGCTCGTTATTGGTTCAGTAGACGTTGGTAAATCAACGTTCTGTCGTTTCCTCGTTGAACAGGGCATGTCTCGTGGGCTGAAAGTGGGGCTCGTCGATGCCGATGTGGGACAGTCGCAAATCGGTCCCCCGACGACGATTGGGTTGAAGTTTTTTGGGCCAAATGAGTTAGAGGTGGAGCAAAGTGGCATCTTGGAGGCAGATGATTTTTACTTCGTTGGCTGGATTTCGCCTGAACGCCACATGCTTCAATGTTTGACCGGTACACGCTTAATGGTGGATGCCGCTCTCGAGACAGGGGTTGACTTTCTCGTAATAGACACAACGGGTTATATCGATGGAATGCCCGCCATCGTTTTAAAACAGCAGAAAATTGAGCTAATCAAACCGAATCATCTCATCTGCATTCATCGCTCCCGCGAGTTAGACGCAATCGTGTCCTGCTTTGACAATCTCGATTGCCTACACCTTCACCGACTTTCGCCGCATAAAGCGGTCACCTCCAAAAGCAACGAATTCCGACGCAAGTACCGGGAATCTGGTTTTGATTGCTACTTTTCCAACAGTGTCGTGGAGACGTTGCCCTTTGATCAGATTCGCGGACAGAGGACGCCGTTCTTCATTGGACGACAAGCAAATGCAAAGGAACTTGATTTCATCTCGAATCTTGTCCAAGACCGTGCCCTTTATGCCGAGTGGGGACATCGCTCGTTGACGCTAGTGGCACTAGACGTTTTGCCAAGTTTCGCTAAAGCGCGACTCAAAAGTCATTTGAGTTTGATTAACCTCTTCACTGAAACCCCGGAGCATTTTGAAGGACGTTTGATCGGATTGCTCAACGCCAACGGAAAAGCACTCTCCATTGGCATCATCGAAGGTGTTGACTTTCAAGCCAGTCAATTGCAGATTCGTTGCAGGGCGGGTGTTGCACGCGATGCAAGGATCATTCAATTCGGACACTACCAAGCAAATTGGAAGAATGAGAGACAATAATCATTATCATGTGGGATGGAAACTATATCCTGTCGGAACTCCCATCGGAAACGGAAACAGAAGAAGAGGTCGAATTTATCCTTGACACGCTAGAACTCCAGCAAGGAGAAACCGTTTTAGATCTGTGTTGTGGACAAGGGCGACACAGCCACTGGCTTGCAAATGCAGGGTTGACTGTCATCGGCGTGGATAGCTCCCATTTCTTGCTCGAAGAGGCAGAGAAGAGGAAAGGGATATACTTTGTTGAAGGGGATATGCGTTCCATTCCACTGAAACCGATTTGTGATGCGGTCATCAATCTTTTTACCAGTTTCGGTTTTTTTGATGAAGCAGACAACAGGAAAGTGCTTTCAGAAATCGCCTCTGTTCTCAAGCCGGGAGGCAAATGCTTGTTAGATTACTGGAATCCTTACGCCGTCATTCAACTGGATCGAACACGCAATTGGTGGTGGATTTCTGAATCGATCCTCGCGCTCGCAGAGGTAGAGTATCACCCCGAATCCGGCCAGTTGTTCGATCATCGTACGATTATTGAACTGTCTACGGCCACGATTCACAGGATGGTCAATCGGGTTCGGTTCTACTTTCCAGCAGAATTGGAAGCTATGTTAGAAGCTGTGGGACTAAAGGTTTGTGCAAGGTATGGTGATTTTGATCACACGCCATTCTGTCTGGAAGCAAGACGTATGATTACGATTGCGGAGAAATTATAGGGATGCCAATTTTTTCGCGTTTTGCGAAATATCTCAAGCCATACATCGGATCAACTTTACTGGCAGTGGTGTGTGCGCTTGCCATCGCAATCTGCGAGATGGGCTATATCTACATTTTAGCCGATACGATTGACGCGCTCAAATTGATTGAAACTCGCGGTTTTGAGGACGGATCGATTGATGTCCGATACTTCCAAGTCGAAGGCTTTTTCGATGGCATCGAGGTTTCATTATCGGGTGCCAGCGTAGCACTTCAGCTTGTGGGTTGGGTATTGGCGGGCATCCTGACCCTTGTCCTGATCAAGGGCATTTTCACTTATTTCAATGATTACCTAATGGCGCGAGTGGGACATCAGCTCATTCTTCGGGTTCGCAACGAACTGTATGGAAAAATCATCTTTGCACGGCTAGGCGTTTTGAGAGAACATCGCACAGGCGATCTAATGTCACGGGTTACAGATGACGTACGAACGTGGCAAAACGCGGTTGGATCGACGGCGAACATTATCCGGGCGGTTGTATTCATTCCTGTTTTCGTTTCCATGATGCTGGTGCGGAGTTTCAAACTGACGGTACTTGCCCTGCTTGTTTTTCCACTTTTGGCTTATCTTATTGCTCGCTTTGCCACCCGAATTCGCAACACGAGTGCGGAGATTCAGCAGTACAGTGCAGACATCGCTTCACAACTGAAGGAGACGATCTTTGGCATTAAAATCATCAAGAGTTTCACGGCGGAAAATGCGGAACGTAAACGATTTGCCACGACGAATCGGAAACAGTATCGCATTGTAATGCGTCGTATTCGGCTGACTTCGATGCTGCCACCGCTGATTGAGTTGATCAGTGCCATTGGCATTGCGATGGTTTTCGGGCTGGGATGTTGGCAGGTCATTCGCGGGGAACTTTCGACAGGCTGGTTCATCGGCTACGTTGCGATGATTAGCCTGATGTTCAAGCCGATTAAGACAATTGGGCATTTCAACAATGTCTTGCAACAAAGCCTCGCTTCTGCTGAACGGATTTTTTACGTGCTTGATTTCGACAGCGAAGTGGATGAAGGAAACAAGCTGTTAAAACTACCAATTATTCGTGGCGAGGTTGAGTTTTGCAACGTGTCCTTTGGCTATCATCATCAGCCAGTTGTCAAGGATATTAGCTTCCATGTCGACCCCGGCGAAGTCGTTGCGCTAGTCGGTCCGAGCGGAAGTGGGAAAACCACTTTACTCAATCTGCTGTTGCGCTTCTACGAAATGAATACTGGAGACATTCTGATTGATGGGTATCCTATATCCAAGGTGACGCTAGAATCCCTCAGGCGACAGATTGCAATGGTACCCCAAGATACAATTTTGTTCGACGGAACAGTGATGGAGAATATCGGTTATGGCTGCCCCGATGTGACACATGACGCGGTTATTGAAGCTGCGGTGCAGGCAAACGCGCATGACTTTATTATGCAGCTTATCAATGGCTATGAAACGCCGATTGGAGAGTCTGGCCTCAAGCTATCCGGAGGGGAACGGCAGCGCATCTCTATTGCGCGAGCACTTCTGAAGCGTCCACCGATTCTTGTACTTGATGAAGCCACGTCTGCATTGGATAGTGAGTCTGAAGCACTGATCCAAGATTCGCTTGCAAACCTGATGAAAGGGCGAACAACTTTCGTGATCGCCCATCGGCTTTCAACAGTGGCCCATGCGGATAAAATTCTGGTTCTCGATCAGGGGCAAATCGTCGAGAGTGGAACTCACCAAACGTTGTTGGAAAAGGCGGGACTGTATCAGAAGCTATGTCAGATACAGCTTCGGTGAGTTGCATTTTCTTGCACTTCTTTGTAAACTTCATCCATGTGATAAACGTCTCAAAGGAAGCTAAACAAGAAAGATCGAAAGGCATCAAGCATTCAGAACGAACAGAAGGCCTGCGACCTAATTTCTAGTGCTTTTAGTAATTGCGTCCTTGAGATCTGAATGCCTGTAGACAGCATCTGAAAGGTCTACTTCATATAAATAAGCATCTTGAAGATTCGCACCAAGTAAGATGACTCCTTTCAGTGCTGTTTCGCCGAAAATCGCTTCTTTGAGATTTGCATTTTCAAAGCTCGTCAGGCTGCCAAACGGGTCAGGAGTCACCCAATGAGGGCAACCAACGGTTGCGCGGTGCAAATTGGCCTTGCGGAAATTTGTCCCCGA
The DNA here is from genome assembly GCA_022567695.1 of Candidatus Poribacteria bacterium. Classification (GTDB taxonomy): domain Bacteria; phylum Poribacteria; class WGA-4E; order WGA-4E; family PCPOR2b; genus JADFGN01. The sequence continues at coordinate 15,102 of JADFGN010000008.1, read as the reverse complement.
AAGTGTGCTACCGCTGAGAAATGCGCCTTGGAGGTCCGCATCTTCAAAGTTTGTATTAGTTAAATCTGCACCAACAAGGTAAATTCCTTGCATTATCGCTCCTGATAGATCGGCATTAGATAGATTGGCATCGTTAAAATTTGCGTTAGTTAAATTTGCGTTCTTAAATATTGCACCGCTTAAGTTCGCTTCTGAGAAGTCGATACCCGCAAGTTGAGTACCGGATAAATCAATATTTGCTAGATTTTCGTTCACAAATGATTCGCCGTGTTGAAAACGCCTGATAACATCATCTTGAGTCAGTTGGTTCATTATAACCTCCCAATCGTTGATTAGAATTTAGTATTGAAGAATTTACAGAAATAGCCGTTAATTTAGACGTTTATTGTGGGAGAGAAGATGAGCGTTTCCATCCGTAAATCGACAAATTCAAACTTCGAAGGCTTGCTGACCGTCAAAGATCTAAAATACATCAGTAAAAGTCTTTAACCATAGTTCAAAGATCCGGCCAGTTAAAAATGAAATCAAAGAATGGAGAGATGTGGAGGTGAATGCGTGATGGCAGATAAACGGAAATTCGCAAATCGTGAAATAGAGGATGATCTAATCACCAAAGAGGCAGAGGTTGAAGAAGGCGATGAATTTCTATCGCTACCAACAGCTGATTCAGGCGATGGCAGTTTAGATGATGATTCAGATGAGGACTTGAGGGAGGAAAGTGACAGCAGTGTGATTTCTTCCTTTAGAAGACGTGGGGATGTTCCCGATGGAACAAGGGATGAAGCATTCTCTTATCTCCAAGAAATCGCACGGACGCCCTTGCTCAAGCGTGAAGAGGAGGTAGAACTCTTTGAAAAATTTGAATTAGGAAGACAGCAGGTAACAGAATTATTGGATCGATTTCCGCCGTTTATTTTACAGGAAGTCCGTCCTCAAGTCGACAGACGTCGCGGTGCCAAGCAGAAGGCAAAGGAGGGCATGTGGTGGAGCCCGATGAATCTCGGCATCACTCTAGAGCAAATCCAGAAGGCGATTAAAGCCTATCAACGCGGAGAAATAAATGGGAATACCATGTCCGCTGACTATCATGAAACGTGTGAATACCTTGACCAGCTTTGGAGTGAGCTGAACGAGGTCGCCCCAAAAATCCACAGTGCGACACTGAAAATTGTTGAGGCGAATCTATTGCTTGTTGCAAGTATTGCCAAACAGCACAATTTCAACAGATCATCACTCTCTTTCCTCGATTTGATGCAAGAAGGGAGCATTGGTCTGATGAAAGCGGTTGAGAAATTTGATCTCACGAGAGGATTTCGTTTCAGCACTTATGCCACATGGTGGATTATGCAGGCCATCAGACGTGCCCTCGATCAGCAAAGCCAAACCATCCGCATTCCTTGTTATGTTGGAGAAACCCGGAGATCGATTAAGCAGGCGCAGAGCAAGCTGGCAAGAGCTCTTGAGCGTGAACCAGACATCAAGGAAATTGCTGAAGTAGTTAAAATGACTGAAAACCGCGTTATTGAGATTCTCCAAAGTACAAAAGGCACAATTTCGCTGGATTCTCCACTCAGTGAATCATCACCTGATGCAACCATTTCTGACCTGTTATCAGATGACTCGCAAGTGACGCCGGAACAAGAACTGCTCTGTAGCTCAGAAAAAGAGTCGCTTGAACAGGTGCTTAACACACTGCAACCTCGTGAAACGCTTGTGATTAAGCTTCGCTACGGCTTAACTGATGGCACTGAGTATACACTTGCTGAAATTGGACGCCAACTCGGAATCAGCCGCGAAAGGGTGCGTCAAATCGAGGATGAAGCCCTGCGCAAATTGCGCCACCACACACGGATGCAATTGCTCAAAGAACTACTTTAAACCAAACAAATTCTCATTGCGTAAAGCTCTCTGGTTAATTTAATCGGAGAGCTTTTTTATTGGCTTCAACGTTATGCCCTCCAGAACACCTGACCGTAATTCTTACCAAGTGTTATGATCTGAATTCTGCTAAAACATCCCGAAGATAAACTGCATCTGCCCTTGCCCACTCTTCGACGTTCGGAGGCGATTTCTCCGCATAACCGACCTGACGAATAATCGATTCATCGAAGGTATATTCGGTATGCACTGTTAAGGGACCGTCGAAGCCGATTTTGCACAAAATGCCCATGCACCGTTGCCAGTCCACACATCCCTCGCCGACCTTCACAAAGCAGGGACGATAGGGTGGCGTACAACCGGCAGGTTGAGAAATGTAAAAAGCGTCCTTGATGCCAACAACCGAGAGGTAATCGTGAATCATCGACAGTCCCAACCCCCAATCTTCCCCATCTAAAACGAGATGCCCAAAATCAGGATACGCGCCAACATGTAGCGGATCGAATCCCTTGATGAGGTGCATCAGCCCTGCACAGTTAGATCCGATGCAAGGCCCACTGTGAATCTGATAGCACGTTTGTACTTCATATTTTTCACTGAATTTGACAAACCCCTCAAGTTCCCTCCGCGCGGCATCCAACACCTCCCAGTAATTGTCGTTCTCATTGAATTTCCAGAATCCAATCTTGAGGCGGGGAATTCCTGCATCTGCACAAGCGATATATAACTTTTCCACCTCTGCTGCACTTGGGTTTGTCATAGTTACTGGTGCTGTGGCTAGTGGGCAGATGAGGCCTTGGTCCGCCCAAATTTTCATCGCCTGAGGTAGGCCATTGGTAACATTATCCGGGTGAATCGGATGGCCGGGGCGAATACAGATGTCGATTCCATCGTAGCCAAGTTCAATCGCTTTTTCGCCAAGTTGCGCGACAGATAGATGTGCAAAGAATTTGGAGTTAATGACAATTTTCATAATGTTTCATGTGTGGGAATAACTTCTGCACCAATTGAACAACCCCCTCTGACTTCCCATTAGCGAGTGGGAGTTAGAGGGGGTTGAATGATTAACTGATTAAGCCATTCCTTAATTTTGGATTTTAGTTGGGGAAATTTCCCTAAGCGTCTCGAAAGAATAAATCCCCGTCGCATGCCCATCACTCCATATGAACTGAAGGGCGTAGCGACCAACGAGTTGGATGTCGAGTGGGTGAATATCGGCAGGAAAAATGATTTTGGATGGATCGCCATCCCCTTGTGGTGCAAATAGGGAATGAACATCCTGCCCGCTATGCCGCGTCATTGAACACTCAGCGCAAGGGCACATTTGCCGAAGATAGTGGTAGGGATATTCGCTGATATGCCCATCTTTCCATTCAATCAAAAAGCCAGTATCCAGCTTTTTCAGAATTTTCGGTTGCTTTTGTATCGCTGAGACATTCATTAATATCTTCGCCTTTAAGCCAGTTGATAAAATCCCTCTTAAAAAATGCCTAACTCATCCTTTCCTTCTTCGCTCATCATCTCCATCGTCCAACGCGGCGTCCAAACGACGTCGATGTTGACTTCATCAACACCATCCAGTTGTTGTGTAACGCTTTGTATTCCATTAACGATTTGACCACCAGCAGGGCAACCCGGGCTTGTTAGGGTCATTGTAACGTCAACAGTTTTATCGTGAATATCAACACCGTATATTAAGCCCATATCGACGATGCTAATACCTACCTCTGGGTCTATAATCTGTTTTATAGTCTCCAACACAGTTTCTTCAGTTACCATCTTAGAACTCCTTGATTCATGGATTTATTTGCATCTTTACTATCGAATTTTGAGACTTCCTATCTGAACCATCTTATTGTTCAATCAATACTGACAAGAATATCATTGCCCTCGACCTTAACCTCGTAACACTCAACGGGTTCCACAGCGGGCATGCAAAGCACCTCTCCTGTGCGCACGTTGAATCTCGCCCCATGCCGAGGGCATTCAATCTCGTTGCCTTCCAGCTCACCTTCTGCGAGGGGACCACCATCGTGCGTACAAACATCCTCAATGGCGTAGAATTCACCATCAACGTTAAATAGAGCGACCGGGTATCCATCCACTTCGACCAGTTTTTTTCCACCTGACGGGATTTCGCTCACTTCAGCAACTTTGAAAAACTCACTCATACTTAATTGTCTCCTAATCTTCCTCTTCTCCCGGCCATTCTTTGATGCCGTAGATACCTGCTTTGAGCACTTTTAAGGCAAGCAATCCACATTTGAGTCGCACAGGACCAAGAGGAATCCCAAGCATCTCCAAGATGTCATCTCTCGTCAGTTTCTTGACCTCTTCTACTGGTTTTCCCTTGATTTCCTCGGTTAGCATCGAAGCTGCCGCTTGGCTAATTGTGCAACCGTAACCATGAAAGCGGATGTCTTCTATAATCCCATCTTCGATCTTCAAGTCCATGTGAATTTTATCGCCACACAGGGGATTATCTTCCTCATAAGAAATGTCGGGATTCTCAAGGTCACCATAATTGCTTGGGTTTTGGTAATGATCGAGAATATCTTCTTCATAGATGTTCATCGTCTTCTCCGCGTAAATAACTTCTGAGCTTTCAACAATCCATCATAGAGCCTATCGACCTCTTCCAGTTTATTATAGAGATAAAAGCTGGCACGGGCCGTCGCAATGACACCATACCTTTGCATAAGGGGTTGAGCGCAATGATGCCCTGCGCGAACCGCAACGCCCTCTCCATCCAAAACGCCTGCCAAATCATGAGGGTGAATACCACTCAGATTAAATGTGAGTGCGCCTGCACGTTGCCGTGGCTTTGGCCCATAGAGGGTGATGCCATCAATTTCACTCAATATTTGATAGGCGTATTCAAGGATTTCCTGTTCATGCGCCTGAATCGCATCCAGGCCTATATCGGTCAAATAGTCCACAGCAGCCCCAAGCCCAATAGCTTCTGCAATGCCCGGCGTTCCCGCTTCAAATTTTGCGGGTAGCTCGGCATAGGTTGAACGTTCACGCTCGACTGAGCGAATCATGGAACCCCCTCCCAAGAAGGGAGGCATCTGCTCTAGGAGATCTCGTTTGCCGTAGAGAATGCCAACTCCTGTGGGACCGCACATTTTGTGCCCTGAGAAGGCGAGGAAATCACAATCAATTTGCTGAACGTCGATGGGGAAGTGAGGCACACTCTGAGCAGCATCTATGATGACCTTTGCGTTTACTTGATGCGCGGCGGTTGTAATCGACTGAACGGGGTTAATCGTACCAAGAACATTAGAAACGTGCGTGATTGCAACTAATTTCGTCCGTTCTGTCAACAGCCCATCGAGGTCTTCTAATTGTAATACACCGTCGTCAGTCACCTCAATAAATCGCAGTTTTGCGCCCGTCCGTTGTGCGAGTAGTTGCCATGGAACAAGATTACTATGGTGTTCCATCACAGTCACGAGGATTTCATCTCCCTCGCGAATATTGGCATCTCCCCAGCTATACGCAACGAGATTAATGGATTCGGTGGTGTTTCGAGTAAAGATAATCTGGCTCGAACGCCTAGAGTTAATGAAACGCGCAACCTTCTTTCGTGCTTCCTCGTACTGAGCCGTTGCTTCTTCAGAGATCTGGTAGATGCCGCGATGAATATTCGATCTGTAATTCAGATAGTATTTGTCCATTGCATCGATCACGCAAAGCGGTGTTAGAGAACTTGCCGCACTATCCAGATAGATCAGAGGCGGATTATCATGAGCCTCGAAAATAGGAAAATCTTTACGGATAGTTTCCACCTTAAGTGAACGATATGGGTCAATATTCATTGGCTTCTCCCCGATAACTGGGATTTTACTTTGCTCAAGGTGCATCGACATCTGTTCCTTTTATAGGACTTGGGCATTAAGGGTTAGGATTTCAGGTATTGAATTATACCGAATTCCCAACCCCATATCCGACTATTTATACGTCTCAGAATCCAATATTTACTGGAGTCGCCGTCGGACCGTGATCGGCACATGCCTGATCTGTCGGCACGTCAGTCGCCCCGTCACTTGGTGCAACAATGTTTTCACGAAGAAGGTACGCTTCCACTTCATCGCCGCTCACATCGGCAAGAATCACATCGTCGATTTGGATACTGGGTTGAAGCGACTGCCCTGTTTTCTCAACCATTTCACGATAGTTGTCCGCGTTGTTAATGATATCTCGATCTTCGTATTCCAAACCGTATTTGGCGAAGATGGCGCGAACACCATTACTCCAACCACAGACAGGTTTCATATAGGCGGTAATTTTTGGCTGACGCATTTTTGTTTCCTTTCTGTTTGAAAAGTTTGAAATGTCTCCGAAAGCTTTCGGAGGTTATTGTAAAAGCAGAACTTCTACATGTCAACAACTTGAATCATAATACCAACGATTAGCTCTTTAACATCGTTTGTTCACCAGAGTATTATCAAATATAACGAACCTGATTTTCCATCTCATCCACCGTTACATAATTGAGGATGCGCAAAAGCCGTCGCACAAGCTCGTATGGTGGGTGACGTGTAGCTATAATGATGCCATAATGTACTTGCTTTCTGGCAAAGTATGTTTGAGCGAGCACTTCAAAGTCAACCCGATTGTGTGTCATAATTGCTTTTTGCTGACTGACAGCATATGTGAGTTGCTCTGCATCGCTTTTTTGAAGTTGTCCTTCGTCCCGTGTAGTAGTTGCCACAAAGCCTCGCGCACGTAATAAATGTGCCACCAACACATCTACATCTTCGTCCAGATAAAGTTCAATGAAGAGCCGAGTCACTTTTCCTTCACCAAAGGATCAATTAGTTCGTCTGGGATTCGATTGGACTCAATATAAGCATTGATTTCAACCTGATGATCGCTATAGTAGCTTAAGGCATCAAACACCTGCGCAAGTGTGAGATGAGGTAAATGGCTCGGTATTTCGTCAGACAATAGACTTTGCCGCCACAGTTCCACAATGGCTCTTACTGGGGTACGCGTTCCTTCAATGATAGGCTCACTACTCAGAATTTGATCGTCTCTGACGATGTAACGATGTTTCGTCGTTTGAACCATTTTGTTGTCACCTACAATTTGGAGTCCTGAAGTAAAATACAAGGGTAGGCAGCGTCTGATACAAGATTCCAAAAGGCTGCCTAAACTGCAAGCTTGTATGTTACCGATTCTTGCAGTTCCTTCTGGATGGATTCTAGCGGAACCCTTTGCACGACTGGCTCAAAAAAACCGTCGACAATCATCTTCTCAGCTTCGTCATAAGACAGCCCACGGCTCATGAGATAAAACACCTGATCTTTATCAATTGGACCGGCTGTTGCCCCATGCGTACAACGGATGCCTTCACTCGCTAGGATTTCCAAGCCCGGCAATGTGTCTGCATGGGCCCGTTTATCCAAGACCAAATTATCATTCTTCTGATAGGCATCGGTATACTGCCCTTCGGGATGAACATAAATCATGCCGCTCCACGCTGTCGTTGAGCGATCTTTGAGTACAATTTTATAAAGTAAGTCGCTAGTTGTGTGAGGTGCTTTATGCTCCTGATACGTATGAATATCAATGTGTTGGCGAGCATGGGCAAACGTAAGCCCAAGCATGTCTACATGGCTACCCGTTCCTTCCAAAATGGATACTTGATTCATCTTGCTCAAGCGGCTTCCAAGCGCCGCCGTTACCCAACGAAGTTGCGCATCCCTGCCGACAATCGCTCGTTGTGTAGAGAAGTTCCACACGTGATGATTCCACTTTTGGATCTGAACGTAATTCACATGCGCGTTGCGATCGATAAATATTTCGACTGCACCACAGTGAAGCCCGGACGTATTTGCGTCTGTCGAAACGTGTTCCTCCAAAATGGTGAATTGACTATCGGCTTCAGCAACAATTATTGTGTGCGCCAAATCTGCCCGCTGTGATTCAGACAGAGCGACAAAAACTCGCAACGGAATTTCAACGACAACGCCTCTTGGAACGTGTAACAGGTATCCCCCCTGCCAAAATGCACCGTGGAGCGCGTCGAAATAGTTCCAATCGACTGTCACTGCCTTGGTCATAAAGTGCGATCGGAAGAATTCTGGACGTTCCTTCAACGCGGTGTTCATATCCGCAAAATAAACCCCTTTGCGTTCAAGGTCTTTCAGCAACGCGGATTTAATGACGCGACCATCCTGCAACGCAATGAGTCCAGATGTTTCTCCGTTCAATGGCAAATTCATTTGCTGGGAATCTGCGGAAGGTGGCTGGTTTGATGGTCCTGAAGGAGAGAGTGCGACTGGCTGAAACCCATCCAACTTCAGTCCTCGCATATGCCTTGTCGTCCGACGCCAATAATCTTGGGTACGCATGTCGGTTGTCTTACGCCACACCGCATCCGGAGTCGTGTGAGGCATCGGGAGGGTTTCGTAGACACTATAGGCTTCTAACCGCCTTTCGCGCATCCAATTCGGCTCATCTTGCGCGTTTGATATTTTCTCTACAAATTCGCGTGAAAAATCCCCCGTGTGTACTTCATAGGCACCGAGGGAGTTTTGAATGAACTCTGACTGCAATTCTAATCTCCTATCCAACTGAACCTTCCATCTGGAGTTGAATGAGCCGATTCATTTCCACGGCGTACTCCATCGGAAGTTCCTTAACGAGCGGCTCAATAAAACCATTTACAATCATTGTCGAGGCTTCATCTTCGGAAAGTCCGCGACTCATCAGATAAAAAAGCTGTTCCTCACCAATCTTGCTCACACGGGCTTCATGTCCGATATTCACGTCACTTTCACCAATCTCGATGACCGGATAGGTATCAGATCGGGATTCTTCATCAAGGATGAGTGCATCACAAACGACGCTGGATTTACAGCCGTGTGCGCCTTTAAGGACTTTGAGTTCCCCACGGTAACTGGAACGCCCACCATCCTTACTAATCGACTTTGAAACGATTTTTGAAGTTGTATAAGGCGCACAATGAATCACCTTACCACCCGCATCTTGGTGTTGGCCTTTGGTCGCAAAAGCGATTGAGAGAATCTCACCGTGAGCACCTTTTCCTTTCATGTAAACACTGGGGTACTTCATTGTGAGTTTAGATCCCAAGTTCCCATCGATCCATTCCATCGTGGCGTCTTCATAAGCAAAAGCCCGTTTTGTGACAAGATTATATACATTATTTGCCCAATTCTGAATTGTCGTGTACCGGACACGCGAACCCTTCTTGCAAATAATTTCGACGACCGCGCTGTGCAAGGATTCGCTAGAGAATGTGGGAGCGGTGCAACCTTCCACATAGTGTACCTCTGCGCCTTCATCAACAATAATCAACGTCCGTTCAAATTGCCCCATGTTTTCGCTGTTGATACGAAAATACGCTTGCAATGGATAATCAACCTTAACGCCGGGCGGAATGTAGATAAAACTGCCCCCACTCCAAATAGCACTATTGAGTGCCGCAAATTTGTTGTCCGCCGAAGGGATAAGCGTTCCAAAATACTCTTTTACCAGATCGGGATATTCGCTAACAGCGGTATCCATAGAAACGAAAATAACGCCAATCTTCTCCAATTCCTTCTCAACACTGTGATAGACCACTTCCGAATCGTATTGCGCCCCAACACCGGCAAGGAACTTCCGCTCCGCTTCAGGGATGCCAAGTCGATCGAAAGTTTTCTTGATATCATCGGGAACGTCATCCCAACTTCGTTCAGCGCGATCTGAAGCTTTGACATAATAATAGATGTTATCGAAATCGAGTTGGGAGAGATCGCCTCCCCATTTTATCATTGCTTTCTGCTTATAGATTTCATAAGCCTTATGCCGATATTCACGCATCCAATCGGGTTCATCTTTGATATCACACATCTGATTAATAATTTCAAGATCTAAGCCTTTGCGCGCTTTGAAAACTGGCTTAATATCGTCATGAAATCCATATTTAGCTTCATAGTCATCACTGACGCCAATATCCGCGGTTTCAGTTACTTTCTGCTCTGTCATTTTTATTTCCTTTCTCGGAAGAGAATATCAATATCGAAAATGGAGTTATCGTCTTAAAGAGAACAAGGGATCTTGATCTCCTTCATTCGCTAAAACTTCCTCTGAAATTCCATACTTCTCACGTATCGGACCGTATCCCTTTTCCTCTAACAGTTGGGCAAGTTCCCAGCCGCCTGATTCAACGATTCTACCGTCAAGCATAATATGTACGAATTCTGGACGGATATAGTTGAGGAGGCGAGGGTAATGGGTAATGATCAAAACGCCTAAATTTGGTCCAATCAACTGGTTCACGCTTTCGCCAACGATTCGCACGGCGTCAATATCTAACCCAGAGTCTGTTTCATCAAGAATCGCAATTTTGGGTTCAAGCATTGCCAGTTGCAAAACCTCGGCGCGTTTCTTCTCACCTCCAGAAAAACCATCGTTAAGATAACGTCGAGCAAACGATTCATCAACTCCCAGTTGTTTCATTTTGGTGCGTAACTCCCTTCGAAATTCTCGCATGGGAATCAACTTCGTTTCACTCCCATTTGAATTTCCAGAGCGCACAGCACTCACAGCCATGCGGAGGAAGTTCGCCATACTTACGCCAGGCACTGCCGTTGGATATTGAAAGGCGAGGAAAAGCCCCAACTTTGCACGTTCGTTCGACTCGAGTTCAAGGACATCAACGCCATCAAAAGTGACTTCGCCGGAATCAATCTCATAAAGTGGGTGCCCCATGAGTGCGTTTGCAAGGGTACTTTTGCCAGAACCGTTCGGTCCCATAAGCGCGTGGATTTCGCCTTGTCGTACAGTCAAATTCAGGTTCTTGATGATAGGTGTTCCTTCCACGCTGATGTGTAAGTCCTTAATGACTAATTCAGTGCTCATTATCTCTGTTTAAGCTCCTATTACCATCTAATTTTAATGCGGGGAGATTTCAAAATGCCAATCCGCTTCTGAACCATGCCACTGCTGCTTTTATCCACCAATCATTGACATGTTGCGTGCGGGTTTTACGAAATCTGCTGCATTGATTTTATGCCCCGGCCCCTTGTTTTTCACATTCTCAATGATAAGCTCTGCAATGGCTTCATCCGGAACACCAGCGCGTAGTGGAGTCAACAAATCTGTTTCTGAAATCGAAAACAGGCATGCCCGTAGATGACCATCTGCCGTGAGACGTACCCGATTGCAATCATCGCAAAACGGCTCGGTCACCGAAGCAATGACGCCAACTTTACCTTTACCATCCACAAAACGATATTCCTTCGCCGGAGCATGTTTCCTATTTCCATTCATCTGAACTGGCTCAAGCGGATAGATCTCATGAATTTTATTGAGAATCTCCTTGCCAGGAAGGAGAATGTTACGTCCCCAAATGTCGTCCCCATCTAAAGGCATAAATTCAATGAAACGGAGTTCATAAGAATTTTCACGGGCAAATTCGGCGAGGTCAATAATTTCATCTTCGGTGAAATCCCGCATCGTTACAGCATTTATCTTGATCGGATTAAATCCACAATGTTGCGCTTCTTTCAGCCCCGCTAGCACTTTTGCAAGCATTTTTCGGCGTGTCATCTGCTCGAACTTCTCTTCATTCAGCGTATCAAGGCTCACGTTAATACGACGAAGCCCTGCGTCGTAAAGTGCTTTCGCTTGCTTCACTAAACCGATGCCGTTCGTCGTCAAGCCAATATCCTTTAGACCTTCGACCTGCCAAAGTTGCTTAATAAGTTCTGGAACCCCCCGACGAACTAACGGTTCACCACCCGTAATCCGGACTTTATCAACTCCTAAATCGACGAAGATGCGAGTCAGATGGAGAATTTCGTCAAAGGTCATTATCTTCTCATTCTCCATGAAGTCCATATCTTCCGGCATGCAGTAGATGCAACGAAAGTTACATTGATCTGTCACGGAGATTCGCAAGTTGGTATGCACTCGATTAAAGCTATCAATCAGTTGTGGTTTCATTATCAATCAATTTTACGGTAGGGGCCTGGGGATTTCCTCCCTATTTTGAAACGAATTAAATGATAACACAAGCGGAAAAGGTTTGCAAGTTTTTTATGGTAAATACCTTATAAAACATTTGAATGGCCAATTTCCTTTTAATACAATCTTTCAACGAACCGGCGTAACTCAAGTTCCAATTCTTGGGCAATGTTCGGATGTTCATCTACGAGGTTGTTCAGTTCATACAGGTCTACTTTTCGATTGTAAAGCTCCGGTTTCGGTGGTGTTTCCAAGCTTCCAACAAGCGTACAAGAAATCGCGCCGAGAGTGCCTGGCATCGTTTGCTCTACCTTTGGGAGCGTTGGTGGCCACCAAATATAACTCCATTCGGGTGTTCGGATACTCCAAGATTTGAGGTAGAAGCCTGTATAAGCGTAATCTCGAATCTTGTCAACCTGTTCGGAAAGGAGGGGAAGGAGACTTCGGCCGTGCATATGTCCGGGGCCAGCTAAACCAAGAAAGTCAAGCACGGTTGGCATGATATCAGGCGGTTGGACAAACGCCTGATTTCGCTTGCCACTCCCGACGCCGTTCGGATGGCGAATGATGAGCGGGATATGCACAAGTTCTTCATAGGGCCAGGGACGTGCTTTTCGGACGATACCGTGCCCCCATTTACCTTCACCAAGCGGTTCACCGTGATCGGACATGAAGACAATTAACGTATCGTCAAACATTTCGAGCTCGCGCAACCTATCCAGAAAAATACCAATCCATTTGTCAACCAACGAAATTTCACCGGCGTAAAGGGCCTGAACGCACCGCTGATCCGCCTCTGTAAGATAGCCTGCTACTTCACCGGGTATGGGATGAATCAGTTCTTTCCCGGTATAATTTGGTTGATACATCCGATTGAAAGGTGGCGGCGGATCCCACGGCTCATGCGGATCGAAGCAATCCATCCATAAGAAAAGTCCGTCCTTTTTCGACTGATTTTCTATCCAATGGAGCGATGATTTAACCACTTGAGCGATAAAATGATCCTCATCGCTTTTCCAGTGCGCTCGATTTCGCATATACTGTTCAAGTTGATTCCGGACCCTAGTTTGCGCCTCGGGATTACCATTGTCTTTGTGATACGCATCGATATCTACCTCAATTGACTCGTCCAGGATATATGGATCGCCTTCCTGCCCACGAATGAAATGAACGTAATCGAAGCCACGCTCAAATGCCATTCTTGGTTTGTGCATGTGATAAGTATCAGTAATCAATGCGGAGGTATAGCCTGAACTCCACAGCACTTCAGCCAAGAGGATATCATCGTGTTCCAGTCGCTGCCAGCCCCGAAATGGAAATGTGTAGCGTCCAGTAAACAGAGACGTGCGAGTTGGAATCGTTGGCAAGCCTTCGGAAAATGCCATATCGAAAACACAACTCTCCTCCGCGAATCGATCTAAATTCGGCGTTTGTATCCAATCGTTTCCGTAGCAACCGAAATGATCCACGCGCCAACTGTCTGCCATGATAACGATAACGTTCATAAAAATCCTCCGTAATGCGATTAGCGGCATCCTTACTGTGAGAATAGCTTCACTGAAGGAACCAGTCAACTGTTCGGCGCAAACCTGTTTTGAGATCGACCTGTGGCTCATAACCCAGAAGACGTTTCGCCTTTTGGATATCTGCAAGCGAGTGTCGGACATCCCCCGGCCGTGGTGCAACATAGACGGGTTTCGTATCAGATTCCATCATTTCTCCGATCAAAGTGGCAAGCTGGTTAATTGATGCTCGTTCACCACAACCGACGTTAAAGACTTCTCCGGCTACGCCTTCAGCATGACAAGCGAGCAAGTTTGCGTGAACCGCATTGGCAACGTAGGTAAAATCTCGTGATTGCTCACCATCTCCCTCGATCTTAGGGGCTTCACCATTGAGGTAGGCGGAAATAAACAGAGGTATGACTGCAGAATAGGAAGAACTTGAATCCTGGCCGGGACCGAAGATGTTGAAATATCGCAATGCAACCGTTTCCAGCCCGTAAAGCTGCGTGAAAATTTGGCAATAGCACTCGCCAACGTATTTGGTCAGTGCATAAGGGGAGGCGGGATTGGGAGGGAGGTCTTCCGACTTTATAGATTTTGGCCTATTTCCATAGGCAGAAGAGGACGCCGCGTAAACAACTCGCTTCACGTCGGCATCTCGCGAGGCAACAAGGAGGTTCAACGTTCCATTGATATTGACATTGTTGGTCACGATTGGATCGGCAACAGATCTGGCGACAGAGGGTAATGCACCTTGGTGAAAAACGTAGTCAATCCCTTCAACAGCCTGAGAGACAGCATCAATGTCCTGCAAATCCGCGGAGCAAAACTCTATTTTATCTGCAACGTCGGCGATATTTTCCGCTTTTCCTGTCGTACAGTTGTCAAATACACGCACACGCTCTCCTCGTTTCACTAATGCCTTAACAAGATGAGATCCGATGAATCCACAACCGCCTGTAACCAAGTAATGCGCCATTCAATTCCTCCGTTCCAAAAGTCGTTCACACGAATCAGCATTCCATAAAATCAGATTAATTGGGATTGTCTCGAAAGCTTGCGGAAATGATTCAACCTAAACATAAAATACATCGTCTATTCTATCGCATGGCATTGATGTAGGTCAAGGAAATTGACGATTAACAATTGATGATTGAACAAGGAGAATGCACAAATGAGTGAAGAAAAAGTGTTTAGCACTGGTGGGGTCGAACTCCACGTTGATAACCGCACCCTTGGCGAGGACGGCGGCCCTGCCGTCCGTGTCTATGGCGACGTTGATGGCAAATCGGTGCAACTGCTACGGTTCGATTGCTTCCGAAAGAATCCGCATTATCATTATGATCCCTCTGGAAAAAACGATCATCGCTCTCTCGATACAGCTACGGTCCCTGATTCGATCGGGTGGACGATTGAGCAACTTGGTAACAATCTCGCTGAGATGATTCGCACCGCAGGCTATGAGGATGTTGCGACGAATGTTGATCAAGCGGCTGTCGCGGCTGCCTTGCCGGAAGTTGAATCAATAATGCGTGGCTAGAACGTATTGACGAACGATGTGCTAGTTCAGTTCATTCGGCAGATCGTTCGTCAGCAAAATCGGGTCGTGGGAATGTGCTTTCCACGATAATTGTGACTATTAACTAAATAGGAGGCAGTTAAAGTAATCATGCGTAAAACAATCTTAATTCTACTATTTACACTCGCCCTGATGGTCATATTTTCGTTTTCGACA
>JADFGN010000301.1 GCA_022567695.1 Candidatus Poribacteria bacterium | reverse complement strand
AACTGCGATCCCTTTATCTGAGTGACAATAACCTGACTCAACTCCCCGAATTCATTGGACAGCTCACACAACTGCGATCCCTTGATCTGAGTTACACTAACCTGACTCAACTCCCCGAATTCATTGGACAGCTCACACAACTCCGCTCGCTTGATCTGAGTTACAATCGACTGAGTGAAGTCCCCGAATTCATTGGACAGCTCACACAACTCCGCTCGCTTGATCTTCGTTCCAATCGACTGAGTGAAGTCCCTGAATTCATTGGGCAGTTCACACAACTCCGCTCGCTTGATCTTCGTTCCAATCGACTGAGTGAAGTCCCCGAATTCATTGGACAGCTCACACAACTGCGAAACCTTGATCTGAGTTTCAATCGACAACTGACTCAACTCCCCGAATTCATTGGACAGCTCACACAACTGCGATCCCTTTATCTGAGTTACAATAACCTGACTCAACTCCCCGAATTCATTGGACAGCTCACACAACTGCGATCCCTTTATCTGAGTTACAATAACCTGACAAAACTTCCGGAGACGATGAACCGACTCAAAAACCTGTGGTCGCTCTTTCTCGCGGAAAACGCCGAATTGAATATACCGTCAGAGGTTGTGAAACTTAGTAACGAACCTGCGGATATCATCAGTTACTACCTCGAAAACGTCCTGAAAACGCCTGCGGAGAAGAAGCCGCTGAACGAAGCGAAGATGCTGGTCGTCGGACAGGCGAGCGTCGGCAAAACCTCGCTGGTCAAGCGGTTGACGGAAGGGACTTTCGACCCGCGTGAGGACACCACCAAAGGCATCAACCGCAAGCCGTGGCAGATTACGGTCGGTGGGGCTGACATCCAACTGAACATCTGGGATTTCGGCGGGCAGGAGATTATGCACGCGACCCATCAGTTCTTCTTGACCCGGCGGAGCGTGTACCTGCTCGTCCTCGATTCCAGAAACGACGAGGCGGAGAATCGCCTACACTACTGGCTGAAGATTATCGAGAACTTCGGCGGGGATTCGCCGGTTATCGTCGTCTGCAATAAGTCAGACCAGCACCACTTCGACTGCGATTGGAACGACCTGCGGTCGAAGTATCCGACGATTCGCGAGATTCTCGAACAGGTATCGTGTCAGGACGGCGATGGGATTGATGAATTATGCCGGACGATTGAAAGGGTGGTGGACACACTCCCGGATGTCAAAAACCCGTTGGCGGCGTCGTGGTTTGACGTCAAAGCGGCGTTGACCCAGATGAAGGAGGACTATATTCCGTACACAGATTATGAGCGGATGTGCTCGGAACACGGAATCGACAACGAAACGAGCCAGCGGACGCTGATCGGTTTTCTGCATGATCTGGGGATCGTCCTGCACTACCGTGACCACCCGTTGCTGGAGACGACGAACGTCCTCAACCCGGAATGGGTGACGCAGGCGGTGTATGATATTCTGAACGACCGGGAGTTGAAGGTCGAGCATCAGGGCCGCTTGGAGCGGAAGATGTTAGCCCGCATCCTGGAGCGGAAACGGTATCCGCGAGACAAAGACCTGTTCATCCTTGACGTGATGCGGAAGTTTGAACTCTGCTTTGACTTCGAGGGTCACAGGGACGAGAAATTGCTGATTCCAGATCTGTTGCCGAAACGTGCGCCGGATACAGGGGATTGGTCGGACAGCCTTCGGTTTGAATACCACTACGATGTGTTGCCATCGAGCGTCATCTCCCGGTTTATCGTGAAAATGCACCAGTCGATTTCAGAGGAAACCTATTGGCGGAACGGCGTCGTGCTAAAACAGCAGGAGAACCGGGCGTTGGTCAAAGCCGATCCGGAGGAGGGGAAGATTCTGATTTTCGTGAAGGGCAGAGATAACACGAGACGCGATTTTCTCAGCCGCATCCGCGAGCATTTTGATACCATCCATTCCACCATCGCGAAGATGCAAGCGGTTGAAAAAGTGCCTGTTCCGGATGCGCCCGATGTCGTCGTGGATTACAAACACCTGTTAGACCTTGAAGCACAAGGCATCGAGAACTTCCCGCCCGAAGGACTCCGCGGTGAAACGGTCAATGTCAAGGAGATGCTCGACGGTGTCACTTCTCTGCAAGACCGACGATTGGCAGGCATGCGGGGGCCGAGAGAGATGCACTTTGAGGTTCACGACGAAATGCCGCCGATTGTCCGGCGTGGACAGCAACTAGCCGAAGTGGAGTCATCTGTTGCGTCTGAGGAAATCGATCGCATGAAAGAGGAGTTGGAAGCTGTTAAACGCGAACGACAGGCTGGGAAAAAGCGCCGTCGAGAAAGAGATGAAGCGAAGGCGAAACGGTTTGCACGCTGGGCGGTCGGGCTTCCTACATTCGCGTTGGCTGTGGTTTGCGCTGTTTTGTTGTACGTGTATTTGTTTGAAATGAAAACAGATTGGGACAAAATTGAACCTGTGACCTTTTTTGTCGGCGTTGTTCTCGGTTTAGCGGGTGGAGTGTGGTCAATCTTCTTCCCGGAAAAAGGTCTGCTCAAACGACTCTTAGGCGGCATCGCTGAGTGGAGAGCAAAGAAGTATTCGGCGGAATTTGAAGTCGAAGATGAGCATCAGGTGTAATCTGAGAGTGGGAGTGATAGACAAGCAATTTAGCGTGGTTCAGATTATGCCGACCAACTCCATCAACTCAGGAGGTATCATGAACAACGAACGACGTTTTTTCGATAGCGACCAACGGATTCGGCTTGGTATTTGGGGATTAGGGCGTGGACTCACTTTCTTCAATACGTGCAAAGTGTTGAACATCGATGTCGTTGCTGGATGCGATTTCAATCAACATATGCGTGACCGTTTTGCGGAGATGAATCCCGGTGCATTCGTCACGGATGATGCAGAGGCATTCCTAGACGCGGATTTCGATGCCGTATTGCTGGCAACTTATTGCCCCGCGCATGCCGATGACGCCATTCGCTGCCTGAAAGTAGGAAAGCATGTGTTGTCCGAGGTGACCAGTTTTCACACGATGGCAGAAGGTGTACGGCTTATGGAAACCGTGGAAGAAACGGGGAAAGTATACAACCTCGCGGAAAACTACCCTTTTTCTGCCGCGAACATGTGGTTAGCCCGAAAGTGGCGTGAAGGATTGTTTGGTGAGTTGATGTATGCCGAATACGAGTACGTTCACGAATGCCGCACCCTCGCGTATACCTATATTGATGGACAGCCGATACAGCCCGGAAATCAGACCCATTCGTGGCGGAGTTGGCTCAATTTCCATTACTACAACACCCATTCGCTTGGACCGATGATGCACATCACCGACCTGCGTCCGACACGAGTTACCGCCCTTCCCGCGACTCCCGCACTTGCGGGCTACATCCTAGATGCGCGCGACGGAATGGGTGGCATCACACCATCTTTGATTAATATGGAAAACGGTGCCGTCGTTCGGAATCTCATGGGCGCGACAACCAACGACACACATCAGCAGCGAATCTGGGGAACGCTCGGTTCAGCGGAAATGATCGATGGCAAACTGCGTTTGCGTCTTGGTGCCTCTGGACATTCGCCGAAATTCGAGGTCACGCCTCACTGGGATGAACTTGGCGAATTGGCAAAAAACACCGGTCATGGTGGCGGTGATTTCTGGACGTTGTATAATTTTGCGCGGCATATTCTTGAAGGACAGCCGGCCTTTTTCGATGTGTATCGAGCCGCGGATTGCACGAGTCCGGGGATTCTGGCATACCGTTCATCAATCGAAGGGGGGCGACCGCTTGACGTACCCGATCTTCGCCATCCGAAACAACGCGATGCGTATCGACATGACGATTTTGCCCAGCCCCGATTTGACCATCGGGTTGGGCTTTTCCCAGCAGATGCGGACGAATCCCTGACGACGCAATTCTCGCTGACAATGCGCGATCTCGTCAGAGCCTCAACGGCGTTCCGTGCTTACCGTGACTGGAAGCAAGTTTTGCCGGATATGACCCGCTCGGAAAACATGCTGTCAGTGATTGATGGACTCATCGACGTATTGCCCCGTTTCATCGAAGTGAAGCAGATTGCTGAGAAAATCATCACCGCATATCCATCGAGCGTTGCGGCACGTGTGCTCGG
This sequence comes from Candidatus Poribacteria bacterium, assembly GCA_022567695.1. Lineage (GTDB taxonomy): Bacteria > Poribacteria > WGA-4E > WGA-4E > PCPOR2b > JADFGN01. Next base: position 5,269 of record JADFGN010000301.1, on the reverse strand, counting down.
CGAAATGCTTGAATTGTGTGATGAGACGGATATCAGCCATCCAGATTTTGCGAAGCGCCTTGAAACAGAACGACGTGAATTTCAACACGCTTCCATATAATCCAAAATAATGAGACCTACGGGTTCTGTTGAACACCCAATATAACTCACACCAAGCGTTTGAATGAATCACACAGGATGTAAATTAAACAAGGAGGTCAATATGGACACGGCTTGTTTAGATTATTGCTTGACAGAGCAAGAACGGGGAGAATTCGAGCAGAACGGTTTCTTAATCGTCCCCGACGCACTTCCGCCGCAGATGGTCGAAGACGTCAAGGCAGTAGTAGACCGACTCGACGGGGAGTTGCGGGCTGAAAAGGAACTCGGACCCCACGAGCGGTTGCATTGTATCGACTTCGTGGGAAAAGATGAAATCTTCCTCGAACTGCTCGATTGGCACAGGATACTTCCCAAAGTGTGGGGAATACTCAGTTGGAACATCCAGCTCTACCTCTCCCACATGGATGTCACCCCTCCGCTGGCACCCGACGCCGAGCGAAAAAAGAAGCGTTTAGGATGGCATCAGGACAGTGGACGTTTGAACATCGAAATCGAAACCAATCCCCGACCACGCATCTCCGTCAAAGTTGGCTACTTTCTTTCTGATACAACAGAAACGGGCAGAGGAAATTTCCACGTTATTCCGGGAACCCATCTACAGAACAAACTCGAGTTTCCCGATGACGAAGTGTCCGATCCGTGCGGTACAACCCCCATTTGTGTGCCACCCGGCACGGCGGTCATTTTCGATCGGCGGCTGTGGCACTGCCCAAGTCCGAATTATTCGGATATCACGCGCAAAGTGCTTTTTTACGGCTACAGTTACCGATGGTTGCGACCAAGAGACGATGTGACCGTTTCTCACTTTATGGACCGCTGCGACCCGATTCGACGACAGTTGCTTGGTGCTAGTACGGGCGGGCACGGCTATACGTCTCCGACCGATGAAGACGTACCGCTGAAACTCTGGATAAAGGAGCATCTTGGAGAAGAGGCGGTTGCACCTTAACACAAAATATAAGGGAACGTTCAATTACCAATCTATCGGGGCTTGAATTGGACTGCCAACTTTTCTGCCCATGCTCGATTGGCGTCGATAGTACGTCCGGCGTTATGCGGTGTATGCACGACGTTATGTCTGCCAAGCAGCGGGTCATCGAGCGGGAGTGGTTCGACATCCCACACATCTGCCGAGAGGCTAAGTTCGTCAGCCAGAACGCGCTTGCGTATCGCTTCTGTGTCACAGATGCGTGCGCGGGTGACAAGCACGACGAGGCAGCCTGTGGGTAAGGCATTAATGTGTTCCTCGGTAACGATTCCTCGCGTTGATTCCCGTAGCGGCACCATCGGCGCAAAAATCTCGGCATCTTTGACCAACGCATCGAGATGCCATTCCCGGCGAACCCTTGCGCGGTGGAAACAGGGTTCGCTGGCAAATGGATCCCACACGGCGACATCCGCGCCCAGCATGCTCACAAAACTGGCATAACGGCTTCCGATATTTCCCGCCCCCACAATCCGCACTCGTTTTCCGGCAATCGTGCCACTCGTGAAGTCGGGGTTATCGCCAAATTGGTGCCCACGCGCACCGGGCATCCCTTTGTTGTCAGGCGGATTATAGTTCCACGGCTCAAGATTGGTGAGAATCTCACGATGGAGTTGCGGAATCCGGCGCAATCCGCACAAGGTCAATGCCAGACCATATTCCGACACCGTCTGTCCCCAAAAACCTTCGCTCGGATGATCGTAGATAGTGATGCCGGCCTGTTCGATATGTTCTCTGACGGCTTCGTCGGAGAGAACGCTTCCGTAGCTCCCCTGGAAAGTTGCTTCTTCCACGCTCGTGAATGCTTGCAGGCATTCTAAAGTCACGGGAACTCTGAGACACACCAACCGACGAACGTCCGCCGCATTTGTGACAATTTCTCCCAAACGCCGTTCGTCCCCGTGCTCGAGCCGAATGAATTCGACTTCACCTTGTGCTTTCCACAATGCATGGAAGTGATCGGCGGCAAAGGGCCAAACCCCATCAAAAGCGCCATGAACGATAATTAAACTGCTCATTGTGTTCCTCCGTGTTAAATGTCTGCTTGACAGTGATGATTTATTGGCATGGTGAAATGAACCATCCCATCACAGCTGCCTTCCTTATATGTTTTCTGAGAGATCTCGTTAGACTTCCTTAAAATTAGCTAAACGATTCAAGATGCAAGATGCAAGATTCATCTAAAAGACTTTCTCTGCGTCCTAATCCTCGAAATCAAGTGTGGTAGGTGAGGACCATTCCTCCTCGTGTTTTAGCACCAATACTAGACCGTCCCCCTGCCTATCTGTGGCAAAAACGTCAATTCAGGAGCCGGGCATTAAGCCCCAATAATAAGGTTACGCAACTGCCATCACAAGCTTTTGGAGGTATAATCATGTCATTATTTGTTGGAATCGATTGGGCGGATGAATCTTGTGATGTTCATGTCACTGATGAAGTCGGGGAATCTTTATCTGCCTTCTCTATTGAGAATTCTCTTCTCGGCAGAGACACATTTATCAACTTCGACCTTTGGCGTCGAACCCAGCGAAGTTCACATCGCTATTGAAACCCCGCACGGACTTATGGTTCATGCGCTTTGTCAGCCGCAATATCAAATTTATCCACTCAATCCCAAAGCCGTCAAACGCTTCCGAGAAACGTATAAGGTTTCTGGTGCTAAGGATGATAAATTTGATGCGTTCGTTTTGGCTCATCTGTTACGGACGCACCTTTCTTCGTTCCCTACAGCAAAGCACGCTTGCCACTTGAAAAAATCCGAGCTGGCTTGTTTCCTCAAAGAACAAGGCTATACTCGTCCAAACCGATTGGAGGGAATTTATCATAGCTTACAAACCCCGCAGTTGGAAGCCAGTGAGGTGCTCATTAGAGCCAAGGCGAGGCAAATGCAGGCTTTGGTGGCTCAACTAAAAGCAATAACTGTGACAATCAAAGAATATGATAAAGCACTTCAAAAGCTATTGGAACGGCATAAAGATACACCCATTTTCTTTCTTCTTGCCACCGGTGTCAAATACCCTGGCTGCGGCTTTGATTGGCCAGTTCTCGGAGCAAGAGGCTGTGTTTCACACGCCACGGGCAATTCAGTGCGACTCCGGCACCGCACCCGTAACGATCCAAAGTGGCAAGAAAAAGATTGTGGTTTTCAGAAGATCCTGTAACCAGTTTTTACGCTTCACCTTTCAGTACATCGCATTCTGCAGCTTAAAACAGGTCAAATGGGCTCGTGAATTGTATGACCGTCAAAAGTCTTTAGGAAAAAGCCACTCATTGGCGTTGCGAAATTTAGCCAACCAGTGGGCGGAAATTGTCTTTGCCATCTGGCAAAAACGAGAAAAATACGATGAACAGATTTATCTTTCTCATCGACAAAGAGGTCTAAAAAAGACCGCATAACGCGAAAAAGAAAGGAGTTTATGATATCATATAAGCAAATCCTTGTCTACCAAAATGCTAAAAAGCTGGCGGTATCCATTCATCGAATGACACTCAATGAATTGCCCCGCTTCGAAATGTACTCTGAGGGACAGCAAATTCGACGCCAAATCGGCGGCAGCTAACATTGTCGAAGGATATGGTAGACGGCGATACAAGAATCAGTTTATTCTATATCTGACCTACGCTATTGCCTCCCTTGATAAGACGAAATGCCATTTAGAGATTCTTTTAGACACCGGTTCGCTGGCACAGAATCGTTTCTCTTCATTGTACCCTCAGTCAGAGGACTTGGGTCGACGCCTGTATCGGTTTCGGGAATCTGTCATCCGGCAGCATCATACGGAATCTTCTTCGGATGAAGACCGGGTCGAGGGATGACCGTAATCCTGCATCTTGAATCTTGCATCTGGTATCCGCTTATTATCTTAAGCTTGACATAAGGAGTCTAACTAATTTGACCCTTCACGAAGCCTGTCCTCGAACGAAGTGAAGGATTCGAGGGCAGGCTTGGAATCTGTGGATTTATCAATGGGGGTTGCTTAGGGTTTTGGTTTGTCCCTTCACTTCACTCGAGGGCAGGCTTTAGGTTGCAGGCTTTCCCCCTGAGCAACTGAACTTGGTCGTTAGACGGAAGGAGGTTTCAATTGAAAGCACATACACACCACGAAGACACAACATTTTCTCCCCAGAGTCCGAAACGGAACCGGAAGCGATATCAACGGCTACTGGTATTGACTCTCGTGTTGTTGGCAACAGGAGTGTTATTTACTCTTCATCTTAGATTGCGTCATATCAAACTTTCTGTGATCACTCTTTCTGAGGAAGAGAAACTTATAACTAAGAATCTCGCTCAACAATTGTACAATCAAGCGGACCGAATCAAAAGCCTCAAACAACAGCTTGAACTGGCAGCCGGAACGAAAGGTCAGCCAAACATAGATATACTTCAACAAAAGCGGGTTCAAGAGGAAGAAACTTTGGCAGAGCTAAATATAAAGAACTTCAAAACTTGGCATTCTATTACATCAGGTGGTTCATTCCCTGAAGAGAAGTTTGTATTTCCCCGGGCAATTGCCCGGCACGTATGGAATGAGCAGGTAGAGACTTATGCCCAATCGACAGAACCCAGAGGCGCAGCGATAAAGGGAGGAATGGCTTATCCACTGTCTTTCGAGAAGGCTAATGTAATACCGGGCGAAAGCCCCGGTTCTTTCAGTGTCATTAGATTCTCAAAATGAAAGGCTTCTACCAGACAGTAGCTATCCAGTTTGTAGATTCGGGTTTAAACGAAACCCAACGCACTTTTGCCTAACCCGTCGTTGCCGTTGACCTTTCACTTCACTCGAGGGCAGGCTTGGGATCTGTGGTTTTTGAAATGTTTTTGGGTTTGTCCACTGTGCGGACGAGCACAGCGGACAACTGAACTTTGGTCGTTAGGAGCAACATGGCGCGAAACGTCAGTTGGATTTTAGCCGGCTTTATGCTTATCGCACTTTTGGACGCGAGCTTGGCAGAAGAGGGAAAATGGATACAGAAAGCCGACATGCCAACCGCCAGGTCGGTTCCTTCTGCCAGTGTGGTTAATGGAATCATTTATGCCATTGGAGGAACACCAGATAATGCGGCAGTATTATCGACGCTCGAAGCATACAACCCCCAGACGGACAAGTGGACAAAGAAGAAAGATATGCCAACGGCGAGAAGTGGGTTCTCCACCAGCGTGGTTAATGGGAAAATTTATGC
>JADFGN010000300.1 GCA_022567695.1 Candidatus Poribacteria bacterium | reverse complement strand
AACATGGCGCAGAAGTGGCTTGGACATGCGAATATCAAGACGACGGCGATTTATTCCAATGCGGTTGGACAAGAGGAAAGAAACGTTGCGCGGCGATTGTGGGAGTAACTGATTTTCGTGAGGCATTTTTATGAGAGCGAAAGACATAGTGTTGGGAGCTATTACTCTGGGTTTGGTTATCAATCTTCTTGCAAATGAGGTTTGGCATTATCTTCCAGACAGGAAAGTTTACCCATATACCTATCACGTTTTCACCATCGTTTTAGTTATTATCTGTATATTGTTGTTCATATTCGGCAGGGAGGATTCAAAGGAGGGCTTTTGGGCGAAACTTTGGCAGAAATTAGTAGGACATAATCCCCGCGAAACAATTAGACTCATACTAGACACAACACGCGGAAGCGATTGGAGTAAAGGGACTATTCGTGGTGAACCCGCTATGTACCTTCATAGTGGATGGTATGCGACAAATGTAACCGACGAAGAAGTATGGATACTTAGAGCTTACCTCGTAAGACCTAGAACAGAGGCTGACATTCTTTTTGTTCAACACCCTGAGCTTGATGAATTTGGCAAATATCCGATACTACCAAAGAGCACTGCTAAGGTTTCCGTAGATTTCTGGATACAGCCCCCTATTCGTAATGAGGGTGAAAGTTTTAAGGGGAAGATTGTTTTCATTGACCAGTTTAACAACAAGCATAAGACGAAAGTGACCTTTGAAGGACATAGCCGAGAGGGAGAACTAATTCTCAGCCTTAAGCCAAGCATGAAATTCCAGAATAAGTTAAATGATAGTTATCTTCCCAAAGAGATAAGAAAGAACCTTCAAAAGAAAGGCGTGCTACTTTCTAACAATCTGGATATTTGTAGAGAAGGTACAAGTAAGTGGGTAATAAAAGACCCCAAAACATCACATGTTGTTTACATCGTCAAGATACAGGATAAAAAACTAAATCTATATAAGCGATTTATACCACCGCCGAGACAGAGACCAGTACATGCCGTGTGGACGAGGGCGTGAATTGTCCTTCTTTACAAGCGTAGGGATTCTTTGAAACCGTATTACTAATACGGTTTCACGAATTCCTCAAATGCAGTACCAGACTGGATTTTCACTGACCCTGTCTTGTCGGACACGGTTTTAGACGATTTTCACAACTGTAATGCAGTGTTCATGCGGGTTTGAGGTTTTGTATAAGCCTGAAATTGAAAAATTCCGTCCCATGAGAGAACCTTGTGGTCATCACCTAAGCGTTAGACAGAATTGAAATGGCATAGCAGTAAGGAGGTTGATGAGATTTTGAAGCTAGATAGCTTGATACAAAAAAGATTCGCAGAGCTGGAGGATAACGCAAAAACCATTTCTGAATCAAGGGAAAAGGATTTTGTGACTGGTGAAGGAGAGGTTTTCTATAAGGTTGCACCGCCGGTTTTTACAGCTTGGGCAACAAGTGTGTTAAGTTTATTACAGCGGATATTTGGAGAAGACGGCACTCACTATCAAAGGTTTAGTGAACATTATGAAAAGGTCGATAGTGGTGCTTACAAGTACAATGCAGTTAGTACCTCTGGTTTTGAGGTGTGCTGGTCTATTTTTCAATCTGCTAGAGAAGACTACGAAGGAGGCTACTTATTTAATGTTCGTGCGTTAGTAAAAGCGGAAGTGCTAGATGATGCTTTGGAACAGGCAGAGAAGATTTTGAACGCAGGATATAAAGACCCCGCGTGTGTTGTAGTAGGCGTTGCACTTGAAATCACGTTGAAAGAAATGTGTACGCGGAATGGTATTTCGCACAAAAAACTAGATGGCATGAATGTAGAACTATGTAAGGCTGGCATATACAATATGGCGAAGCAGAAGCAGATTACAGCTTGGGCAGACCTTCGTAATAACGCTGCACATGGGAACTGGTCAGAGTACAATGCTGCAGATGTGAAGGATTTTCTTGACGGTGTTCAGAGATTTATTGCAGACTTTCTCTGAGTGTGCTTTTGAAACATTATTGACCATAGTGTTTCACGAAAACATAGACTGATTCCCCATTGGGTCTAATTTCCCAGTTTGACGAAAGAGATAAAACGTCCAATGTGAAAATCATTCATCTCTCTCAAGTCGCACCACAACGGGGTAAAAGAGATACCGAAAGACGAACTGAAGACACAAGCCAGCGGAGTTCTTAAACGCTTTAACATCTGTGAAAAATCCCTCACATGTTGAGGGTTGCTTGGAGTGGTGCATGAGTTTTACCTTTTGCGAAAAGGTTAAACTCACTGGAATGATTATCCTATTTCGTCCCGTTTTTCGTCGAAGGTACCAAAATGGAATTTGAGTCACACTCCTGAGTCATTCTGGAAAGAGACAAGAAGGAGAACCCAGAGAATTTTGTTGACTAGAGAATGAGAAAGGGCTAAAATGATTCACGAATATATTCCAAAGTGGGCAGTGAAAGTTGCCAGATTTTAATTATTGCCAAAACTGGAGGAGGAAACAGATGAAAAAGTTGATTTGGTTAATCATGATAGCTATGTGCTTTCTATTGGTAGGAAGCACAGCAATAGCCGCCCTACCGGATGGTTTAATCTTGTACTTACCCTTTGATGAAGGAAAAGGAGAAGTCGTCAAAGACTATTCAGGGAATGGACACGACGGAAAAATCTTCGATTTCAAGCAAATGGATTGGGGCAAGGGTAAATTTGAGAATGCTATCGTGATGAGTGCTAAAGGGGCGGAGAAGTTGCCACATGACGTCAGAAAAGGTCGGATTGAAGTCAAGGACGACTTGGGAAACCCAAAAGCACTGACAATTTCCCTTTGGTTTAATGCCACAGTCGATATCAGTTGGAATTACTTCGGGGATTTTCGACCCACCGGTTCGTGGTTTGCAAGAGATAGCAGTCAAACCATAAAATTGGACGGACAGGGCGGGGTCCCAGGTGGAGAATATCCGCGAGAGGAGTGGGTCCACCTTGTTGTCTTGGCGGATTCAAAGTCAACGACATACTATATCAATGGAAAGGAAGCCGGAAATCCGGGAGGCGCAGCCAAACTGAATATCAGCACCAGCTTACACATCGGGTCTCGCTTTTCAAAAAATGAATCCTTCCTGACTCACCTTGATGATTGGGCAATGTGGGATAGGATATTATCCGACAAAGAAATAACGGAATTAGGGAAGGGACCCGTGATTCCATTAGCCGTGGAACCCGGTGGGAAGTTGGCAACAACGTGGGGAGGGATAAAGAGCTACAAAGGCTTTGTCCGATAAGAATCCGACCAAAGGCGGATATCCATGTCACGTAACGATACTTGCCCATCCGCCTATAGATCTGATAAATCGCATCCGCCCCGCGATACACCCGCCCGTCGGGATGGATGAACCGCATACCGTCCTTCGATTCAATCGTAGCCAGTTGTGGATAAAGGGCGTGGAGGTTTGGGGTCTGTCGCGGAGTGTAGACAAACTGATTCGCCTGATCTTTACGCTGAATGCGTCGGATGCCGCTGACGCAGAAATTGCATTTACCATCGTAGATGATAACGGGTTTCGCCGGTTGGGTCGTGGTATGCGTTTTCATGAGATTGCCTTTCCTTATGCCTAATGTCTGAATTATAACACATTCATAGATTATTCCTATTCTTCTACCCGCGGAGTGCCGTAGGTCAAGAATTCAGCCGGCAGCCGGCTTCGTCGCCGTTGTCCAGAATAATGGATGGACACGCCTTTGTCCGTGTGTCCAGAAGGACAAATCGCTGTCCATTTGTCCGTTCCGCAACCCGCTTTCCTTCACCGCCCATATTGCCGCCCACTCCAGACCAGTTTCCCGCGCCAAAACTGTACCACCGAATGGATGACAATCAAGATGTAGAGCAGCAATCCGATAGGTATTCCCAGTGCCCACCATCTCCTTATGCCCAACAGCCTTGTGCTGCCGAGTCCCAAATTGATCATCACGAAAAGCGGTACGGCACTGAGCCCCACCCAAAGCCAATCTTGCTCAAAGACGCCGATTCCCAAACCAGCTAGCGGTAATCCCATCATCATCAATCCCAAAAGCACGAAGATCATCGTCTTTACCAGCGACTCTCCCATCAACGCAAAGGCGTGTTTGCCCAACCCCTCCCACAACGCCCGAAACGACTCATACTGTCGGGCGACGACCAGATCTCGCGTCATTGACGTCCACATCTTAGCCCCCGACTGCTTGACCAATCGGGCGAGGCTCACATCGTCAACGAGCGACGAGCGGATTGAGGCATGTCCACCGACCGATTCATAGACGTGGCGTTTGACGAGAATAAAACCGCCGGCGGCAACAGCTTTCTTAGGATGGTTCATCAACCTTGCCGGCGAAAAGAGTGTCCCAAAGACAATTGAAAACACGGGCATCACGAGCTTTTCGCTCCTGCTTATCAGCTCCACGGAAGGGATTAGGGAAACGAAATCTTTCTGCTGATTTAAGGCAAATCCCATTGCCATTTGCAACGACATCGGGTGATGGATACAATCCGCATCAGTGAACAGCAACCACTCACCCTTTGCTTTTGGTACGCCTTGATGCAATGCCCACGATTTTCCCATCCATCCGGCAGGCAGGTCTGTCCCGGTAATCACCGACAATCTGGCATCCATCGCAGCTATACCTCTGGCGATTTCCCCCGTGCCGTCGTTGGACTGATCATCAATGAGAATCACTTCAAAGTCAGGGTAGTCGAGACGCAACAAGGACGAAAGGGCTCGCTCAATGTTGTTCGCTTCATTTCTCGCCGCAACAATGATACAGACCGATGGATAAGATGGGGTTTGATTCATCAGCCCCGTATTCGCATCGGCAGCAGGTGCGTCGAGCCACGTTACCCTAAGCCATTGTATCACCCCATCAACGAAAAGAAAAATCCACGCAATGCCGATTAACGCCAGCAAAGCAACCAATACGCCTCACCCTTTCCGAGAAGTCAGCAATATCTCCGAATCCAACGCGCTATTCTCTTGAAAAGCCCGTGAGTTCGACATAACCGTTGCCGCTGATCGGTTGTCCATGGCTTGTGCCTTCGACCTTTACCGCTCCCTCCCAATATCGCCCCATAGAGAGGTCCAATTCTTGGTTTGCCAAATAGGGTTCAATCCCCAGCGTGAGTTTTTCAGACGGGATATAAATCTGCCAACCGGAGGGATAGCGGCTACCGAATGGACTTTCCCAGTAATCTAAAACTTCGATTTGCACATCATCAAGTGTGAGCAGACGGATTGAACCATCGATGCGAACGAACACACCTCTGCTGAACGGATCTGTACGACCGCCGCGACCCCGCAACAGGTAAAACATCATTTCGCGTTCATCGGAAAGCTGCAACGCAAACCAACTCCACCCGACTTGATCTTTCCCCAACAAACCGTTGCCCCATTCACGGTCTAACCAGCTTAAACCCTTTACCTGAAAGGTCACCCCAGCAACCCGAATTGTACCATTGGTGGGCATACGGGAAAGTGAATAGTAGTATGAAGTCATGGAAGCCTCTGCGCTTTTGATAACCCTCCCGTTGTCGCCACCAAGGACGACCGGTTTGCCCTCCTTGAGCAGCAAATTGATAGCAGTACCATCTTCGGTCGCAGAAAGGTGCATCGATGAGCCCGCGGCCCTTGCTATGCCCGGTCTTATTTGTGGCAGTTGGCTCCCGTCGATAGCCGACCAATTTTCCACCCAGACCTCAAAGGGTTGGGCAACAGCACCAGCAAGCCCGACCGCTCCCCGGCTTTTGCGCTCAGAAGCGTAAAAGCGTTTATTTTTCACATCAGTCAGCGCGAAGTGAGCCATGTACATCTGGTTTGTCGCCCACTTCGACTCTCGCTGAACCGGGTTGGGTGTAAGCGCCATTCGGAAGAACGTGAGTTGATAACCGAAATGACGCCCCGATTCGGTTTCAAGATTGCCCGTGTAGTACCACCACTCAAGACGATTTTCAAGATGGGGACCGTGGTCTTTGGGAAAGGATAAGACACGCGGAGAAACCCCCTTGGGAAAGCCAATCTGCTCATCTGGACTTCGTAAGAGTTGGATGAAGGTATCCATCGGCTTCACTATTACCGCTTTTTGCTCAGTTTCTTTAGAGGTGTGCCTTATGATGAGGGGAATTGAAATAGCAATTGCTATCACCACACCTGCGATGAAAATTCCGCCGAGTATCAAAGTCAGTCGAGACATCCTCAAAACCTCCAAGATTCTTGGGCCATTTTTTCCAGTGCATCCACCAGCCACGGATCAAACTGTGTGCCAGCCCCCGCCCTGATGTGTGCGATGGCAGCGTCGGTATCATTTACCGCCTTTTGCTTCGTCACAAATACTTCTACAATTGCCAGTATCCGGGACTCAATCGGAATGGATTTGCCCAAAAGCTGATTCGGTTCACCTGTACCATCCCACCACTCGGTCGTATGACGGAGAATCTTCGCCGCATCCTGCCAGCAGCGGATTTCACGCATATATTCATCAGATTTTTCCCTGATCAGGACTTGCTCGGAAATTGCGAGCTGCGAATCTTCAACGATTCGGATTTGATGCTTTCTCCGTGAAATCCAACACCAAGCAAGGTTCAGATATGTGGCACGAATCAGCGCTTCAGTTTGCTCTTGCGACAAATCGAGACGTTTTTCCCATTGCTCGACCCACTTTTCTATTTGCTCTGTTTCCGTGTTAACAATCTGACTGTAGCAATCAATGACACTTCCCAACAGAAACAGCGCTTCATGGAGCAATTTTCGTGGCGGTTTAAACCTCTGATCGATTCTTTTCCATACATTGTTGGACGCAATTCGCTCTGCTTCAAATAACTCCCTTTTCAAATCGATGATTGGCTGATAGCGATCGACGACATATCGCCACATAAAGAGTGCGTCATTGAATAATCGCGGTGCAATTTCAATGGCTATCAAATACGGACTGAGCCACGAAGGAATTGATGTTGAAAGCGCGAACGACACCCACGCAATATCCAATAAGACCAAGCTGGGGTGAACGATCACCCAGACGTCGTCGGGCATGAACATATCTAATAGGGTTAACAGACAACAAATCGCACCCCATTTGGAAAAACGCATTCGCCACTTCGTCAGTGCAGATGCAGGTTTTGAATGCTTAGAATACCCATAAATAATCTTTGCGGTATATCCACCGCCTACAAGGAAAAAAATCGCGTCGTAGATCTGACCGAAAACTGAGATGCCTACCACCCGATGGAATACGTCTGCAAATATCATCGCCAAGAGCACCACGCCCAAGATAATCTTGCAACGTGTCAATGTCGAAAGGTTTTGGCCTGTCAGTACGACGCTGAAGCCAACCCCATTGTATATCAATCCCATGACCGTCATGTAGAGGATGGCACGGTATCCCACACGGAGCCACGGCGAAAAAGACGGAATTGCCCTCGGCTCTCCTGTTTGCTCAATTACAACCGCGAGTACGCCGATACACACAGTCATTGCCATAATGAAGGAACTGACATTCCATCCCAGTAGAAAACGTACATCGGGCTGGTATCGATTAAGTCGATAAATACCAATACACTTAATCAGGTTATACACGCAGAGGAACAGGAAAATGAGAAGAAGGCAGAGATTAATCATCCGATGAGTGCTTCAAAACGAGCGGCCACGGGCGGATTCGGCGGGACAAGTGAATGAACATCTATCAACACACTCAAGAGTTTGCAGGCAAATTTTTGTGCGGCTTTTTCTTGTGAATCGGTAAAGTAAGTTCTTAAAGACAACGTGGAGAAAAGTTCGTCAATGGTGGCGGGTAAAAGATGTCCCAAAAAGATGTGAGAAAGCTCATGAAGAACGGTAAGCTGAATCGACAACGGCGTGAGAGTGGGTTTTAAAAAAATCAAGTAGAAAGGCTTTAATTCAAAAACACTCCCTTTGACATCGTCGGGGAATCGAGGGTGTACCAAAATACGGATGGGTTTGTTCAAAATCCCATTAGCTTTTTCGCAAAGATCGAAAGCACACTCACATTGGCGAGCTAATTTGAGCAGTCTCTTTTGAAGGGGAGGTGAGCCCGGAGCCGAGTGTTTTCTCTGAAACAACTTTAGCCTCTCATCTAAAGACTTGGGTATTTGAGCGACTGTAGCTTCTTTTAGGGATTCAATCTCCCCCGGCCATCCCATTATTCAAGGAGAGATTTGACTTCACATTCGGACGGGCTTTTGTGGGAGATTTCTCGAAAAGCTGCGTCACCTCGTGAATAATCGAAAGCACTTTTTGCTGATCGTTCTCATCAAGATGCTGGATTGAATATAACGCTCCTGCTAAATGCTCGACCACTGAAGTGATTCCACTGCTTTCCTCGATTTTGCCATCAAGAAGCATTCCCGGGCTGACGCCCAACACGGAAGCAATTCGCCTTAAACTGTCGATCGAAGGGAAAGCCTTCCCGTGCATAATCTGCGACAATTGACCGGGATTGACATTTGCTAGACGAGCGAGCTGGGTCGGCCGCATGCCGTGCCGACGAAGCAATACGTTTATCGTGTGTCCGAGATTACTTGAACTCAATTTGACGTCACCTCAGCTACTCGATTATAGGGATTTCCCTTATTAGTGCTTAAAACGCTGGCTAAACTTTTTCATTTTCAAAAAAGAGCGATTTCTGGATTTCGCCAAGAGCGTTTTTGTGTGATCATTTTTGTTGACCTGAGAAAACAAAACGTTTATAATCTACCTAATGACAAGGGATCGCGATGTTTATTTTAAGTAAAATTCGCTAAAATCGAATATAAGTATAGAAGTTAGTTTTTTATATTGTATCGAAAAACGTCGCCAAAATCAAAAACAAAAGACAAGTCGCCCCCTTGAAAAACTTATTATTTGAACCCAAACTTTGCCAAAGTACAAGGAGGATCTCCATGAAACCTCAACTTTTTATCACAATTCTCCTATTGATTGTTTCAATCAACGTCGCATCGGCTGATGTAGGTGTCGTCTACGATGCACACATCGCATGGAAAACGGCGTTCGAGAAAGCTGACATCGCCGCAGTCAGTGAAATTTGGTCACACGCTGCAGATACGACATTGATTACGTTGGGCGGCAAAAAGAAAAATGGCTTCAAAGAAATTCAAGCGGAGCTTTTTTTAAGTTTCCAGCTTACCGGAGAAACTGAAATCGACGAATCGAATCTGCTGATTACCCTCTCCCCGCTACGCGAGGGCAGGCTCGGCGACAAAGCATCGGCAACGTCAGACTACCGCTGGAGCCCATTACCCAACGTCCCGCTTAAAACTACTGAACTTTATCGCAAAGAGAACGGCGGATGGAAGATGATTGCCCAAGACGGCACGGGTAAGGTCCTGCCGCCGTTACGCCCGGACGATGAAATCCG
>JADFGN010000299.1 GCA_022567695.1 Candidatus Poribacteria bacterium | reverse complement strand
AATGTTTCAATACACGACAGCCCTGCGATCAATGACACAGGGGCGTGGTTCATTCTCGATGGAATTTTCGCATTATGATGTTGTCCCTGCGAACCTCCGAGATGCAGTCTTGAATCGAGGTTTGACATTTGAATAAGGCTACGAATCAACAAATCCAGTCCTATCGAGGTTGTTATCCTGCATTAGTTGCAATTTCTTACTGCAATCGGACAAAAACATCATCACAGAAGGAGAATTAACCATGCCAACCACAACAAGAGAATGGATACACAAGACAGTGGATAAGCTAAAAGACCGGGAAGCTGAACAACTGAAAGACTACCTTGAATTTCTCGCATGGAAATCCAAGCAACAGAAATCCGAGCCGCAAAAAACGGGAAAGAACCCGATTGCTCAGAAAATCGTCGAAGCCATGAAAGAGCCACCGCATCTAATCGAAGACGATATTCAAGCTCTGCTACAGGTGATTGATGAAGGAAAGCAGCCCATACGATTTGAATCTCCGTTTGATGGAATAGACGGACTTTCTCAACAATGAAATACTTACTTGAAACCACAACCTGTAGTCGCCTGATGGTTAATGACCCAAAGGTAGAAGCTCGTTTGACATCGGCCCAAGTCAACGATGATGTCTTTACCTGCTTCATTGTCAAAGGGGAGATTAGATACGGCGTTGAGAGATTGCCCATAGGAAAAAGACGAACTGAGATTGAGCAAAAGGCAAATCGCTTGTTTTCTCTACTTCCATGTGAACCAATCCCGGAGGAAGCCGGTGATTACTACGGACAACTCAAATATCAAGCCGAACAGCAAGGAACACCATTAGGAGAAAATGACCTCTGGATTGCGGCGACGGCTCTTGCTCTTGATGCCGTACTCGTAACATCCGATTCGGATTTCCAGAGAATCGTCGGATTGGGATTACAGCTTGAGAACTGGACGAAGTGACGGGAATCGAGTAGGTGAAAGGAGTATTGATTAAAAGTTCCAGCATAAAAACCCCGCTACCTTCTCAGAAGTGACGGGGCATTAGGAGAGTCTTATGTCTCACGAAGAAGTCTTAAAAATGCTATGGAGTGCAAAACTTGTTTTGCAAAGATTGAGCAAGACAAGTCTTGCATTCCAAGAGGAAAAGTAGGTATTGATTATGGCAAAGATTAAAGAAATTCGATGTATTCGTACCCGACCAAACGGGACTTGGGTCATTGTGAAAGTGACCACTGACCAGCCGGGACTTTACGGCATTGGCTCCGCTAGCGACTACTACCACAGCGAAACGGTTATCACCGCAATTGAGGAGGTCATCTCTCCACGGTTGATCGGTCGAGAAGCCGGGCACATTGAGGACAACTGGCAGTCAACTTTCACAAGTGCTTACTGGCGAAACGGTTCTATCTTGAACACAGCACTTGGCGGCATCGATATGGCACTTTGGGACATCAAAGGCAAAGAGGCGGGGATGCCCGTCCATCAACTTCTCGGTGGTCCCTGCCGCGCGGCTGTCCCGTGCTACGCCCATGCGGGAGGAAGTGACCTCGTCGCTCTTGAAGAGGATGTCAGACGCTACATCGAAGAAGGATACTCGGTCATTCGATGCCAGCTTGGTGGATATGGTGGCGGTGGATTTATTGAGGCGAACAAAGCTGGATTGCCCAAAAATGCGTGGTCCCAAACAAGGGCTTTCGACGACGAGGCGTATATCGACAGCATCACGAAGATGTTCGATTATCTGCGCACTAAACTGGGCTTCGGTCCAAAGCTCACTCACGATGTCCATGAACATCTCCGTCCACAATGTGCCGTCACTTTATCGAAACTTTTAGAGCCCTATCGCCTCTACTTTCTTGAAGATGTGTTGTCGCCTGAACAGATTTCTTGGTTCCGCTTGATTCGGGAACAATGCACAACACCACAAGCGATGGGCGAACTATTCATCAACCCCCATGAGTGGACACCCCTTATCACCGAGCGGCTCATTGACTTCGTTCGGGTGAGAGTTTCAAAAGCTGGAGGCATTACTCAGTGTCGAAAAATCGCAGCGCTCTGTGAGTGGTTTGGTGTGCATACGGCGTGGCAGGAGGGAGGAGACAATGATCCGGTCAACCAGATGGCGGCTGTCCATTTAGACCTAGCAAGCTGGAGTTTCGGGATTCAAGAGGAGAATCATTTTCGTTCCGAGGAGCTAGAGGTCTTTCCGGGCCATGCGTTGCTTGAAGGAGGATACCTCTACGCCAATGACCAGCCGGGTTTAGGAATTGACATCGACGAGGAGAAGGCAGCCAAACTTCTCAACCATGAACAGGCAGCGCATCGGCGCTATATGGCCGAAGATCGGAAGGCAGATGGGACGATGGTTCGTCCGTAAAAAACAAATCAGAAACGGGCTTTATGGGAAGATTCCCAGTTCCATATAAGATTGGGCGATTTCATTGATAGCATTGATAAACGACGCCGTTCTCAAGTCAACCGCTTCTCCACACTGTTTCTGAGTTTCACGAATCTCATTGTATGCAACAATCATCGTATCCTCAAGCCCGGAGTTTACCAGGTCTTCCTCATCTGGACCGTGTCCCAATTTTGTGATTTCTTCTTCGGAGAGCTTTTTCCCTGTCGCTTGCTCGATTACGTGTAACAAATTGGTGTGAGTAGTTTCCTCAAAACGTCTGCCCACCCGCCCTAACCGCACATGTGAAAGGTTCTTAAGCCACTCAAAATAAGAAACCGTTACACCGCCAGCGTTTAGATAGGCGTCAGGAATGATCATCACGCCTCTTTTTGCAAGCAGATCATTTGCTTCGGCAGTGGTTGGCCCGTTTGCCGCTTCCGCGATGATTTTTGCTTTAATCCGATGGGCATTGTCACCTGTTATCTGATTTTCAAGCGCGGCAGGGATGAGGATATCACATTCCAACTCAAGCACTTCGGCTGGATTCTGGAGAGTGGTAGCACCGGAGAAGTTGAGGATCGAACCGGTATCATTGCGGTGCGCTAAGACGGCTTCGACATCCAATCCTTCAGGGGCATGGATGCCGCCATCATGCTCCGCCAATCCAACAACAACAGCTCCACTTTCCTGCAAAAATTTAGCAGCATGATAGCCGACGTTCCCGAATCCTTGTACCACAACCGATTTTCCTTCCAAACCTACGGAAAGACCAAGCGGTTTCATATCTTCTGCAAAGCTGCATACCTCGCGTAAACCGAAATAGACGCCCCTACCAGTTGCCTCCCTCCTTCCGCAGACGCCGCCCTGCGAAATCGGCTTGCCAGTCACGCATGCACGTGCATCTAATTTTTCAGGGGTAAGTTGAATATACGTGTCTACAATCCACGCCATTTCGCGTTCTCCCGTACCTAAGTCCGGCGCAGGCACATCTATCCCTGGACCGATGAAATTTTTCCTGGCCAATTCGTAGACATACCGCCGCGTTATCCGTTCGAGTTCGCTATCAGAATATTTCTTGCGGTCAATTTGAATTCCGCCTTTTGCGCCGCCAAACGGCACATCAACGATGGCACATTTGTACGTCATCAATGCCGCAAGTGCCATCACCTCATCTTCATTTACCAACGTACTGTAACGGATGCCACCTTTTGTCGGTAGCCTGTGGTGACTATGTTCTGCCCGCCACGCATGGATGGTTTCAATCGATCCGTCATCCTTTTTAATTGGAAAGGTCATGTGATAAATACTATTGCAGATTTTAATCTGCGTCAGTAGATCTAGTGGATGCTGGGTAAATCGAGCCGCTTTGTCAAAATTGTAATTTACCTGTTCAAAGAAAGGAATCGCCGTTGCCATCGAACACCCTCCTGTTTGTAGCTGGTTATTTTCTACATGATAATTGAATTCTTCACGCAAGTCAATAAACAAAAATCAGATCGCGTTAGATTTTTTGATAATTGCTCGCTAGAAATGGTATCATAAGTTGGACTGAACCAGCCCACAAAACTCTCAATATTGAGCGAGCAAATCCATTCTGTTGAGGTCACTCTTACAATCCATCAGCAAAATCTAAAACACAAATGAATGATCAAAACCCTATCGACGAACCGCAAGACGAATTATTGCTTGAAGACCCCAATCTCGATCCCGGTCAGCTTAGTTATCGCCAATTGATTTGGCGCCGATTCCGCAAGAGCAAGATGGGACTGATCGCTAGCGTCATCTTGATTGCGTCCTATATCATTGCCATCGGTGCAGATTTCTTCGCGCCTTATCACTATAACGAGATCAATATGCGCTTTCGACATGTGCCGCCTCAAAAATTCCACTTTTCGTGGGCAAACGGGTTGCACGTGTATGGTATGAAATCGACTCGAAATCCAGACACTCTGGAATTAGAATTTACGTCAGATCCGTCGCAACGCTATTCGGTACACTTTTTCTACAAAGATGCGAATGGACAGCATCACCTACTCAGTTCCTCAGGACCGATGTTCCTTCTCGGAACCGATCGGATGGGACGTGACCTGTTGTCACGCATCATTTATGGCGCGCGAGTTTCGATGACCGTCGGACTGATTGGGGTCATCCTCAGCCTCCTGCTTGGTTCTACTTTGGGAACCATCTCTGGCTATTGGGGCGGTTGGGTAGACCATCTCATCCAGCGTTTCATTGAACTCCTCTCCGCTTTCCCCTCGATTCCGCTCTGGATGGCACTTGGAGCCGCCTTACCTCCGGGCTGGTCTAGCATCCAGATCTATTTTGGCATTACAATCATCCTATCGATTATTGGTTGGGGAAGCTTGGCCAGACAGGTGCGCGGTAAAGTGCTTTCTTATCGAGAGCAGGATTTCGTCATGGCGGCACGCGCATGTGGGGCAGGGCATTGGTATATCATCACCCACCATCTGTTACCCGGCAGCTACAGCCACATCATCGTCATTGCAACACTCGCTATCCCCGGTATGATTTTGGGAGAAACCGCCCTTAGTTTTTTGGGATTAGGCATCCGTCCCCCGATGACCAGTTGGGGGGTACTCCTTGAGGAAGCGCAACGGGTCACTGTGTTGCTGCACTATCCTTGGCTACTCTTCCCGGCCATCCCTGTGTTGATTGTGGTGATTTCCTTCAACTTCCTCGGAGACGCCCTGCGCGATGCGGCAGATCCGTATTCAGATTAAGAGGCAAGCCGCCGTTCTTCTCCACCAGTCATTTTGAGCAAAAGCGAAGAATCTCAATTCTGGAGGGGAAAACTTGCTTTGCCAATTTTCATCGTGAGAGGGATCTCACTCCCACCGCGAATGAGCGTACCAACAGATTCGCCAACAGTAGACAACTAACGATTAAATTTAGAGATGAGCGATGATGGACAAAAAACGCTTAAACGAACGCGACATCTGCTCTAAATACGTCACCCCTGCCATTACCGCAGCGGGATGGCATCCCCACACACAAATTCGCGAGGAGGTCAAACTGACGGAGGGTCGCGTGATTGTCAGAGGACACGTCGCCACACGTGGGGAATACAAACGTGCGGACTATATCCTCTTCCATAAACTCGATATCCCCATCGCTGTTGTCGAAGCAAAGGACAATGAGCATTCAGTTGGTGCCGGAATCCAGCAAGCACTCCGCTACGCCGAGATGCTTGACTTGCCGTTTGCCTACAGCACCAACGGGGATGCGTTCCTCGAACATGACAAAACCGCAACGGGTGGGCGAGTTGAACGGGAAATCGCCCTTGATGATTTTCCCTCGCCAGATGAATTGTGGCAGCGGTATCAAGCCTTCAAGCAGTACGACCCATCAAAGCTGCAACTGCTCACTCAGGACTACTACCGAGATCTTTCCGGCAAAACGCCGCGCTACTACCAAATTGTGGCGATAAACCGTGCGATTGAGGCGATAGCGAAAGGTCAAAAACGAATTCTCATGGTCATGGCAACGGGCACCGGCAAGACGTTTACAGCATTTCAAATCATCTGGCGGTTGTGGAAGTCGCGGGCGATGAAGCGTATCCTCTTTTTGGCAGATCGGAATATTCTGGTCGATCAGGCGATTACGAACGATTTCAAGCCGTTCGGTTCGGCGATGACCAAAATCCGAAAGCGTCAGGCGGATAAATCCTACGAGATCTATACGGCACTCTATCAAGCGGTTTCCGGGAACGAGGAAGAAAGAAACATCTACAAACAGTTTTCGCCTGATTTCTTTGATCTGATTGTAGTCGATGAATGCCATCGTGGGAGTGCGGCGGAGGATTCGGCGTGGCGGGAGATTCTCGAATATTTCCAATCCGCCACGCAAATCGGACTCACTGCCACACCGAAGGAGACGAAGGATGTATCCAATATCGAATACTTCGGCGAGCCGATCTACACGTACTCGCTCAAGCAGGGCATCGAGGACGGATTCCTTGCGCCCTACAAGGTCATCCGAATCGATCTGGACAAAGACCTTCAGGGCTGGCGACCGGGGCAGGGCCAACGTGACAAACATGGTCGCGAGATCGAAGACCGCATCTATAACCAGACCGATTTCGATCGGACACTTATCCTCGAAAAACGGGCTGAATTGGTCGCGGAAAAGATTACCGAGTTTCTCAAAGCCACCGATCGATTTGCCAAGACCATCATCTTTTGCGAGGATATCGACCACGCGGAGCGTATGCGCCAATTGCTCGTCAATGAAAACGCAGACCTAGTTGCGGCAAACCATCGCTACGTGATGCGTATCACGGGTGACACTTACGAGGGCAAGGCGGAGTTGGATAACTTCATCGACCCGGAAAGCGATTATCCGGTCGTTGTCACGACTTCAAGACTGCTCGATACTGGCGTTGACGCGCAGACATGCAAGCTGATTGTGCTGGACCAAACGATCAGATCTATAACGAGGTTCAAACAGATCATTGGTCGTGGAACACGCATCAACGAAGAACATCGGAAATTATATTTCACAATCATGGATTTCAAGCGGGCGACGGAGCTTTTCGCCGATTCGCAATTTGATGGTGACCCCGTCCAGATCTATGAGCCGAACCCCGGCGACCCACCCCTGCCGCCAGAAGATAATGGTGGCAATGGGAAAAAGAAACAAATCAAGTATGTTGTTGATGATGTGCCGGTCAAAGTGATCGCCGAACGGGTGCAATATTACGGTAAGGACGGAAAGCTGATTACCGAATCACTGCGCGACTACACGCGCAACGCGGTGCAAAAGGAATACGAATCCCTTGATGCTTTCCTCAGACGCTGGAATGCGGCGGAACGCAAGGAGATTATCATCAAGGCGTTGGAGGAACAGGGCGTGTTGTTTGAGGCACTCGCCGAACAGGTCGGGGTAGACTTTGACCCGTTTGATCTCATCTGTCACGTTGTCTTTGACCAACCGCTACTCACACGACGGGAACGCGCCAACAGCCTCCGCAAGCAAGATTATTTTACGAGGTACGCCGAACCCGCTCGTGCCGTCCTCGACGCGCTTTTGAACAAGTACGCCGATGAAGGCGTCGAAAATCTCGAAGACCTCCAGATCCTCAAGTTGCAGCCGTTCAACACGGTCGGTACGTTGACTGAGATTATCCGAAGTTTTGGCGGGAAGAGTCAATACTTGCAAGCGGTCCGGGGGATGCAGAAGGAACTCTATAAGGTCGCTTAGTTGTCACAAGGGAGGAAAACTGTCATGAACAACACGCTTGAATATCCGTTACCGAATCTCCAAGCATTGCCTGCAAGCCTGCCAATCGAGGGAGCTGTCCGAATCGAGTTGGTTGAAGGTGTTCCAATCTTCAAAGCGTCAACTTCCGTGCAAGAAAGGATTAAGGCATTACTCGCAAAAAATCAAGACGAGGGCTTGACGGCTGAAGAGGAAGTGGAACTCGATCTCTATGAGGAGATCGATGACTACTTCAGCTTTATCAACCGAACCGTGCGCAACTTGACTCAAGCGAAAATGAAACCATCCTCATGAGGCAACGCCAAAGGATTCCTCCAGAACAACAAGACGAGGTCAGAACGCGAACGCAGAACCAAGATAGAATGTTAGGCTACAACTGGATCGATAGATAATTCGTCAGCACGCCCTAGTTATCAACGAAGACCCAAACCCATGGAGAGACCGAAATGCAACTTAAAGACTACTTTGACTTTCTCGCCGAAGACGATATTCGGGTAAAAGGCACGCGCATCGGAATTGAGAGCGTGCTTTACGAGTACATTCACCGGGCTCAAACGGCGGAAGAAATTGCAGGGCGTTTCCGAACGCTTTCTCTGGAACAGGTCTACGCGACGATTCTCTACTATCTGCGCAACAAAGAAAAAGTCGGCGCGTATTTGGCAGACTATCTGCAATACTGCCGGGAAGCGAGGAAAGCATACGAGAAAAACCTACCGCCGGTGGTTGTGCGCTTGCGTCAACTCCTTGCGGAACGCGAAGCGGAAAAACAAGAAGCGCGAATCGACGAGAGCGAGATACCGCACAGCGGTGTGGAAAAAGAAAGTCCGAGTCCAGCCCCATCCTAGAAATCTTCAATCTTTGACGCC
This sequence comes from Candidatus Poribacteria bacterium, assembly GCA_022567695.1. Taxonomy (GTDB): domain Bacteria; phylum Poribacteria; class WGA-4E; order WGA-4E; family PCPOR2b; genus JADFGN01. The sequence goes on along the minus strand of JADFGN010000299.1, from coordinate 900 downwards.
GGGATTTTTCGATGCTTAAATATCTACTCGATGAACATATTCCGCCTGAGTATCGCACCCAACTTTTGCACCATGAACCGGCCTTGACCGTCTGGATGATCGGTGACGAAGGCGCACCGCCAAGAGGCACACTCGACCCCGACATCTTGCGCTGGTGTGATGAAAATGGCTTCACCTTGGTGACAAATAATCGGAAAAGCATGCCGCGACACCTTGCCGACCATCTGGCTGAAGGACACCATCTGCCGGGCATTCTCACGATTAACCTTGACGCCCCGATGGGTGCCGTCCTTGAGCAATTGATTCTCATCGTGGGCGCGTCTCATGAAGATGAATACCTTGATCGGGTTGTTTATGTGCCGTTGTCATAAAATTAATTAAACTTAGCCGGAGGAATAAATACCAAACCCCATGTCCATCAACACAACGATAAAAGCCGTCCAAGACATCATGCGGAAAGACGTTGGTGTCGATGGCGATGCCCAACGCATCAGCCAACTCGTCTGGATGTTCTTCCTCAAAATCTTCGATGACCGCGAGCAGGAATACGAACTCATGGAGGATGACTACCGATCGCCTCTCCCGGAGAAATTTCAGTGGCGGAACTGGGCAGCCGACCCGGAGGGCATCACAGGCGATGAGCTACTCGATTTTGCCAATGAGATGTTCCGGGAACTGAAAAATCTGTCCCTGAGTGAGATAGACGACCCGCGAGGAATCATCGTTCGTGAGGTGTTTTTAGATGTCTACAACTACATGAAGTCCGGGACGCTCATGCGGCAGGTGATTAACAAGATTAATGAAATCGACTTCAATCGGTCCGAAGATCGACACCTGTTCGGCGATATCTACGAGAAGATCCTCACCGATCTCCAGAGTGCTGGCAACGCGGGCGAATAC
>JADFGN010000298.1 GCA_022567695.1 Candidatus Poribacteria bacterium | reverse complement strand
CCTAACCAGCCGTTGCAGTTGACGGCGGGATCTGCGGTTTTAATAATAGACCTTATCGGAAATAACGGTAATGCACAAGATCTAGTGGCAAATTCTTATTTTTTGTCCCATATATTGTGGAATCTGCTTATTTCCAATTAAGTCTAATGTTTTTGGGGTTGTGACGGGTTTAGGTTTGTCGGACGTTTTGCGGCAGCCCCCCGCCGCAACTGAACTTTGGTCGTTAGGTAGCAGAATCGGAGGCTTTATTAATTATGCCCAAAACTACTATTTTCATTGGTTCCTCATCCGCTGCAAAGTCTCAAGCAAAGGCACTGGTCAAGAAGTTCGAGGGACCAACCGTGGAGTTTATTCCGTGGTGGGATACATTTACTCCGGGTAGGACATTGCTTGAAGAACTCGATTCGATACGTGATCAAGTCAACGGTGCCCTTTTAGTGTTTTCTCCAGAATCCGAAACCCAGATTCGTAAACAGAAGAAACAGATTCCGAACCTGAATGTGCTATTTGAATTTGGATACTTCTATGGTCACTTTGGCAGGGAGAAAGTAGCTATGATCCGCTACGGTGACTTTTATCTTCCTTCAGACTTCGGAGGATACATTTGGATCACAGGAAGCAAATTTTTCAAGCGTGGGGCAGTAGTCCAAGTAGGTAAACGCACAAAATCAGATTTCACAAAATGGATTCAAAAACTCTAAAACAAACTCTTGACTACCTAACAAGTCGTTAGGCAGAATCGACACGAATCTCAGCAAGCACTCGTGGATTTCGCGATCTCTTGGTAGGAGCCATACTATTGTTAGATTCTCAGCAAAATCGACAAGGAGATATTTTCATGAAAACTGATAGCTTCCAAACCGTTATTCCGAAATCGGGGATGATTCAGATTCCCCAACACATCCTCGAAAATGTTGTAGGCCATCTGACCGAAATTGTGATTCAAGAAGTTGATGAGGAAGAGAAACGTTCAAAAGTTCGATCGCTAAGAGGAAAATACCGCCACGTTCTCAGTTCGACCGAGGAATTTAGCCGTCGGAAGGTACATGAAAAAGGATTGGAGTTGTAGCATGAACGATGAGATTTATGTGTTAGATGCCTGTGCGTTGATTGCCTTTTTCAATGACGAACCTGGTGCCGAAAAGATGGAAACTCTGCTCGAACGTGCCGCTCTCCATGAAGTCACCATTGTGATGAGCGTTGTCAATCTCTATGAAGTTTATTACGATAGTCTGCGTTCAGGAGGGCAATCAACAGCGTCTGCCCTCTTGAGCGATGTGGATGAATTGTCGGTTGAGATTGTTCGTCAGTGCTCGGATGAGTTATTGGAGCAGGCAGCCTTTTTCAAAGTGAATGAGAAGGTTTCGCTCGCTGACTCGTTCGCTTTAGGTTTAGCGAAACTCAAAAACGGAAACTTAGTTTCAACAGATCATCACGAGTTAGATTCCATCGATCAGAAAGGACTTGTTGAATTTTATTGGTTGAGGTGATTTCAAGTAAGTCCCGATGAAATCAAAGCGATAGCGATAGTCGTGAAACGATCCTAACAAGCCGTTGCTCTTTCAGAAATTGCATCCTTGCCCGACTATTCGGCTTGGCACGCTCAACCGCTGGCTGTTTCTCATTGGCTTGTTGTATGTCTCGTCGTTGTGTTCTCTTTGATCCGCCGCACAAACATGTATGTTTTTTCCAACAACTTGTCAAGGAGTAAATAGAAAAACTCTTCGGTATATACCTCCCTGTGCACGATTCGACATCTCCTGACTCCTGATTCGTAGGGCAATGTGATTCGTTTGTCCCGGGTGAATATGTCCAGTTACCTTTACGTCAAAGGGGCGTTGCGATGACTCATTTCCACTGTGGAATATCAGTAGCCCATTCATCCAGATCCAGATCTCCCGATGGTATACACCGCCGAATGTGAGTTTCAGGGGGCGATTTTCGACCGACTTTGGAGCGTAAAATTCTGTTTTATACCACGCGAGTCCAACGTAACCGTGCCCTACCTTGTCTTGGTATCCTTGATTCTCCCAATAAAAGGTGGTCTTAATTTTAGCCCAAGGTTCTCCGCGATTGGGCAGATACCATTGGCGAATGAGTCCGTCATCAAAGGGATCAGTCTTAAATTCCCAAACTTCAGGTAACATAACTGCCAATTGACCAAGTTCCCCACCAGCCCGATTGGCAAGATATTGATAGATCTCCTGCTGTCCTTCAAGAGAAGTTGCGCATGAGCGTGCGACCCAATCCGGTGTATTCGGTAGCAACGCGGCATCGATTTCAGCAGCTCTATCCCTCGCCGCCTTGACTTTGTCTGCCCAAGACAGAGCACTCCGATAGCTTCCCTCATCGGCTGCGGCTTTCATCTTCAGAAACGCAACCATATGTTCATGAGCAGTCTGAAGCATCCTCACGTGTAAGCAATACGGCTCTGTATCTGCGAGTTGCGCCGCTTGATTCAAATATCCTTGAAGTTTTTCGACGAGTTTATCTGTGAAAATGAGTCTCCACGGGATTTCGTCGCTCCCTCTCCAATAAGCATGCACATCTGTTTTTTCAAACGCTTCTTCCATAGACCAGATGTAGCGCTCGATTGAATCTGACGCGGCACCGTAGAATTTTTCACAATAATCTCTCACCAGTGCATCAACATCTTCGTCCACGTTCCACATCAGTTTAGCGCGAATGTAGTAGTTCAGATGAGTCCGCATCCACGTATTCTGTCCCTCCGTCCAGAATCCCCAGATTCCCCGCTGCTTAAAAAGTCGCATGTCGTGTTTCAGATTATGCAGTGCGGGGAAGGGAAGATTCTCTACACCAACGCCCGGATCATAGTCATAGATGATGACAGGATGGTTTGAATCCGTCCATCGTTTCAGGATGGCGTCATAGTCTTGCCGCTGCCAGCAGCGCGGATGACCGATGCGGTGCAATGTACATGACTGCAACATTGCCAACTGAACTCCGATGTTTGAAGAAAAGTCTGCGACACCTTCGGGAAGGTAAACGCGATTTGCGTACCCATTCGTCATGAGCCATCGATCTGGGAATTCCTTCTCAACTGCCTTTGCAACCTCGTTGACAAAATGGAACCATGTATCACTGAGGCTAGGACTACTGAGGTGTTTGGCAGTGATTCCGTGCAACCGTTCTTGGCAGCGCTCACAATGGCACATTGGTCGCCCGTCGGGAGGGGCAAAACCGAAGGTGAACATGGTCGGGTCACTGCGAAAGGCATCGGTGATTGTCTTTACGGCGATACGGATCGACTCGGGTTCGGACAAACATAACATCTCACGGCTGCGCTCCCCGTTTTCGTCGATGGCATAGATGGCGCGGTGTTCCTCGAAGTATTGCTCCGGTGGTGCGAGCCGAATAATACTTCCATCGCCTGGCAGACTGATATGCAAACTCTGTGCTTTATTGCAGTCGTACCATTTTCTTAGCGCGGCTCCGTCTTCATTACTCACTGGCATCCAGCCACTGTACCAGATATTCCGCATCCGAAAGCTGGGACCTTGCTTAATATCAAGAGGAGATATGGCAATTGTATCCATCTTGGGTACGACCTCTCCATAAGAACCGGGGAAGAACCAACGACACCCTAAGCGTTCGAGCAAGTCATAGACACCGAACACGGTTCCTCTGTAATGCCAATCCTCGTTTCCTGCGATAACCAGATCGTTTCCAACTGTCTTGATTAAAAACCCGTCCTCGTTCATCTGGGTGGTGATACCTGATGGCGGGATGACTCCTAGCTTTTTGACCGTTTCGCTGTGCCCGATGAGGATTCGGGAACCAGAGATTGTCTCGTTTTCCGTACAGATTGGCAATTTGCATCCAGACATCTGCTCAAGGTAAAATTGGAGAATTTCTGCCGCTTCTTTGGCTTGAGAAGTCGCTTGTGAAGCAACAACAATAGTTGCCCTTGGATTGCTTTTATTAACGATTACAAGTCCAGCCATTTTAGCTTCTCCCGATAGATTCGTCGACAAGATCTTTTTATATGAACATGCCGTACCTTCCGCCCGTTATTCAAAACCGTGAAATCGCTGTTTGGCGACCATTTCAATCTTTGACTTCTTTGTCACTCCATTCTAAGACAACTCCCAAAAGGCCAGCCTCCCATTCCATCAACAATTGATACGCTTCTGGAGCATTTGTGCCCCGCATCCGATGGGAGATTAGGGGGGCCACCTGTATTCGTTGGTGAGCAATGAGCCGAAGGGATAATTCCGCATCATCGCGATTGGTCCAAAAATTCGCGGAGGAGTCCTGGCGCGGCCGAACGGAATTATGCGCTCCAAGGACTGTCAACCCTTTTTTGTGCACATCTCGGTAAAAATTCACGTCCTTCGTTTCGCCGCGTGTGCTTGCAAGCAAAACGATTCGCCCACACCAACCTGCCAATTTAAACGTCATGTTAACTGCGTCGGGATGTCCCGTCGCTTCAATGACAGCAGCAACACCTTTCCCGTCTGTAACTTCATCCATCTTCTCTTCAAAATCATCATGCGTCGGGTTCAAGACATAATCTGCTCCGACCCTTTGGGCTAATTTCAAGCGGTTATCAGCAAGATCGACGCCGATGGTTGGGAATGCGCCGCTAAGTCTTGCAAGCTGCGTTGCAAGCAGACCGATCAGCCCTTGCCCCAGAACAAGCACTGCCTCCCCAAGCTCGATTTGGGCTTTGCGGACTCCTTGCATAGAAATGGTACAGAGATTAAAAAAGACAGCCTCCTCCGATGGTGATGATGCATCCGTGGCTTTAATCAAGCGATCCGGCGGAGCGACAAAATGGCTCGTATGCCCCATTGATGAGGCAACCCGATCGCCTTCCGTAAACCCCTTCACATCCGCGCCCACCGCAATGACTTTGCCGATGCTGCTATAACCGGGACGGGATGGATAGCTCCCTTGTGCATTAGGAAGTCCTAACAGAAAGGCGCGTTCTGTGCCCGGACTGATCAGCGTACATTCGGTGGCTACCAGGATTTCGTTACTACCGACGTTGGGAACGTCAAAATCTTCGATTTCTACTTTCTCTCGGCTGGGCCAAACAACTCTTTGTCCTTTCATGGTATTCTCCTGTCTTTGCGGCAGTCCCACGCACAGCATGGAAACGAAGCAAAATAGATTCTACGAATCAATTTGTACAGTTATAGATCGAGAGCTTGGTGCTCCCCAACCGAAAATTGCCATCGTCCAACGTCCCGCAGGGCCTCCGGCGACAATAACAACCACATCCCCAGGATTTCGATTGGTATGTTCTGCAACGTACTGTTGCACATCGGCCTTGCTAAAACCGTCATCGGCGATTGTCTTGGTATGTTCTGGACTCACCACAAGAAAAAGCTCTCCGGGAGTTGCTCCAGGGACTGCGAGGCTACGGCAAATCGTGTCCAGAATGCCCTCCGCTGTGTTGTTACCGTGGTCGTTGATGCTTTGCGGAGAAGCACCTGCGAAAACAGTCACTGTGCTTTCAGATGGCTCAAATCCGCGTTCAACGTGCAAGGGATTCCACGAGCTCACTTCCTCTTTTTCGGCGATACAGTAAGTGTATTTACCGGGGTGACCGAATGTCGCTCGATCCAATTCGCCCGGCAACGCTCCACCGATATTCGTACAAATCAGACGCACAGCTCGCCCAATCGTCGCATTTGCCCGCCATCCTTGTCCAAAAACGTTGAACCCATCGTTGAGCTCCAATTGTTTTCGGATTGGGCCGTTGATGATCAACATCGGCGAGACCAACGATGTTGTTACCTGAATACCGTGCAGATTGAATTTTTCCGACGTTATCCCTTCCACAGCGGCAATGACAACAGGCAGGTACTCCGGTTTGCAACCCGCCATCACCGCGTTAATCGCGATTCGCTCTACCGACCCTTGTCCCCATTTTGGCGGAATGGTGGAGATTAATTCGTCTGGCTTGCGGTTCGTGCCAGCAAGCATGCGTTCGACCCGATCTGGCGTCGGTGGCACAACAGGCAAACCGTCTGTCCAGCCATTTTGATAGCAAACTTCGATGAGATCTGTTTCTTCACTCACTTCAACCCCATCCGACTGCCATTGTATTTGTGGCATTACAACCTCCTTGAAGTGTGTTGCTCTGAATCGGCTTTAAGAAGACAAGCGACAATTTTCAGTTGAAATGGAGAAACTGAATATGTTATTCAAAAGCAAGAAAATCCTTTGAAAGGCTTTAGGGGTGTGGAAATAATAAAATATCCTAAGGGAGAACCACTATGTCATTCCTTCGCTGCGCTCGAGGACAGGCTCTGAGGCTTTGCGAAGGATCTTTCTTCACTAAACCTGCCCTCGAGCGTAGCCCTTCGCTTTGCTCGAGGATAAACTTCGGGTTCAGAATGACATTGGGACAGTTATTTTTTTCTATGCCCCTTATTTGCATCGCGATGTTCCTTACTCTTCAATGATAATGTTTGAGATCTCTGATAGCTTCCTTGACTTGTTCCGCGATCTCCGGAGGCACACGTGGGTTAAAAGGCCCTGCTTTGCCACCTTCAATATCATCAAAACCACTCAATATCATTGCTTCCACCACAGCGGAGTAGTTGTAGATGCGTTCCTTCATGAAACGGATTTCTTCGAGCGCGAAAATGTCCGATTCAATTTTGCGAGAAGTTTCGTAGTCGCCGCGACGTTGGGCATTGTTGATCTCATCGGAAGCACGGGCAAACACAACAGCGATTCCTGACGTATGTCCCTTCGCGCCCAGTTCAGCCGCTCGTGTACAGCGATCGCCGATGCCCCAAATCACCATTCCGCTATCCCCGACCCCTGCCACAAGTGGCTTGACATCCGCTTCATCCGTACCGACTTTCACACCAATGAAATGAGGCGAATCATTGACGAGGCGGATAACAGCCTCAAGTTCGCGTTTCTGCTTGAAGTAATAGAGAAATCGGGCACCACATGACTCGCCATACTGCTCTCCAAACTTCATATATTGCTCATAGACCCCTGCGGGACTCGAAACACCGGATAAAGGCATCAGCAAATATGCATCCGGCGGCCGAGGTAAATTAGATTGGGCTTCGATCAGTTGTCCGGCTGTCCCAATCGGGTTTGGCACGATTCCAGAGATCAACACGCCATCACCATCGATTTGCGAACCGGTCACCTCCATCAGACGAATCTGATCTTCCGTACGCAGATGATGGATGAGACTCGTTCCTGCAATCGCAATCACGCGCTTCCGATTGCCTTCCAGGTAATTACTTTGCATGAGATAGTCGATATTCTTTGCGTGTCCTGCGTAGTCAATCCGATCGCCATCAAAGGGGATAACTGGGATTGCAGTCACAGAATCCAAAGCATCTAAAAGGGCTGAGTTGTCCATAGATATTGGCATTCTCCGTTATTGGTTTGAATTGGATATTATGTTACGGAAGACGTTTGCTTATGAATTTAAGTCTAGCAGAATTTGAGCAGAAAGTCAATAGGACTTCAATGCGGCGTAAAATACTCTTGACGTCAATTATCGCAATTTGCTAATATAATGGCTCGCGGTAACTATATTCATTAACTCCCAAATTAGGATAGCGAATAATGCGGATAAGACATCCACTTTTAATTCTATTTATAATCATTTTGATTTCCCTTTTCGTCGGAGGTTTTTTCTTTTTACGTTCTCCCTATTTCCTGAATAAGATTCGTGTTGTTCTGGAAAACCAGCTCGAAAAACAGATCAAACAGCCATTACTCTTTAGCCTCAAGCTGAAATTCCAAAGTGATTTGGACAATGAAATTTTTTCGGTCGAGTTGCGCCGTGCGTTTGAAAAAAATGGAATCCCACTCCCTCAAAATGTGACGCTCTCAGCTAAAGAAAAAGGTATAAAATGGTTGATTACTGATGAAGATAAACAACAGGGGTATACCATCCGAAAAGAGACGGATGCATTGAATATTTACAAACGTCTCGCCAGAATTGGTCGCATTTCAGGCAATATCTTGACAGGTCTGAATATTCAAGGGTTTGAAATTGCGGATGGAAAATCCCAAAATCCCCCAGTGGTGTCTATTGATGAAGTCGGATTCAGGTATAAGCTGTGGGGGTTGTTAGTTGGCAAATTCTTAGTGTCCAATCTCAATATCAAGCGGCCGGAAATTAACGCATATATTCAGCCAAATGGCAAACTGAACTTGACTGAGCTTATTCCCGAAAAGAAGGCGTCGAGCGTTAAATTTCCATTCCGATCTGCTTTTTCCCGCATCAAAGTTGAAAATGGCATCATTAATTTTGCAGATAATAATCAAAACCTGAAGCTAACAATCAGCGGCCTTTATATTAATATCAAAGGACCGTTAGACAAATGGAAGCATCGCGGGGATTTAGAGGTACGAGATGGGAGTTTTGAACTCAATGGTATCGAAACACAAATCGATGAACTTAAAACGGAGTTTGAATTTCTGGAGGACGAAGGAGAGCTAAAGGAACTGCGCCTTGCAACGGGGAATTCAACCTTGATAATTTCTGGAAAAGCAAGCCACCTCAAGGAAAAATCTCCATCGGTAGAAGCGCGAATTAATCTAGACCTCGATTTACAAGACCTTCAAAAATTCTTTCCAAACTTGTATGATACGGAGGGCACGGCTCAGATAGATATCGAAGCGAAGGGAACCTTCTCGGAGATTACAGGACAATTTGGACTCAAACTGCCTTTCGCACGGTTGAATCAGATTCAGATTGAAAACCTGATCGCACAAGCAGAGTTTACGCAAGATACCTTTCGCCTGACGGAAATCAAAGGCACACTCGCATCAGGGCAACTTACGGGCGGTGCCGAGATTCATACCGTGAAGCAAGGAAGCAGTTTGGGCTACGATGGTTGGCTTGAGTTCGCCGGAATTCAGGCGGAGGAACTTGTGCCGATGATTATTGGTATCCCTGAGAGTTTTCTGGTCGTAAAAGGGGATGTGAATGGAAAGCTCCAATTCGAAGGCGATAGCCACGATCCACGTGATTTAAGGCTTTCCGGCGATTTGCAATTCACCAATGCGACCTTGAACGATGAGTCAATCCTTCCTTCGGAGGCGAATTACCAGATTGCTGATAATCGCCTCAAACTCACAGCGAATCTCGATGAAGCTCAAATCCAGTTGGCTGGCACTTTGGGGTTGAAGCAAGATGAAAGCGGTGACCAACTCAATCTCGATTTAAACATTCAGCAGATTGACGTCGGAAAACTAACGCGAGAAATTCTGGACGTGATAGACCTCGTCGGAAATGGCACGTTCACGGGGAAAATTACTTCTGAGATTCCTATCGCCGGTTTACTCAGCATCCCCAAGGCGACTTTATATGATGTGCCGATTGGCGTCTTGACAGCAGACTTTCACTATAAAGACGGCAGCGTTATGTTGCAT
>JADFGN010000297.1 GCA_022567695.1 Candidatus Poribacteria bacterium | reverse complement strand
GACCAGCTGTGGGATAAATCCACCCGCATCGATAAAAAGTTGGGCGAGGGCTTCGCCGGTGATAAAGTCCGGCTTTCCAGCTTCGCCGCGGATCTCCAGCAGATCGTGGTGGCCGTGACCGCTCCAGTGGACGATGTGATACCCTCTGGCATCCTGAATCTGTTTGCGGAGGACGGTCTGCGTCACCCCGTGACAGAGGACATCGATCTGAACGGGATGCTTGGGGAGAATCCGTCGGTAGAAGAGTTCAAGAAGTTCCTCCCGTTCCCGTCGCATCGCCAGCGGTCGGGAGTTGGGTGCTTCGGCGAAGACCAACAACACCCGCAACGTCTCGCCTTCTGCAATCTTTGCCGCCGCTTCTAATGCCGTCGGATCGGGGTCAGCGATGTCGGCTGTGACCATACGCACCACCAGCGCCGATTCGAGCAGTGTCGGTGACTCCGGTGTGAGCCGGGCGATCTCCCACGGGATACGGGCAAACGCCGCGGCGAGGACATCATCGGTGGTCTCCGGCAACCGAATCACGAGGGTTCGTCGCAGCGTCGATCGGGTCAGTTGCTTAAAAATCGCTTCTCCCAGCACCGTTTGCCCTAAGAAGACGCCCAATCGCTGAAGGATGTCATCTGCTGTGTCCGGTGGCAGTTGGGCATCCGGACGAAGTGAGTCTTGATAACGGTCAACGTATCGACGGGTATCGAAGACCCCTTCCCACATCGCTTGGTCGATCTCTTGGAGTTGGACTTCGTTGAACCCTAACTGCACCCCGTTTTCGTCAAGTAGCCGAAGTCGTGTGAGTCGTTGTTTCGGTTCAGTTTCAATGATAAGTTGATCTGGCATTTTTACTCCCTAAGAATCCGTCATGCCCGCACATGGAGACGTGATCGCCCAAATCCAGTCGTGGCGCGGATCGCCGAGTCCGGAGACAATTGATGTTCAAAAACCACAGGATACCGCCGTCAACTGCAACGGCGGGTTAGGATCTCAAAGGTGCTGTAAATCATCCAAATCCTTATGTCTTCCACTGGCTTGCTTGTTCTGCTTCAAGTGTTTCAAGTTGATGTGAGTTGAACAATTTCAAGAACTCTTTGAAGTCGAGTGGTAGTTGGATCGTAGCCATAGTTAATCTGCCGCATCAACTCAACGGCTTCCAAGCGTTCATGTGGCGTTTTAGAGTGCCAATATGCCTTTTCATCTGATTCATCAGAAAGTGATATGACTGAAAGGACGCTCTTATCCATTTTGAAGATATCTATTGCATTCATGCGTTTCTCCCGCGCTTCCTAACGACCCGTAGTTTCTGGTTTAAAATAAAATCTGATATTTCCAATTATATGATCTCATGAAATACCTGTCAACCCCAAAAGAGATGGAGGTAACAGATGCGACAACATGCCAAGGAACTCTTTGCCATCCTATCGCCGCTGCTGTGGGCACCACGCCATGACCGTTCCAAAGCTGGCAAATTCGCTGCCTTCGCCGGAGGTGAGAATCCGCGATCCTTGTACAACAATACGTGTACCAAGGCTCGTTAGCTTGTAGCTCACAGGGGCATCCTTGGCAATCAGGGGATCGCCATTTTCGTCTTTGAGTTTGTCCAATCGGTAATGTACCGACCGATGCGCAGATACGTCAAATTCGCAGGTGACGTTCTCTTTGGAAACATCTTCGTAAAGTACCTCTAATTGACAGCGCGTATCAATGTCGGCGGTATTGGAGATGCAGATCGATTCGTGAGAGAAATAACCGCTGCCACCCTTTTCCCGTTCCAGTTCAGCTTCTGTCAGCGAAGCCATAAAACCGTCAGGAATTACCCACACGTAAGCCCCGTCTCCTTCCGAAATATAGTGTGTGAGTGCCTCCTCTAAGGCTTCCAGCACATCTTCCGACTCATCAAGATTAATCAAAATAAAACGGGTGTGTAGGTGAATCCCCCCAACACGACGGGTAGGAGACTTTAATCGACCGTTAATGTTCAGCAAGAGTTTCCCACTGTCAAGCAGGACGACTCGGCTGATCCCTTTGGTTGAGAGCCAATCGCTGAAAGCGTCGTTGATGAGTTCTGTAATGGTATGGGAATCTTCGATTTCTTGACGGTAATCTTGGATTGTATTCAACAGATCGGTAAATGACATAGCGCGTGCTTCCTTGTATGATAAGTAAGTGTTAGAAAGAACGAAAATCATCTACCAGAAAGGTGCAAGGCGCAAGGTTCAAGGACAACTTAATTAGGAGGTCCAAAATACCGAATTTCAAAGACATCAAAGCCTGGCAAAAGGCAGATGATTCGTAGAAATCTATAACAAAACCAAAAATTTTCCGCCCGATGAACGCTATGGGTTAACCTCCCAGATGAGGCGAGCTGCCATTTCGGTTTGTGCCAATATCGCCGAAGGAAGTGGGCGGGGAAGTCTGGCGGACTATATTCGATTTCTCTTTATTGCCTCTGGCTCCCACAGCAAAGGATCTTCTTACGACGCGGCGATTGTTAAAATCGCTGCCAAACTTCTTATAGTTGCCTTCCGTATGCTCAGAAGTGGAGAAGCTTATGATGAAAACAAAGCTTTTCCATCGGCGGCGTAGTTGGGGCAATTTGACACGTGACAACTTGGTATAATGGGTGAAGTCTGACCCCATTTTCCCTATCTCCTAGATCCTTGTCCCTCGAACCTTTTTTGAGCCGATTTTCATTTTTTCCTTGCACTTTTCATGATAAAGCCTCAAGGAAACCCACTGATTTATCTGTGGGAGGAATTGAGGCACCCGTGAATGAGTCCTCGAATGAGCGGGCATTCTCTGCAGAAACGGTACTTTAGCGTTGCCAGCTTTGAACCTTTCTGCCGCCCTTTTTACGTTGAAAAGTACACACGTTATACGGTATAATAAACCCATGAAAACACGTATAGATATTAGGATTGACCCAGAGTTAAAAGACTTCCTAACTGCCTACGCAAAAGCAAACTATACGACGGTGAGTCGCATTTTCGTAGACTACGCGGCACGTTTGAAAAAACGACATGGTAAAAACATATCAATATCGAATCTATCCAACAAAAGCACAGACCCAAACGCTTGAAACACAACTTGATGCGTGTCGGAACATCTACAATCAAGCTCTCGCATGGCGCAAGAACACTTACGAGCAAAAGGGCGGGTCTGTCAGCTATGTCCAACAAGCAAATGCGCTGACCCCGCTTCGCGGTGGATCTACGTTTTGGTCTTCGTTGCATAGCGATGTCCTCCAAGATACACTCAGACGTTTGGACAAGGGTTTTAAAGCCTTCTTTCGCCGTATCAAGGCTGGCGAAAATCGGGGCTATCCACGATTTAAGGGGCAAGGTCGCTATCGCTCTATGACCTTTTCGCATCTCGCAAAGACACTGATACGCGGTATCGGAGGTCGGATGGCTCGTTTGGTCGTCCCAAAGATGGGTGAAGTCAAAATTTGCTACCATCGCCCATTGCCAAACGGAAACATTAAGACGCTGACAGTCCAGCGCAAAGCGAGTGGCTGGTATGCCAACATCACGGTTGAAGTAGATGATGTACCGAAAGCCGCAATCGAAACCGCTGTCGGTGTTGACGTTGGCCTTGAATCTTTTCTCACGACCTCCGAAGGCGAAAAAGTTGGTAATCCCCGCCATTTGCGCCGTGCCGAGTTGAAACTGAAGCGAAAACAGCGCATCGTATCGAGACGCAAGAAAACAAGCCATCGACGAAGGAAGTTTGTACACGAACTCGCCAAACAGCATGAGCATGTAGCGAATCAACGCAAAGACTTTCACGGCAAAACAGCGCACCGACTGTACTCTGAATATGATGCCGTCGTTGTCGAAGATCTGCAAATCACAAACATGGTTAAAAACCACCATCTCGCCAAAAGCATCTCTGATGCAGCATGGGGCACCTTTATCAGCACCCTTGGCACTTGCGCCAAAGCTGAAAATGCTGGTTTGCATCTGCTCTGCGTTCCGCCGCATGGCACGTCTCAGATTTGCTCTGGCTGTGGTGAAAAGGTTATCAAATCGCTTGCAGTTCGTATCCATCGGTGTAATTCCTGTGGACTGGTATTAGACCGCGACCACAACGCGGCAATTAACATTTTAAGGGTTGCTTCGACCCTTCGTGGAGGTGCGCTGGTAGTAAACAGCCCCAATGAAGCGAGAAATCACACGGACACGCGGTCTTTTACAAGCCCACGTGCTTTAGCCGTGGGTAGTTGACAGAAATCTTTCTTGTTTAGTGTTCAAGGAAGCGCATCAAAGGCTTCTTGGTGGCTAGGACGGCCGCACATTTCAAATCCGTCATTTCCATTGTTAACATGCCTCAAGGATAAATTTCAAAACTTCCTGTTGCTGTAACCAGGTCACCGTATGTGTCTCATAAGGCTGTGACGCTCCCGGATAAGGTGTGGGGTTCATCACCACCACAAGATCATAACTCGGGAATACAATCACATAATGTCCGCCTGCCCCCCAGCCAGTATATCCTTCTCTTGGAAGATCGGGCCAGAGTTTGGCTTTTTCATTTGTCCAAAACCCATGCCCATATCGCCACATCTTCTCAGGACTGTTCGCCAGAATATCTGGCGCGACCACTGTCGCCTCTCGCATCCAACTTTCAGGAATCACTTGCTGGCCTTCCCACTTCCCCCAGTTGCACCAGAGCCATCCCAGACGTGCCAGATCTCGCAAGCTTGTGCGAATTGCCGACCCCCATCCAAAAATGTGAAGCCGAGCTTTTTCGTGCATCTTTTGTGAACCCGATGTATATCCCCAATCGGCACCAATCACATCGGCAATTTTCTCTTTGTAAAGCGGTGGAATCTTCGGCGATCCGTGGGGATGGTTGATATCATACAACCCATACGCTTTCTCAATGCAGTGTGAAAGCACACACATCCCATTGGTCTGATAATTGAACATCCGTCCGGGTTCTTCACCGGGTTTCATATATCCCGACACATTGCAAATCAAATGTCGAAGCGTAATCCCACGATTTGCCCTAAACGCCCACCGACCCTCTTTCGGCCCTTCACCCTCGGGCACATCCATCATCTCAGGATAGTAATCCACAGCCAAATCATCGGCGCTCTTAATTTTGCCCTCGTCAATCGCGATGCCCAGCATACTTGACAGAATCGACTTATTGGCCGAAGCAATGTGATTCTTTTCCTCACTTTCAATATTATGTGCCCATTCTGCCACCAGATAACCATGCCGCACAATCGCCACGCGATATTTGACATCTTCGAATTTTGAGTCAAGCCATTCCTTTGCCTGATTCAATTTCTCAGAATCCATCTTCACGTCCGAAGCAGAAACGATCTGCCACTCTGCTTTCGGAAATGTCTTACCTGTCATAACACAACTCCTTTTTGATTTTTGCTATCTTAAGCCATACGCATCAGAGGAAGTAAAGTTTACCGTTTGTGTGTTTCGGTTGTTGGTGACGCTTGATGTTACCTTACCAAACGCGAATTGGTACGACGTCGTTATGTCTTCTAATGTGCACCTTGTCAGCGCTTAAGTTGTGCCCAAACCGTGGCAAGTTTGCCCGCAGGCGTGACATCAGCGATAGACCCGGTAGAGCTGACTTTAATCTCATTCTCAGTCAGAACCACATTGTAGACGGCAATCTCGTCAATCGTTCCGGTGAAGGAGAAGTTCCGATCGGTCTCAAGGAACCGAGCGTCTCCAATTATCAGATTGTCCTTACCCTTGTCGATCAAGGCATCATCCGTCTTGTGAGTGTTGCAACGCCCATCTACACAAGCCGTGATTTTGCCGCTCGCCGTATCAAAGGCAACGGCAACGTGATGCCAATCCGTATCCTTTATCTTTGGGGAATTGAAGTCGTCCCCGGCGTGCCACCGCTGACCGTTAAAGTTCAGAAAGAACGCCTCTTCTTTGGGTTCATACCCCAGATAGTATTGGGCTTGACCCGCTTTGGGGCCTTTATCCAACAAGACGTTCTCACGCACCGGGATTTCGTCGAATTTTACCCACGCGACAATTGTGAGTTCCTTGGTGATATTCAACGTGTCATCGTGGCCGACTTCGACGTAGTCCAGATCTCCATCGAATTGCAGCGCACCGCCGAACTTTCCGCCGACCCACTTTGTATCCCCGTTGAGTTTTCCATCATTTTTGTTCCCCGAGGCATCCTTGGCAGTTTTGCCGGTGCCTTCATCAAACGCCCACAAACCAACCATGTCTCCCGCACGAACACGGGCATCACTGACGTGTGTGCATATCAGACTCATAACGACTAACGCCATACAAACGTACCCTAACTGTGCAACTGAAGTCTTCATCGCAAATTCCCCCCTATTTTCCTGGGTTATGCTTTTGTTAACATGACGACCATCGCCCGTCGTTTGCCGAATTGTCGTCCGAGCTAAAAATCGTTTCGCAATTTTGTCATCCTGGCATCGGTATATTCGTCCCAGTATCATGCCACCAGCCGTGAACGCGGCATTATTGTAAACCCATCGGGTTCCGGGCGATTCAGGCCGTTTCCAACCCGAACTACTGCTGAAAAGGTGTTTGACGCGAATCTCCTTGTCCTTCTCTTCGCTGGTCTCCCGATAAATTTCCGGCCAGATACCATAAACGATGGTCTCCAACGTGATTTTTCCCGCTTCAATCGCCATACCCAAAAGCGTGCACCCAACGGCTTTACGGATACTGCCAACCTCCCATGAGTTCGCTCAATTTTGTCATCTCGCCGTCCTGGTCGGGGAGTTCAAAGTCTGGGAAGATGTTCCCTGATTTCAAATCTTTATGAATTTTCATTTTGGCATCCTTTGCTGGCGTGAAACGTGATGAGTCATGTGCATCGTACTGTTGATTTACCGATTCTTCGTCACTGCCTTTAGCGTCAATCCCCTGGCAAATTGCTCCCAGGTTATCCTCCATTTTGCAATTTTGCCATCGATAGATGTCGCATTGGCACTTTCGATTTCTTTAGGCATTTCCACCGTTAATTCAAACGCAATGTCTTCATCTTCATCAGCACCTGGGAACTTCGGCACAGTGCTGCTGAACATGAAAGTACCATCACTCGCCTTTGTAAACGACATCCACTCTGTATTTTGGAGTTTGAGACGTTTTTTGTTCTTAAAGATGAAGCGCAAACGCTCTGTTTCACTTTCACTGACAAATTCCTCTTCTAACGTGTAATTCTCCCTCAATTCAGGAAACATGTACCGATACGTCCAAATCCAAAAGTGCCACCCATTTCTCGCGTCTTCGTCATCCACGTCTTCAGATACTTCAATTATTGCCTCTATGTCTGCGGTCCCGTCAGCATAAAAGGTAATCTTTTCTTTGTTGTCTACGCAGCCCAACAAGCCAACAGTAGCGACAAACAAAGCGATAATTCGAAAGATGCTCTTGCTTTGCATCTGAGATGTCCTCCTTACACTCGTATCGTTAAAAAATAAAAGAGATTGCTGTTCCTAAAAAGAACAACACTTTTTGAAGTCTAATCTCTTTTTATGGAATTATTTAGTGACTTAACACCAATTCTTCAGTAATTTCCGGTTAAGATTTTGCAATAGTTTTCCCAGAGATTATGACAATTCTTAACCAATATGTTACAGCTATCCAATAAATTACGGGCTCTATATTGGATCTGATCAGATTCATTGTAATACTTAGATCGGGAATCTGTATAAATCGACGTTCTTCACGTTTTACTCATCTAAATAACTACCGCCGATCGGCTTACCATTCATGAATCTGGCTGGTTTAGTAGATGCGGATGCGATTTCCGCGCATGCCTGTAATCGAGTCAACGATTAGCCAAAGCCCTCCGACGACGAGCAGACCTACGATAATGCCGATGAAAAAAACTCTCGCTTTTTTATATGCGCTTCCGCCCCCGTACCGGAGCACCGCTGTCTTGACGAGCCACGCGAGGAAGAATGAGAACCACAGTTGTCTCATAATCCATCCGCCCTGTGCAAGGAAGCCCAGCGGATGCAGGGGCCACCAAAGAAAAAGGCGTTGGGCATAGGTCAATAGAAGCATCACACCGACACCGACTCCGGTCCACATATAGCCGGATATTGATGCTCCCGTTGAACTC
Organism: Candidatus Poribacteria bacterium; assembly: GCA_022567695.1. Taxonomy (GTDB): domain Bacteria; phylum Poribacteria; class WGA-4E; order WGA-4E; family PCPOR2b; genus JADFGN01. The sequence continues at coordinate 1,315 of JADFGN010000297.1, read as the reverse complement.
TGTAGTTTTGACTCAGCGAATCTCCAGGGGATTTGGGGAAAGGTCTGGAAATACTGAGGATGGAGATTCAGCCCTCCAAGCGTACCTGTCAGGTAGAGCGTCATGCAGAAACATCCGACGAGGCTCAACATAACTGCGGCTATAAGAGAAAGAGATCCCGCTGTCGGTGAAATTTCTGCCCGATGTCCCACATAAACGCTGTTTGCCGCAGGGGCCATCAAGTAGGTCAAGAGATCGCCGGACCATATAAGTGTCAGACCGAGTGCGATTAACCCGACTGTCCCAAGATTTGGCACACCCACCGTCGAAACCACAAATCCTAAAGGTACGATGGCGGGAACGATGGTAGCAATACCCGCCTGGACCATCAATCGAGTCAGTGACAGCCAGATAACAAGTGCCGAGCCAACCACTAGGGGCGCAATCCACGCCGGTACGCCAGTGAGCCATACCATCAGACACATCAGGGATGCGCTGCCAAGAAACATGCCAACGAATGTAGGAGTGGAGTCCTTTCCGCTAACTCTCACAAACTGTCGTCGAGCGGCCCACACCATCGCACCAACGAGGACCAGCATAGCACCCATCTGTTGATGTGCCATGATGGTTCCGCCCGGGCCGCTTGCGGTCCAGGGCCCCAACGCTTCCGTATGCCCCGCAAAAGCCATTCCGTAAATCCAGTGCGCTGGAAGTGAGAGAAGGTAGAAAACCCACAAACTGAACGACAGTTGCGATTCAATAAAAAATGCGAAACCAAACATCAGAAAATTGAGCCTAATCGTTAGTTGAGGAACCCAGGGGATATCGTGTGGTATTGTCCAATTGGGTCTAAATGTGGGAACTTTCGGGAAATATCGGTTCAGGGCATTGGCACTCTCAAGCACGACAGGAATGAGAAACCCTATCCAAAAGAGCGTGGAGCGAAACAGTGGACTGAGCCGCGAACCTTTTGGACCGTCTTCGACCATCGCCAATGCGACTTGAGCCACCGGAAATATAAGCCGTTCACGCTCAATCCATGTTCGGCGAAACAGGAACATGACCGAGATTACCATCGTCGCCAGACACAGCATGAAGAACGACCACCATCCGAGTGGTTTTACCCATGCGTGCCACGGGATGGGCGCACCCTCAAGTCCTTCGTACATTTGTCGAACGGCGTTAACCTCCTTGAGGATAATCGTTGGCGAGAGGTGGGGTTGGATAAGCATCGCCCATTCATTTTCCGCACTTGCGTAATAGGTCGCACCAGTCGCCATGCTGAAGAAGGGGCCACCGAATCCTCGTGTGGGTATCACAGTAGCGACCATCATCA
>JADFGN010000296.1 GCA_022567695.1 Candidatus Poribacteria bacterium | reverse complement strand
TTTCATTTAGCAAACTCCTAATCACAAAACCAGTTAGACTTAAAGGAATAACAAACATGGCAGATGTTTTAATTGTTGGTGACGGTCCGGGCGGTTTGAGTGCAGGCCTTTTTCTTGCCAAGAACGATATGGACGTAACCGTTTTTGGACAGAATGAAACGTTTATGCACAAAGCAATGCTCTACAACTACTTAGGCATTCCCCAAATTACCGGAAGTGAGTTTCAAGAAATCGCTCGTAAACAGGCCGAGGGATTCGGTTGCAAAATTCTTGACGTAGAAGTGACTGAGATCGAGAAGAACGATGCCGGATTTGCCGTGAGCACGGCTGACGGTAACAAGCATGAGGCAAAATATCTCATCCTCGCTAGCGGTTTTGAAGAAGGTCTCGTCGATAAACTAGAACTCAGCAGAGATAGTAATAATGATGATGCTGTCATCGCCGATCGAGATGGTAAAATTGATATTGAAAACCTCTATGTCATCGGCTGGCTGACCCGTGGACAAAGAACCCAAGCGATAATCTCTGCCGGAGAAGGGGCGGCAGCGGCACTCAGCATCCTTTCGATCGAAGCGGGAAGGGATATCCACGACTTTGATGTTGTAAAAGAAGATGATGATGATGATGACGAGTAAAACTTGCTTACCGAAAAGAGCAGTTACCGCCTCTATAGTTTACCTCATCAGAAAAGAAATAGACCTTCACGGAACGACTCCAAGTTCGGATTCGTACGGTTGGACTTTATTTGCTGATGGGCTGATTGAACTTTTTGCGTGGTGATGTTTAGGATATATTTTTCCTTTGCTCAGAGACGTTGTCTCTGGGCTTTTTTTTGGAATGAGTCAGATATTATTGTGGAGGTAACAAATGAGTTGTGGACATAAATTGCGGTGCAGATGGTTTGTTGCTTTGTTGCTTGTCATACCGATGATAGCAGCCGCACAAAATATCGAAGATCGCGTCATTGAACATACGTTTGATAACGGCTTGAAACTCTTGATGATGGTGCGGCACACTTCACCCACAGTTGCACCGTATATCATTTTTAAGGCGGGCTCTGTGGACGAAGCAAATGACTCACGGGGAATTGCACACATGCTTGAGCACATGCTTTTCAAGGGCACTAAGACAGTCGGTACCAAAGATTATGAAGCCGAGAAAGTGGTGCTTGATGCGATTGATCTCATCGGCGATCAGCTTGATGCGGAAAAAGCGAAGGGCAAGCGTGCAAATATGGACAAAATCGCTGAACTCGAAGCCAAACTTAAAGAGAAACAGGAGGAACATAAGCAGTGGATTGTCCAAGGAGAATACGCGGAAATCTATACCAGACACGGTAGCACAGGGTTCAATGCAGGTACATCAAGGGATTGGACAATCTATACGGTTGAATTACCTTCTAACAAACTGGAACTCTGGGCGATGTTGGAGTCAGATCGGCTGAAAAACGCTGTCCTGCGCGAATTTTATGTGGAGCGCGAAGCCGTCATGGAAGAGCGGCGGATGGGTGTGGATACCAATCCGGGTGGAAAACTCAGAGAAGAATTCCACGCCGCCGCGTTTAGGGCCCATCCTTACGGCATGCCGATTATCGGTTGGCCATCAGACATCTCCATGCTGAATAGAAGAAAGGCAGAGGAATTCCTCCGCCTCTATTACGCACCTAACAATTCGATTATGGTGATTGTCGGCGACATTAATCCGCCCGAGGTGATTGCGTTAATCGAGAGATACTTTGGTGATATTCCTTCCCAGCCACTTCCTCCTGCTGTCACGACTGTTGAGCCAAAACAGGATGGCGAGCGGCGAATCGAGGTGGAATTCGATGCCGAACCACAGGTTATGATCGGCTATCACAAACCGACAGCCCCTCATTTCGATGATTATGTATTAGATATAATCAGCGCAGTGCTTTCCCAAGGGCGAACATCGCGGCTCTATAAAAAACTCATTGAGACGGGACTCGCTGTGTCGATGGATACGACAAATGGTACTCCCGGAGCGCGGTATAATAATCTGTTTGTGATTAATGGAGCACCTCTTGCCCCGAATACAACTGCTGACTTCGAGGGAGCGGTTTATGAAGAACTGGAAAAACTCAAGATTGAACCGGTTTCGGAAAAGGAATTTAAACGCATTCTCAAGCAGGTTGACGCACGTTTTATACGCGATCTAAGTTCAAACTCAGGTCTGGCTTGGCAACTCGCTTCCTTTGAAGCCTTTGCGGGAACTTGGCGGTATCTCGTTGAATGGCGTGAAACGGTACACAAAATAACGCCAGAGGATATCATGCGCGTGGCAAAAACCTATTTTACGAAAAGTAACCGAACGGTTGCTACACTCGTCAAAAAACAGGCGAAATCCAACGAAGAGGAGGAAGGGGAATAATGGACAGAACATCACAGGGATGGGTTGTTGTTTTAATGTTAATCGGTTTCGGTGCTTTGTGGTTACTGCCATCGGCTGTGTTTGGTGCCCTGCCAAAGGAACTCACCTTTGAGCCGCTGAAGTTCGATCCCCCCAAGCCTGAGGAGCGGGTTCTATCAAATGGAATGACGCTTTATCTGTTGGAAGACCACGAATTGCCATTGTTCAATATTAATGCCTTGATTAAAACTGGCGACATTTACGACACTCCGGATAAGGTCGGTTTGGCTTCGATTTTCGCCAGCGTTATGCGAACGGGTGGGACGGTCTCGCGTGAGCCGGATGCGTTGAATGAGGAACTTGAGTCGATGGCAGCATCGGTCGAAATCGGTATGAACAGAGAATTCGGGACTGCCACACTATCAACCCTCGCGGAGGATATTGACAAAGGTCTGGAGATTTTTGCAGACGTTTTGAGAAATCCGGCTTTCCGACAGGACAAACTCGAACTCAGAAAACAGCAGGCGATTGAAAGGATTCGCCGGCGGAATGATAACCCGATTGGGGTCGCATGGCGTCATTTTTCTGCGATATTGTACGGTACCGATCATCCATTTGGCTGGTATTCTGAAATCGAAGGCGTTGAGAGTATCACGGTTGAAGACCTCAAGGCGTTTCACGCCAAATTCTATCACCCGAACAACATCATGCTTTCGATTACGGGGGATTTTGATACCGAAACAATGATTGCTAAACTTGAACAGGTCTTCGATGGATGGGAACAAACGGAGGTTGATTTTCCCGACGTGCCGAAAGTTGAAGGTCCTGCAAAACCTTCAATCAATTACATCTTCAAAGATTTGACACAGACGACAATCTGGATGGGGCACTTTGGAATTCAACGCTCGCCAGACCTTCCCGACTACTTCGCTATTCGAGTGATGAATGAAATTTTGGGGGAAAGTGGATTCACGTCTCGCTTAATGCGCGAAGTCAGAGAAAAACGCGGATTGGCTTATCAGGTTGGAAGTCTTATGGACAGAAGTTACTATACCAATCCCGGTGAATGGCTTGCGTATTCCCGAACCCGCGCCGATAAAACCGCAGAAGTTATTGAACTCATTTTGGATATCATCAAGGACATGAGAGAAAATCCCGTGTCGGAAGAGGAATTACAAACCACGAAGGATTCTCTGATCAACTCTTTCGTTTTCGGGTTTGAGAGCAGTGGACAGATTGCCTTCCAACAGATGATGCTCGGTTATCGCGGATTTGCGCCCGGTTACTTGGAAACCTACACCGATAATATCGCAAAAGTGGCTGCTGAAGATGTCCTTAATGTCGCGAAGAAATATCTCCATCCAGATGGAATGGTTATTGTTGCGGTCGGCAATCAGGACAACTTTGATCGCCCCCTGTCCGAGTTTGGAGAAGTCACAGAAATTGACATTTCCGTCCCACCGCCGCCTGTTGAAGCCATTCCCGAAGCGAGTGGAGCAGACGTTGCAAAGGCAAAGGAAATTCTTGTTGCTGTTGTCGACGCACACGGTGGACTTGAGAATTTGAAGGCGGTGAAAAACACGGTTTCTAAAGGCAGGGTTTCCGCAAATACGCCCATGGGGCAGATGGAAATGGAAACCAAACAATCCATCGTTTACCCGAACAAAGTCCGGCTGGATATGACAATCGCGCAAATGCAAATGAGCATCAGTTATGTGTTCGATGGACAATCCGGGTGGATGGTAATGCCCCAAGGTACTCAGCCGCTTCCAGGCTCTCAGATTGACGAGTTCAAAAAGAGCGGTTTTCGCGATACCATCCAACTCCTCATCAATCTTTCCACGGGTGAGATTCCCGTCCAATATGTTGGCGCAGAAGATGTGAACGGTAAACCCACAGATGTTATCCTGGTCACTCAACCGGATGGCGAAGTTCTGAAACTTTTTATCGATCAGGACACAAAATACATCATTAAGAAGGCGTATCGCGCAGTGCGGGAAGAAGGCGTGGTGGACGAAGAGGAATTTACAGATGACTATCGAGAAGTCGCGGGAGTAAAAGTCGGCTATCATATCGTAACTCAAAGAAATGGTGAAATTGCCGCTGATGTTAAATTCAACGAAATCGTGGTCAATGCAGAGGTAGATGAATCGATATTTGAGCAGTAGGCGTTCCTGATATTGGTGGAATTCGGTGTGCTTGAAAATTTCAGACAAAACATGATGCAGATTGCTCGTTACATCAACAACTCGCTCAAACGCATTGTTCTCGAAGTTCAAGAGTTTTCGCTATTCATCGCTCATGTCGTAAGTTGCCTTCGCAGGAAACCCCGATATTGGAGAGACCTCTTCGACTATATGGACATCGTCGGCGTCGAATCGATTCCAATTGTGCTTATTGCCGGCGGATGTGCTGGCGCACTGATAACAGTGGAAATTCTATTTCAGTTGCGTTCTTACGGTGCTGATGTGTTGCTCGGCAGCGTGGCAGGGGTCACCGTTGTCCGTGGTGTTGGTCCGGTACTCACAGGACTTGTTGTTTCTAGTCGTGTCTGTCCGGCTGCCGCAGCAGAATTAGGTTCAATGCAAGTCAGCCAACAGATCGATGCACTTATAACAATGGGAGTCGATCCGTTCCGAAAGGTGGTTACGCCGCGCATTGTCGCCGGATTTTTTATGTTTCCCATGCTCGCAATTGTGAGCAGTACCATCGCTATTCTTGTCGGTGGTGTCGTTGCGCAACTCAGCGGACTGCACATGATGTTCTTTTTTGAGCAATTCTTCAGTGCTATCAACTTGGGTGATGTGATTTGGGGATTGACCAAATCAACGGTATTTGGCGTGATTGTCGTGTCGATAGCCTGCTACCACGGTATGAGAGTCACTGGTGGAACAGCAGGCGTGCGAAGAGGTGCGACTAACGCAGCGGTTGGAGGCATCCTTCTGATTCTCATTTCTGATTTTCTGATGACAACAATTTATCATTCATTCTGATTCTAATAAAGAAAGAGTAACAGTTCAGGGAGGTAGTGCTGTAGTGACGACTTCAGTCGTTCCGGCCAGCTTTGAACGACTAAAGTCGTTACTACGAGAAAGTCGTTACTACGAGAGCAAGTCGGCAATACCTTCTATCATGTCTCCTGCGCTGGTCTTTAGCGATGATTTCTCTTAGAAATGTAAATTTCGGTTACGATGACACACTTATCCTCAAAAATATCACGCTTGATATTCCTGATGGCGAAGTCACTGCAATTCTTGGCGAAAGTGGATCTGGAAAAACCACACTTCTCCGCTTGTTGGTCGGCTTAGCTTCGCCGACAAGTGGGGAGATCTACATCAATAACCGAAATCTGATGACATGCTCCGAAGAGGTTCAACGGCAAATTCACGATAAAATGTCGATTGTTTTCCAAGACGGTGCGCTCTTTGATTCACTAACGGTTTGGGAAAATGTAGCGTTTCCGCTTTATGAACGAACAGGACTCAGCTTCTCAGAACTCCGCCGAGAAGCTGAAAAACTCCTTGAAATGGTGAATCTACGGGAGGCCGCAGATTTGACCATTGATCGCTGCAGCGGCGGGATGCGGATGCGGGTCGCAATCGCACGTGCCTTTGCCTACTATCCTGAAATCATTTTTTACGATGAACCAACTACTGCCCTAGATCCGATAGCACGCGATCGAATCTGCGACCTGATCCAAAAAGTACAGTTCGAGCGGAGCGTCACTTCAGTGCTGGTTACCCATCAACTTTCGACGGCGTTCCGCGTTTCTAACCGATTTATTTTTTTGCACAAGGGCGAGGTCATTTTTGAAGGGGATGTTGACGAATTGATGACATCAAAAAATACCTATATTCAGCGTTTCATCAAACCCCCAAGTCGTACTTACCGCGTGATGAAACCGTAACGGAGATGAATTTATGCGATTACAAAGAGCAGAAGTCACATGGTCCCAATTAAGAGTTGGCATTTTTGTGTTGGTCTGCTCGGCAATTTTACTTTGGGGATTTATTTTTGCCGGTAGCGGATTGAAGGCACTCCGCAATCATTTTATTGTTTACACGATTCTTGATTCTGCATCGGGGCTGAAGCCGGGGGATGCCGTTCGATTGGCGGGAATTGAAGTTGGCCAAGTCGATCAGATTGAGTTCATCGATCAGGGTGGCGCAAATAAAGTTCGGATACATATTCGGATGAGTCGAAAAGCGGGAGACCGGTTGAGGAGCGATTCAACGGTTCGAATTGAGTCAATTGGATTCACTGAAAATAGATATATTGAAGTTTCATTAGGCACTGCAAAAGGTTCTCCCGTTACAAATGGCGTTACGCTGGCAGGAATCATGCCCATAGAAATGCCACTTATTTTGAATCAAGCGATCACAGTGAGCGAAAGCATGAACCGTTTTCTCAACCAATTCGAGGGGTTAGCTGATCGCCTTCAGTCTGGCGAAGGGACATTTTCGAGGTTGCTAAGGGATGCAGAGTTCTACGAGAATCTGAATCAAACCGTACATGGTACCTCTCAGGTGGTTAACACTTTGAATAACGGTCAAGGGCTCATTCCTCAACTGCTCTCCGAACCGCAGATTGCGGAAAATGTGACGCAAAGCACCGCCTCATTAGCAATGGTGGGACAGCAAATGACCCAAGGAGAGGGTACGCTGGGAAAACTGAACACCAACCCCGCCCTCTTTGATCAAGCATCAGATCTGATGACAAGGTGGGATAGTGTGCTGACGAATTTTGAAGAACGTCTTAACCGTTTAGATTCGGTAATCGCTCAGATGGACACAACGCTCCAAAAGGCACATCATGGGGAGGGAACAGTTGCTCAACTCATTAACACCCCCAATTTACATAATCAGGTCTATGCAACATCGAAAAAGATGGAACAGTTCATAGAGCAAGCACAATCCGGTGAGGGCACAGTCGGCCGCTTGATTACTGATCCGAGCCTAGCAGAACACGTAAAAGCATCGGCGGCATCCATCGATAAGTTGACTGCAAAACTCAATACTCCCGAAAATACACTAGATAAACTCGCAACGGGTTCAAACCTCCTTGATCATCTACAAGAAACGATGAACCAGCTAGAATCGATTTCCACAAAAATAAATAATGGAGAAGGATCACTTGGTAAATTAACTAACGATGACCAAACCGCCGAAGCACTGTCGAGGCTGATTACCAACCTCAAAGAACTTGCGGCAGACATGCAAGCCAATCCAAAAAAATATGTCAGATTCAGTCTCTTTTAGCACTGATAATCATCGATTGGCGTTTGAAATTTAAGACAGGAGAAACAATGGACATATTTGAAAAATGCCACCACTTCGTTGATGGGACAAGCTTACGCGGTCAGGAGTACGCAGCGGTACGTGACGCAGGAGTCTATCCTTACTTTATTCCAATCCAATCTTCTGCGGATACGGAAGTCATTATCGATGGCGAAAAGAAGGTGATGATTGGGTCGAACAACTACCTCGGTTTAACACATCATCCCAAAGTTCTCGAAGCTGCTGAAATTGCCGCGAGGAAGTATGGTTCTGGCTGTACGGGTAGCCGATTTCTCAACGGTACCCTTGATATACATATTGCACTCGAAGAAGCACTTGCTAAATTTGTACGAAAGGACGCTGCTTTAGTTTTTAGCACTGGCTTTCAAGTGAACCTCAGCTCCATTGATGCGCTTGTTAGGCGTAGGGATTTGGTTTTTATTGATGAATTAAGTCATGCCAGTGTTAGGGACGGTTGCCGAATCGCTCCCGGTAAGATGATACGTTTTCGCCACAACAATGTGGACGACCTCTGCCAAAGATTAGAAAACGCAGATGCTGAAAAAGGTAAACTGATTATCGTCGAAGGCATTTATAGCATGGAAGGCGACATTGCCAAGCTGCCCAGTTTTGCGAAGGCGGCTCAGAGATATCAGTGTCGCTTGATGGTTGATGATGCACATGCGGTTGGGGTACTCGGAGCAACCGGCGCAGGAACGGCTGAACACTTCGGAATCGAGGATGATGTCGATCTCATCATGGGGACATTTAGTAAATCGTTCGCGTGTATTGGTGGATTTATCGCTGGTGAAGCCGCTGTCATAGATTACTTGAAGCATGAAGCGCGATCTCTACTTTTCAGTGCGAGCATGCCCCCATCGGCAGTTGCCACCGTACATGCCGCCCTGGAGATCATCAAGTCTGAACCCGAAAGGCGAGAAAAGCTTTGGAAAAATGCGCGAAAAATGCACGAAGGTTTGAAATCGTTGGGTTATAATATTGGAAGGAGTGAAAGTCCCGTTGTGCCAGTCATCGTTGGAGAAGACATGAAAACCTGCATTTTCTGGAAACACATGCTTGATGAGGGTGTTTTCACGAATCCCGTTGTCAGCCCAGGGGTTCCGCCGGGAAGTGCACGCCTCCGCACAAGCTATATGGCTTCTCACACCGATAATCAACTCGATTTCGTCCTTGAGAAATTCGCCCAAGTTGGTAAGGCATTGGGGATTATCTAAGCGATTATAAACCGCGCTTTTGGATTACTCATCAATACAGGATTCGGTGCCTGCTCCGATCTATCATCTTGCATCTTGAATCATAAAAGTGTAATTTGTTCCCGCGTTGAGCATCACTTTCACATTTCACGTTTCGTGCAATTCTCCATGTCAATCGATGTTACCCCCGTTCAGTCCAAATCAGATCGCAAGGCATTCATTAACCTGTCGTGGCAAATCTATCGCGGCGATCGAAATTGGGTGCCGCCGTTACGCAGTGATTTGAAGAAGCGATTCGATTCATCCAAGTATCCATTTTTTGATCATGCAGAAGTACAGTTTTTCCTCGCCCGACGTGATGGTCGCCCAGCCGGGCGGATTGCTGCCATTAAAAACGATGCGCACATTGACTTCCATGAAGAGCCTGTGGGATTCTTCGGTTTCTTCGAGTGCATTCAAAATAAAGAAGTTGCAAAAGCCCTCTTTTCTCACGCAGCAGATTGGTTAAGAACTCACCAGCTTGAAGTAATGCGTGGACCAATGAGCTATTCAACAAAC
>JADFGN010000295.1 GCA_022567695.1 Candidatus Poribacteria bacterium | reverse complement strand
ATATGCCCCAGCGATTGGGTAACGATCAAAATCGTCGGTCCAAACGTGGACGTGAGCGTCAATGTATTCCATTTTCTTCTCCTTATTGCGAGGTTTGCCAGCAACGCCGACATTCGAGCGGATAATCGGTGAGGACGGTGTCTACGCCGAGTTCGCGCATCCTGAGCCAATTTTCCGGCTGATGTTGCATTACGACTGGTCCACTTGACAAGACCCGTTTCCCGGCTTCGCGGGCATCAGCGACTTGTGCCTCGTTTGGGATAAATCGGAAGTAAATCCAGTCTGCCGAATCGTCGGATAATGCAGCCTCCCACTCAGCGGAAGTATTTACCCCAATCGCCGTGGGAAATCGAGTATCTACTGCTTTGAAGCGATGCCGGAATTCTGCTGACGACAGCAAACCACCGATACCCACAACCTGATCAAACAGTTTGTAGTGCTCAACCTGTGCGCAAATATCGACTTCGACTGAAAACTCTTCAGCTTTGACATCAAGCGCGATAACAGTGGGAATACGACGACGCTCGCGAATTAATTTCAAAGTGTCGCCTAACGTTGGCACACGTTGATTTCTAAAGGAAGAATCAAACCAACTTCCAGCATCCAGGCGTTTGATTTCGGCGAGATTTTTCTGACTCACCTGCCCCTGTCCGTTTGTCGTCCGGTTTAGCGTTTGGTCGTGAACCATGACGATTTTTTCGTCAGCAGTCAACCGGAGATCGATTTCCAATCCAAATCCAAGTTCCAAGGCGGCGGTATAAGCAGCTAAAGTATTTTCGGGAGTATGTCCGGCTAGCCCTCGGTGAGCAATGATAATCGGATTCTTGATATTCATGAACAATCCACTTCCATTTTTATCAAAGGATGACGCAACATGTGAGAATGAGGTGATTGGCTTCAAAATTGCTTTAGAAAACGGAGATCATTATCATAAAGCACCCGTATATCCGGGAGGCCGTATCGTATACTCGCAATCCGTTCTATCCCCATACCGAATGCAAACCCGGTGATCTCTTCTGGGTTGTAGTTGACATAGCGAAATACGTTTGGATGGACTGAACCCGCTCCCAAGATCTCGAGCCACCCTGTTCCAGAGCAGGTTCGACAACCTTTCCCATGGCAAACCGTGCAGGAAATATCAACCTCCGCACTCGGTTCCGTGAAGGGAAAGAAGTGGGGGCGAAATCGCATACGAGTCTGCTCACCGAACATCTGTTGTACAAAGGAGAAGAGTACACCTTTCAATTCGCTGAAAGTCACACGATGATCGACGAGCAATCCTTCCACCTGGTGAAAGGTCGGCGTGTGAGATACATCATAATCCCGCCGATACACTGTCCCTGGTGCGATGATTCGTACGGGTGGTTTATGCTTCTCCATGAAACGAATTTGAACGGGCGAGGTATGTGTTCGCAGCACGATTTCGTCCGTGATATAGAGTGTATCCTGGAGATCACGAGCGGGGTGGTCTGCTGGCGTATTGAGTGCATCGAAATTGTAATACTCATGCTCAACCTCTGGTCCCGTAGCAATCTGGAATCCCATGCCTCGGAAAATCTCCAGCATCCGATCGGCAGTTTGTGTAATTGGGTGTTTCTTCCCTAACTGCGGGCGGCGACTCGGGAGGGTAATATCTACGGACTCCGCGATGAGTCGCTGTTCCTGCTCTTGACGACTCAAGACTTGAGTGACCTGATTAAATGCCTCTGTTAGCTTAGATCTCACTTCATTTGCGAGTTTACCGATGATCGGACGCTCCTCTTTAGAAAGCCGTCCCATCCCTTTCATGACAGCGGTAATTCTTCCTTTGCGCCCAAAATACTTAATCCGAAGCAATTCAAGCTCACGCGGATTTGTTATGATTGTGAGTTCAGATAGTGCTTCGGTTTCGATCTGTTTCAGTTGTTCCTGCATGTTGGCCTCCAGTTTAGCAATAAAAAACGCCCGCCACTTTTGTCCACTAGGGACGAAAGCAACGGGCGTTAACTTCCGCGGTACCACCCTATTTGACAGATAACTATCTGTCCACTTTATTAGTTGTTTCAATCACGGTGAAACTCCCGGCACAAGCCTACTGGCGTACAACAGCGTTCAGCTTGGCGGCTCCAGGAGGAAATTCGGCGACTAGCCCTAAAGAAGTGCTTTCAGCCGGTGGCACCTCATCTCTGAGTAGAGTTCTCCAATCGCTTACTTTGTCCCTTCACAGCCTTTAAAAAATGAATGTCTTATTTGTCAAATTCAACTATCTTGGCTTTAACTATCTTGGCTTTAACTTCTCGCAAGCTCTACAATTTTAGCAAAACCTGCTTCGTCGCGAACCGCTATATCCGCAAGGGCTTTACGGTCTAACCCAATTCCTACTTTTTTCAGCCCATACATGAAGCGGCTGTAAGACAAGCCGTTCATTCTTGTCGCTGCGTTGATGCGCGCAATCCAGAGCCTTCTGAATTCCCGCTTGCGGGTACGCCGATGGGCATAAGCATAATTCCAACCTTTTTCGACCGCCTCTACAGCGGATCGCTTCAAATTGTTACGCCCACCCCGATATCCCTTTGAATGCTTCAGGATGCGTTTTCGGCGTTTTCGACGAACACTACCTGTTTTGACTTTTGCCATTCTTAGCTCCTTAAAGTCAAACTAACTTCACTTATAAAGTAATCGGCGCAGCCTCTTCACATTTGTCGCATCCACCAGAGTGCTTTTTCTCAGCCGCCGTTTGCGTTTCGCATTCTTAGACGCTAAATAATGGGTGGCATAAGCATGGTGCCTGCGAATCTTTCCCTTACTAGTAAGTTTGAGGCGCTTGGCTGCCCCCTTATGCGTTTTCATTTTAGGCAATTTAAATACCCCTCAATTACATCCAATTGAGCATCACTTACGAAGATTTCGGTGTTAGGATGATAAACATCGTTCGAGTCTCCATTCTCGGAGGTTGCTCAACTTCTCCAACGTCTGCGATATCTTCTGCAAGCCGTTGCAGCATTTTCCGGCCCAGGTCGGTATGCAACATCTCACGTCCCCAGAATATAACCGTCGCTCTGACTTTCCACCCTCGTGATAGGAAATCTTCAACATGCCGCTTCTTGAATTGATAGTCATGTTCAGCAGTATCGGAACGGAATTTAATCTCTTTCAGGCGAACTATGGATTGTTTCTTCTTGGCTTCTTTTGCTTTTTTGCTTTTCTCATATTGGAATTTTCCATAATCCATGATCTTACAAACAGGTGGATCAGCATTCGGAGAAACTTCAACTAAATCTAGCCCCACCTCTTGAGCACGTTCGATCGCTTTCCGAGGCGGCATAACTCCGAGTTGCTCATTATCCTGATCGATCACAAAAACTTCTCTTGCCCGAATCCGCCAATTCACTCTATTCTGTTGGACTTGCTTTTGATAGCGGTTTCCTCTACGCCTTCTCCTAATTTTTTACACCCCCAAGTCTGTAGCCGATCCTCGTCTAACGAGAACCGATGCTGCTCTACAGGTTGTCACCTGTAGATTAATAACAATTGACTGTAGGCTTAGACAAATTAGATCGTATTGTAGCATATCCATATCCCCGAATGCAAATTAAAATCTACGACTACGCAGCTATGTTAATCATTCCAAAAGTAAAGGGAAAAGACTAGAAGTAGCCAATCGTCCACAATGTTCGTAGAACAATAAAGCCGCCTCCTAGACCACCGAAAACCAGTATCAGCAGAATGCTGACGACCATTGCCAGACGGATAATTTTTTCTCCAAGTTCAGGTTGCTCAACCGACCAAGCATGCGCTAACCAGAAGATTAGCACGATACTAATCAGTGTCAAAATCGATGTGCTGAAAACGGCAAGTAGGATACCACGGAAATCAACCATTTGCATTGTTTCCGGTAAAGAACTGTACTGCGACCAACGCTGAATGACGACGATGAGAATACCGATGAGAATACCGATGAAAACCAAAAATGCGATTAAGGTTTTCTTGAATGCCGTTTTCATTAAGCCCTTAGTATAACATCTGAAGCGAGGAACTTCAAACGTAACTCGGCCATGAAATCCCGAAGAATGTAACGTTTCATTCCATTCAACCCAACCGGCTGTTCGCCCTTGAAGGCCTTACTCCCAAGGCTTGAGGATAATCTTAGCGCTCTGGTGCGAGGCTGAGATCTCAAACGCCTCTTGAATTTGACTCATCGGCATAACGTGGCTCACGAGCAGGTCAAGCAACGATGAACCCTGAACAACTTTCATAATGGATGGGAAATCGTTCAGGTTGTAATGCCATGCTCCAATGAGAACAACTTCAAGTTCAACGCCAATCCCAAGCAATGAAATCACGGTGACCAAAGCACGTAGGTCGGGATGTTAAAGAGCGTTCCAATTAATGCCCACATACTGACAAAAACGTAGTCCCCCATCACCAACCCCAAAAAGAACGGAATCGCTCGCTGGTGCGCGCGTAGCCCAAATACCATGAGAATAACGAATTTCACCAACCATCCCAAAAAGACGGAGAACCAGAAATCCGCGAGACCACCCCATGTCGCGGCGGTCATTACATAACCGATCGGGTGGAAGGGCCACCACATAAACCGGTGTCGGAGGAAGTAGAGCAGCCACGTCATCACCGCACCGATTCCCATCGATTGCGACCCACCGATGTTCGGTCCGGTGGGGTTGTTAATCCATCGCTCCAGCCGACGACCAAAGACTTCGTTTCCGATACCGACGATGTAACCGTGAACCGAAAGCGCGCCGACTTTATACATCAGGTGAAGGAACGCCCAAAACGACGCCAATGTTCCGACAATGGTTGCGAGCATCATCACCCAGACAAGGTGACGACTGTTGATTCTCGCCCGTTCAGCAATTTTGAACCCTTCGAGTTGGTTTGGCATCGGGTGGGAGACGTTGAGCCGATTGAGCCAATAATAAAACGAAATGATGGTCAAGTTGCTTGTCCCGACAAATCTTGGCCCAAACGTGACTGTCATCAAACGGGCGGGGTCGAGTGCAAGGATTTCGTGCGAGGGGGGACCGAATTCCGCTCGCACACGCGTGACGCCAATAGCCATCACCAAAAAAATCACACAAAATCCGAGGATGCCGCCGGGGGTCATTCCGGCTTTCAGGCAGAATAAGGTCAGGAAGAGTAGACCAAGAATCAGCCCCACTATCGCTGTTCGGTAGGTCATCGGTTCCTGTGAGTCGTCAATTCGTGCGTTTGGATTAAGGAACTTCTGCCAGACATCACGGAGATGATGCCGTGTTCCCCACAAGCCTAATACGCCAACGGCAAGCCATGCCCCGCCTGCTCGCTCGGCAAAAAACAACTCGCCGGTTCCCATCATCCCGACGCGAATGATTCTCTCCACTTTTCCAAACAGAAAAAAGAACCACGCAGACATTGAGATGTCAAGCGGGACAAAGAACGTGAGGCCGATGATAAATGGGTAAGCTGAGAGCGAAATCCAGCCGATCGCATTCCACGGCTTTTCAGTGAACAAATGGGAGATCGAATAATAGTTCAGTTGGACAGCGGGAATCTGTGGGAAGAGGTGATGTAACCCTGCGAGTAACTCGAAAAACCCCGCAACACCGAAGCCTATCCACATCACGCCGCTTTTGTAAAACGCCTTTCCACCTTCCGCCATCCGTAGGGGCAACTGGATAATTGGGTAAGCGAGTTTCTCCTTTTCCGTCCACTGCGCCCGGATGATGGTATTGAGACAGATCATGACAAACCAGAGCAACGCGACAAAGCCCGTCCAAACTAGAATTGGAACGAGCCAGCCGCGAAGGTGTCGGGCAATGTAGAAAGTCGAATCGCCCTCGAAATAACCGTCGAGTGCGTTACTATTCGGCACAAACCATTCGGGAATGTAACGCCAGAAAAGGTCTGCCCATTCATTTTCGGAGGTGGCAAATCGGAAGGGATGCGCAAGTGTGCCGATGAGGAATGTCATCATCGTGTGCCCACCGATCGTCGAGACCATGACGACCATAATGTAGGCGACAAGCATCTCTTGCGCTGTGAGTGCGTGGCGTGGTGAGAATCGCCTCAGTGGTACATTGACGACAATCAGTGCAAAAAGGCTGAAGATAGCATTAAAAAAGAGCGAGACGAAGTTGAGCAGGAATTGTGGCCGAATCAACTCCGCCGCATACGCTAGCCAGTATGCATTGAGGATGCACAGGAGGGTGCCGATGAGAATCGATCTGCCTGTGATGCTTGAAGTGGATTGGTGGGTTTTGAGCATCGTCAATTGAATTTGGGCAAGCGGTGTGGGGGAGGGCGAATTTGCACACTTTGCTCCGATGGAGTTTTTGAATTTCTCCTACCGAGTCTCAAACGGGAACTATTTTAATCAAAGCTGGAAATCCGAGGGACGCATGCCCTTGGTAAAAGTGCCAAAGCCAAAGAACGTCGGATTGTATTCACCCACATAATCCACTCGACTCTTTTCGGCAATTTCATTCTCCATGCCCATGCACCAATAACACCCATTGACGAGAAACCGACGCAGGCCTTCGCTCTCCAGATCAACCGATGCTCCCATCGTTGTGCAGAACACACGTGATGTCAACCCGCGTTCCCCGGTATAGGTCTTTATCCATGCCAACGGCATCGTAGGCGTGTCAGGTTTGGGTTCGTCTGTCGGATTCATGCCGACCAACACCTGACCATCAACAAGCACTTGAGCGTCACCCATCAATTCTGTGATGCCGTAAACATCCGACGGTCCCCAAATGTCGTGAACACCTTTGAGGATGGGGTGATCTTTCATTGCTTCGTTGATGACCCCACGTGCGCTTTCTTTGCCATGATGCCCATGATGGTTAACCCACGTCTCGCCCAAAACTTGGCGTCCGTATCCACCTTCAAATTCCTTATTTCTGCAATCATATTTGGCATAAGGGCTGTCTAGATTCCGAGTGTAATTGAAGGCATGCGTCGCCGTCCGTAGTCCCATGACCGGTTTTCCCGCGTTTGTGTAATCGATGATGTGCTTCATATCCTCATCAGGGAGTTCGCGGAAGCGTGTGAAAAGCACCATCATATCCGCAGTTTCAAGGCTATCAAGTCCGGGGATGTTCGTCTGGTTTTGCGGATCGATTACTCCAGTTTCAGGGTCAATGGCAAAAAGCACTGTGCATTTGAATCCGTGATGCACAGCCATAATCTTCGCCAGCATGGGCACAGCTTCTTCGGAGCGATATTCCTCGTCGCCACTCACGAACACAATATGTTTGCCGACGCCTTTGCCTTCGTTGCCTTCGTATACAACCAAAAGTTCTTCCTGTTTCATAGCTTCTTCGCGGCGGAAACCTCGCCCCCGCTTTGCGGGATTAGGAAACATTCATGGCGGAGAGGAAGCCGCGCTCCTTCCTTTTTTGTTTGACAAAATCGACTCGTTCTGCTAGACTACTCGTCTCCGGGCTCGACTCCCGTACAGGGTTGCTTCGACCCTTCGTGGAGGTGCGGCGGTAGTAAACGCCCCCGAAAAACTCCCATTGGGAGAAGGAAACGAGAAATCCGTAAGTCCTACGAGGACGCGCTTTTACAAGCTCCGTCCTTTAGGGCGGGGTAGCTGACGGTGATATGAAATCGTAAAAATGACGTAAAATCAACCCCAAAACTGGCTCCCCGCATTCCTCCCCCGAATGAATTCGGGGGAATCCTGCGGCGGTTCTTTGAAAAGCAATCACCCCATGTTTATTATCCTGCCCCAATTCCGACAGCCGCTTTGCCTCAGATTTGCCCTCCCCTTCTCTCTGTTACTCACTCTACTGGCACCTCACCTCATCACGCCGTTCTGCCTCGCCCAGGCACCGAGCGAAGCCGATGAATCGACAACGTGGGCACCATTGCTGAATGTACCACTCGACGATCCCATGGTCTCAGAGGTGTATGCGTTTGTTGATCGGGTCGTGCTCAAGTATCGGCTGAAGGGGCTGATCAAAAACCGACGCCCCTACACCCACGGCCAGGTCTCGAAAGTCTTAGATCAGTTACGCCTCGGTAATTTCCAATTGACGCTGATAGAACGCAAACGCCTTCAACGATTGGTTCGGTATTTCTCAGAGGAATCACCTCGTTTGTTACGGGCGAAAGGGGAGGACTACCGTTTTGATCTAAACTTGGAATTGGGGGAGTTGATAACGCACCGCACAGAGCCCGCCGATCCTTCTGGAACGCAATATGCTCACCAAGTCCGCCCAATTGTCAGTGGAAGCGTCTATGATGATTTCGCCTTCCGAACGGATTTACGTTCCTACTTCATTAGCGGATTGGATTTGCCCGATACAGTGCGCACTGAAGCGGAGGTCACAGGAGGAATCCTTTCCGCAGGGCTCGTACCTGCTTACGCAAAGTTTAAGCTACGGTGGTTTGAGTTACTCATCGGTAAGGATAATGTCAGTTGGGGGCCGGGAAGACGTGGGAACCTTCTTTTTTCTGCAAATCCACTTCCGATGGACATGATCCAAATTCGGGCACAGTATGGAAAAATTGGATTTAATGCTTTCACAGGCATTGCAAAAAGTTCGTTCGGTAATAGAAAAATCATCTCAGCGCATCGTGTAGATCTCAACCTGTGGGACATAGGAAACTTTGGTATCGCTGAATCATTGGTAATTGGTGAAGACAACTTTGAACTTGGTTTTCTCAATCCCTTTTCTATCTATTTGGCTATTGAACCTACAGGGCAGGGCCTCGTAGATGATACGGTAGACACTAGCACCGGCAACACTTTGATCAGCAGCGATCTAGAATTACGGATATCACAAAACCTCCAGGTATACGGTGAACTCGTAATAGACGATTTCCAAACGCGATACGGATTGGACAGCTATCGGAACTGGGGAACAAAGTTTGGACTCCAACTGGGATTTCATCTTGTCGATCCGCTGTCAATCAATAACACCGATTTGAGAATCGAGTACGCATTTATTAACCAGTTTGCCTACACGCATATACCCAATTAACACCTACACACATTTTGATCGACTCATTGGCCATGAAATTGGATCCGATGCGGATGATCTCTGGATTCACTTTGGGTATTGGTTGACGGATACACTCTCAGCAGAATTGACCTACGATCTGGAGCGGCATGGTGAAGGAGACGCTACAAAACCCTATCCGCTAGGTGCACGCTCTGACGATCTGTGGGAATTTCTATCGGGCGTCACAGAATCGACGCACGCCTTTTCAGTGGAGGGACAATACCATGGTATCGGTGTTTTTCTCGTGAAGGGAAGATACACCTTCTCGCGCATTACAAACCTGAATAATCAAAAGGGAATTCGTGGCAATCAGCATGAGGTGGTGCTGGCAATGCTCTACCGCCTATGACACGAAGTCTCGCTCAGAAATGGGGATTTATCGCCCCTCCGACCCTTATTAAGGATGTAGACGGAAACTGGGGTAATGGGGTGATGGAGTGTTGGGGTGTTAGGAGTT
>JADFGN010000294.1 GCA_022567695.1 Candidatus Poribacteria bacterium | reverse complement strand
ATCATGATGCTTTCATTCTTCTTCCGTGAAAGGATTAACATTTAACTTCCCTGTTGAATTATTTTGAAGAAGTCGTGTGAGAACTCAGCATATCCTGTTCTGTCGTAACAATTTTCATCCAATCCTCCTGTAAAGGCACGATGAAATCGCAAGCGCCCACAGGTACCGTTCACACATGCTCTTAATTCATTGATACACCGCATTCATAGTACCGATGCCTAGTCGATAAGGATAGGGTGTCGGACACTATGGGAACTGTTGGTCAAAATAATCTGTTTCGCAAGGCGAGCCGCCGCGTTTATAACAATTGGGGCTTGTAAGTTTGCCGTTGCACCTTGAGGAGTTTCCGACGCTGTTACAATGACATAGATCGCCGCTTTTTCCGATGAACTTAGGCCTAATTCTGCCATGGTATTCCGGCCAATGTCTATCTTGTAATTATCTAACAGCGTAAGCGGGTCTAGGATAACAAAGGCCAGCCACGCTTCCTCAATGGACTGAAGCCACTTCAGCGGGGCATATTCAGCAACTTCCAGAATGACATAGCACTTTTGATTGATAAAGCCAGGGAGACCTTCAGAAAATTTGATAATCCCTGATTTATCGAAGGTAATTTTGCCAAAACGAGTCGTCTGAATTTCCAACTGGGAACTCCTTTAAACCGATGCTGAGTAAGCATTTGACGAAATAAATTGCGCCAGATTCCCTCGATTTGAATTTTAATCCGAGAGAATCGTAAACTTTTGTTTTGCTAGACTGCGCTTTAGCCTAAAACGCTCAAAAGAGAAGGTTGTATGACTCTCGCAGTGGAAACCAATGCCGCTTGGTAGGCAGTCTGTTGATTAACAAGCTCCGTAGCCGCACGCGCCATATCCGTGCCTTGAATGTCTGAAAGCGACTGTATGGTATTAAACTCGTCATCAAAATGTCCCTCTCTTGAGAATTCCACACGCTGTGTCCGAGCTGCATTGATAGCACGTCCAGTTAGTACCGTCTCTGAAAAGTTCTCGATTCGTCCAACGATCTCCTGTATTTCCTCGATGTTATCCTGTTCTAGAGCTTTGGTGAAATCGGTAAGCATTTGGAATATTCCCGTCTGAGAGGTATTGAAAACCTGAGTTCCCGGAATATTCACCGGTATCGTTTGATTTTCTCCAATTTCAACCGAAACCTCTTTGTTGTTGCCGCGATAACGGACCTTATCCCCTTCATCCTCAAAAGGTCGTGTTGTGGTTTTGCTACCCGCGAAGATATATTGGTTGCCAGATTTTGTGTTTGCAAACTGGATAACCTGTTGTTTGATTTGTTGAATCTGTTCAACAGCATTTAGCCGATCGCGGGGGCTAACTGTCGCACTTCCATATTGTAACGCAAGTTGCTTAAGTTGCATCAAAGTTTCATTCGTGCCATCAAGGACGGATTCCGTTTGGTTTAATCGCGCCAATATCTGGTTGCTATTTCGGGTATGCTGCTTTATCTCCGCAAGCCGATTCTGGAATCCCAATGTCCGTGCTACACCAACTGGGTCGTCAGAAGAGCGTGATAGACGACGGCCCGATACCAATTGTGACCGTTTTTCCTCAACTCCACGCAGATTCCGCTGCATGTCTGAAATCGCTTGCCGAGCAATGGTCTGATGGGTAATACGGGAGGTAAGACGCATGATTCTATTACTCCTAAAATATTCTATAGAACGTACGTGCTTCGTCAAAAAACATGTCGTATTGCGTATTTCGTAACTAATTTTCGTGAATAAGTTCCCGCAAGAAATCAGTTATCATGCGGGTCCTGTGGTTTAAAATATATACTTTAATAGAGAAATTTAGTTACAGCGTGTGACAGCCTTCTACACAATACGGGAGTCGAGCCCAGAGACGAGTACGCCATATCACTGACGAAAGGATATCAACTGCGTAAGTTCCATTACTTACATGTTAATCAAAGTCTCTAAAAGTCCATCCACTATTGAAATATACCTGGCTGCCGATTCATACGCCCGTTGAAACAGAATGAGATTGCTCAACTCCTCATCGATTGAAACGCCAGAGACGCTTTCTCGAATCGCTTGTGTCTGTTGAAGGAGCAGTTCATTATTTTCCGCTTGTCTCCGTGCTTTCTGCGTGTAAACGCCGATGATTCCTATTGTACTATTGTTGAATTCTTCAAATGTCTCTGTACCATCCGAGAAGAGTTTTTCGTGCCGTTTTTGAGCGATGGCGAGCGCGATTTGATTATCACCTTCAGCGTCGATAGTCCCGGCAACTGCTAACTTTTCGGAGTGGGTTTGTAGGAGCGGATTCACCGAAATGTCTTTGATGCTGCTTCCAGAAAAGAAGGGAATTTGAGTTGTGCCATCAAGTCCGTATCCTGAACGGTGTAAGTCATTGACTTCGTCCATAAGCGTGTTGGTCAGCAAATCTAAACGCTCGACCATTTCAGGGATTCGGTTATCACGAACATTGATTAAGCCGGCGAGCTTGCCGCGTGTTATCGAAATCGGGAGTCCACCTTCCGACAGAATCGTCGTTGTAGAGGCGTCACCAATTGAAGAAGTCACACCCAGTGATGCTGTTGAAACCGTATCCTTTTTGAGTTCGGAAACGTTCACTCCGTCTACAAGCGCAAAACCACCGATGGTAAGTCGGGTTGAACCATTATCTTCTTCGGTCACACTGAAATTTATTATTTCTGAAAGTTCTGTTAAATGTTGTGCGCGTCGATCGCGTTGATCGTTCGCGTTTACTCCTGTGCCTTCAATGGCAATGATTTCGCGATTCAACCGGGCAATAGATTCCGCAATTTGGTTGACTTGAGTGACTTCATCCTGGATTTCCGTATCGAGGTCCGTGTGCATCTGACGGAAATCGAGATAAAGCCCTTTGAGTTCGGCGGCTAACGTTTCTCCATTTTCGATAGCCGTTATCCGAGCTGCATGAGATTCTGGTTGGGTTGTCAAATCACTGAACGCATCCCAAAATTCGGAAAGCACACTGGTTATGCCGGTATCCGACAGATCTCCAAAAAGTACCTCAAGCTGTCTCAATCTCTCCGACTCGACATCCGATCCTGCCGAATCTTGCGTCAGTTGACGAAATCGTGCCTCCAAGAATTTATCTCGAATCTGACGAATTTGGGTAACCTCTGCTCCCGTTATCTCTGGGCGTTGGCGGGCAAAGTCTGGAGTATTGACATTGGCTAAATTATGGCCAGCAATCGTTATCCCCATTCGCTGAACATTAAGTGCCCGTTTTCCAATTTCTAAGCTCCCCAGCAGATTACTCATGAATCCCTCGTCGATTCAGCCTATCATCAGATAGTTTCGTAAATGTGTTTGCCCTGTCCGTAAGTTGATGTCAGATTTTTGTCTAAATAACCTATCCCGAAGAGATTCGATGCAAAAAAGAGGCGTAATGAGTTATTGACGTAATCCAGGGATCGATCGATTAAGTAGGCGTTGTCTAAGTTGACCTGCTCCAATTGTCCCAAAAGTTGAGCAAACTGTTGGCTATATGCCTCATACTCCGATGCGAAAGGCTCGTCAATCTGTGATGCTAACTCAAGTAAGGTTAATTCTTGTGAACTCGAATGAAAGTATTCGGCCAATTTATGCATCACCGCAACCCTTGCTTCTTCAAGTGCTTTCAATTCCAAAATCAACGTTTTCTGATGTTTTAAAGTCTCATTGATTCGTTCAATGCTATCACTAGCAATTGTATAACGTTCGATCGATAAAATTTCGAGAAGTTTACCGTACTGAGCAATCTCTTGTAATAAGATCTCAGATAAGCGTGCCAATAAAAGTTGCATACTGCTCCCTTTCATTGAATCTAGCAATGACAGCGCCTTCCTCGAATCCTCGATTCAAAACATTGAATTGCTAGTTAAGTTTAATTCCGCTTACCAATATCTTCTCGGCAACCTGTTGGCTGGTAACGGCATATGTACCGTTATTGACGCGCTCACGCAAGGCAGCGACTTTTTGCTCGTCAACCTCTGGAATCTCATCCAGTTGCTGTTTGATGCGGTTCACTTCGCTACTTTGCGGAGAAAGAATAAATTGATCTTGCCCTGTTGGTCTCGTTGCGTTAGTACTGGCAGTGGAATTAGATTGATCGTTCGTGCGAACGCTATCAGTTTTTCTTTTATATAATTTGCCTAAAGATGTTTGAATTTTGCCAGTGCTATCTATCGGTGCCATCTTAAATCTCCTTCCGACTTCCGTCGAGCAACTTCTCCGCCACTGTATAGCAGTGAGGTTCCTGTTGCTGATTTTCTATGACTACTATCGGCATGCTTGGCTTGAGACTTTAGTTTTTCCGTTATGCGAATCTGTCGAAAAAATATGTCTAAAATCTGGTCGGCATTTAAATAAATAGCATACATCAGAACCTGCAAATATTCAACGAAAAACATGCATGGCATTTTAACTAATTTTCGTGAATAAGTTCCCGCAAGAAATCAGTAATCATGCGGGTCCCGTGGTTTAAAATATATACTTTAATAGAGAAATTTAGTTATGTCTTGTTGCAAGTGAATTGACAGAACATACCAAACGTTTAATCTTTGACATTTTGTTGTAATTGCTGGAAAAGCAGATCGGCAATTCCTATGCCTCGTTTTGCAGCAATTTTGCTAATTTCTTGATCGAGCATGTCCGTGAAAATCTCTTCTCTCTGCCCGCCATGGAATAGATTATTTTTGGGAATAGTAGATCGCATAACCTTCATTAACTGATGCAAAAATAGGGACTCAAATTCCTGTGTGGCCTCTCTAAGTTCTTGGTCTGAAGCCGTATTTTTTTCCACTTTTTTCGCTATCTGTGAAAGTTGTGTTGTCCGGTTGCTGAGTTGCGCGAGTGCCATGCCTTCTAAATTTATGGGGATTTTCATCAAACACTCCCTGAAAGTTAGGTCTTAGTTTAGATGTTTAACGGATAATTAGTTTTGCATGGAGTGCCCCGGCGCGTTCGATGTTTTGTAAAATCGAGATGAGTTCACGTGGTGTTGCACCCAATGCATTCAGTGCGGCGATAACCTCATCGAGAGTGGTGCTGTCAGGAACATGGTGCAAAATACCTTCCTGTTCCTCAACCGTCACTTCTGTTTGAGGGACACTGAGCGTTTGCCCTAGACTCAGCGGAGACGGCTGCGATACTTCAGTTTCGGTGTTAATCGTCACAATCAAACTCCCGTGAGTGACCGCAACAGATGAGAGTCTTACGTCTGAACCGATGACGACTATTCCTGTACGCTCATCTATTACAACTTTAGCAGAGTGGCCCACTTCAATCTTCATGTCGCCAACTTCGGCGATGAAGCGAATAACGTTATTCGTATACTTTTCAAAATTCTCAGTTTGATACATCGAAGGCACTCGGACTCGAACCGATCCGCTGTCAACAGCCATCGCTGTTCCATCTTCATATTTATCGTCAATCATATCGACAATTCGAGTGACTGTCGTAAAATCAGCATGATGGGGAACAAGGGTAAAATCCTCATTTTCAAACACATCAATTCGCATGGCTTTGTGAACAACACCGCCATTTGGAATGTTTCCGGCTGTTGGATGATTTTTCTGCACCCGATTGTTTCTCTCAGAAACTTCGAATCCACCAATCGAAATCACACCGCTTGCCATTACATAAACCTGCTTGCTCGGATCTAAAGATTGAACTAATGGCGTGGGAAGAAGCGTACCGCCTTGTAAGCTGGTTGCATCCAGTGCTGAAGCAACCTGAACATCAATCTGCGATCCAATTTTGGCAAAAGGTGGCAGAGTGGCTGTGACTGTCACAACTGCGATGTTTCTTGCTTTGATCCGATCTAGGTCTAATGAAATTCCCATGTACTGCATCATATTTTCAACAAACCGTTTCGTCACTTCGTTGTCCTTGTCACCGGTGTTATTCAGTCCGGTCACAAGCCCCATGCCAACCAGCTTTGCTTCGTAGATGCCATCAATGCTCACTATATCTTTAATCCGTACCGATAAACTTATTGCCTTCGGTGAAACCCATATGAATAACAGAAGGCCAACTGAAAGGGTCGTCAATTTTTTCATTTCTGATGCTCCTGTATGGTCGGTTTATTGATTGAAAAACAGAGAAAATCGACCGACAACTTCATAACCCAATCGCTTTAAATCATCAAATCAAAAAAAGGGGAACGGGGGAATTCACCAATCAATTCATTCACGTTTGACGTTTAGAAAATCCAAATAAAATCTAAAATACGGCTAATGAGTCCCGGCTTCTGTTGGCGGCTCACGATGCCATCACCTTTGTATGTGATTTCAGCATTCGCAAGGTTGGTTGAGAAAATGGTGTTGTTGGGGGCAATGTCGCGTGGACGAACCACTCCTTTGACGTTGAGGATCTGCTTTTCGCCGTTCACGGTTACTTGCCGTTGTCCTTCGACCTTTAGGTTACCGTTGGGCAATACCTCGGTAACGGTCACAGGGACCGTTGCATTCAACGTCTCCGACCGACTTGTAGAACCAGAACCGGTGAAGGTCGATCCTGAGTTGAGCCGAATGCCTTTGCCGAGTCCGCGTGTGTTGATGCCGACAAAACCGCCCAAACTGCCGTTTCGATTGGAAGATCGGCTGGTCTGAGTGCTCGCCTCTTTTGACGCACTCGCCTTTTCGACGACGATTATGGTTAGGAGATCACCAACTTGGCGAGCTTTCTGATCCGTGAACATTGAAACATCGAAAAGAGTTTGGTTGCCCTTCCGAGCGTCCGAAGTGGATATTAAAATTGCTTGAAAAACCAACACAATCAGTGTCATGTTGAAAATTTTTCCACAGATTTGGTTTTTGCTTATCATTTTTTTCTCCATTGAAATTAGGGCAACGCATTAGTTTAGGAATGGCGATAAATTTTCGACCTCCCCGCGAAGCAGATAGGTTGCTTTGCGCTCTCCATTAAAAGCGAATGCGGACGAGTTTATCGCCGATAACCTCACCCTTTAACTCTTTCTTTGAAGCACTATTTATTACGCGAATCAGTTGTCCCCGTTCACCGTTTTCAAGTGCCACCCCTTTCGTTTGCACTTTAAGGGCACCCCTTTGAGCCACAATAGTAACGATACTTCCTGTCGGAACGAGATACTGTTTTTGTAGCAGTGAGGTGTTAATTACGCTTCCTTGCAAAATGGTAGTCGCAGATATCTTGCCAACTGTTTCAATAAGTTTGGTCATTGGTGGAGCTGTTGAATTCTTGATGGCTCGCTGCTCTAATTTTACCTGCTCTGGTTGAATCACCGCATGCGGTGGAATATTTTGCGTGGCGACGACAACAGGACGAATCAGCGTCATCTGAAATTTCAGCGTATGCCGACTCAAGATAGTCTTTTTGTGAATGACCTGCGCTTCTAGCGTGCCTTTCAAGATTTCACTGTTGAGTGGAACAAACTTGAGTCTCACGTTCTTATGAGGAATATGGATAGGAATGATAGGTGTTTCGGGCTCAACTTGTAATTCAGCATCAACAAATTCACCAAGCAAGCGTTCTTGATAAAAGGCGTTTGCCGCCGCCAGAATACTTTCCGATGATAATATGATCGGTTTATACTGAACAACGGAGGTGTCTCCGACGTAAGTG
Organism: Candidatus Poribacteria bacterium; assembly: GCA_022567695.1. Taxonomy (GTDB): domain Bacteria; phylum Poribacteria; class WGA-4E; order WGA-4E; family PCPOR2b; genus JADFGN01. The sequence goes on along the minus strand of JADFGN010000294.1, from coordinate 1,852 downwards.
TATTCAGATGGGTCAAGCTGTTGTTGGGCGATCCGTGATTTGACATGAGGCAGTGTAATTGTCCGAGGAGGGCCGGATGGTTTTATGCGTTTGATTTTAACCGCTTCAAGCCTCTGACGGAGATCTTCATCGTTCGTTTGGATTTGTGCAATGTCACCAAGATAAACGTGTTCACTGCTAATTTCAACAAAAGGTCGAAAGATAATTTTCACATGACTTTCAGCGAATAGAGGCACATTGGCGGTCCAAACGAAATAGATGATGAGGCAAATTAGGTGATGTATTTTTGAAATCGTTGACTGCTTCTGTGGAATGTGGTTAGGTAATTTATATGCATCCATAGCAATTTCAATTCTGGTTTGGCATGGTCGAAAAATTGATTGATACTTTAGGAGTTACACAGTAGATTTCGATCAATCCACGATTCATCTGCATCTTGCATCTTTTCAAACGGATTCAAGATTCAGGATTCAGACCGACATCTCTGCATCTTGCATGTTCCCTACTCATTGATTATCGGCGAAGGTTGTTAGCCATGCTGAGCATCTCATCAGCCGTCTGAATCGATTTCGAGTTGGCTTCATAAGCGCGCTGGGCAATAATGAGACCAACCATTTCATCGACGATCTTGACATTTGACATTTCAAGCATTCCCGACTGAATGGTGCCCATGCCATTTTGTCCGGGAGCACCAAGGATTTCATCCCCCGCTGCCTCGCTCGGAATATACATCCCGCGACCGGCGTGTTGTAATCCCCGTGGATTCGGAAATAGTGCCAATTGAATACTCCCTTGTTGCGTAAATTCAATCTCTCCTGGGTACTTTACAAGAACCGCACCGTCTGCCGTAATCAGCGTTTCGGTCGCTTGCGAAGGGATCTGAACCGGTGGATCCAAGAGCAACCCATCTGCTGTCACAAGGTTCCCCTGACTATCACGGCTGAAAGCACCTGCTCGAGTGTAGGCTTTTCGGCCGTCGGGCAGTTGAATCCTGAAAAATCCTTCCCCTTGGATGGCGAGATCTAAACTATCCTCTGTTTCCTTGAAGTCACCCTGGGCAAAACGAGTGGGTGTAGCAACCAACTGCGTACCGTGCCCGATTTCAATACCTGTTGGGATTTGTGCCCCAGCCAGGTTGATTGCACCTGCCGGGCGTATCACCTGATAGACCAGATCTTGAAAATCTGCCCGGCTTCCTTTGAAGCCCACGGTGTTGACATTTGCAATATTGTTTGAAATCACATCGATGTGTTTCTGTTGCGCGATCATCCCGGAAGCGGATGACCACAATGCGCGCATCATGGCGTCTTCCTCCTGGAGCCTTTCAGGTAATACTATGTATGAGTCAAATCCTACAAGAATTAAGCTTGAGCTGTTTCGTTAAGTTGCTGGACTGTGTCGTCGAAGGCACGGATGGCGCGTTGGTATCCTTCAAAGTTACGCAAGGTTTCGATCATCTGTATCATCTCATGGATGATGTTGACGTTTGAAGTTTCCACAAAGCCTTGCATAATTTGAAAACTCCCACTTTCCAGTGCCAAAAGAATAGGTTGAGCTTCTAAATAATTGTAGACGTTTAGCTCATCCGCCTCTTTCTTGACAGTGTATTTATGTTCGTTATCGGTTATCAGCCATCTGCTACCGCTCGCTTCGATCGAAACGGTGGCATTTTGGGAAAGTGGAGGGAGTCCCTTCTCTTCGAACGTCTGACGCAACTCCTCTGAGATTGCGCCATTGTCTAAATCACTTTGAAACCCTAATTCCATACTAAACAGAAGTGATTTACTGATCTCAAAGAGATTTCCGCCGATCTTTGATAGGGGGTATGGCTCTGAGAAATCAACGATCATTA
>JADFGN010000293.1 GCA_022567695.1 Candidatus Poribacteria bacterium | reverse complement strand
AAGAAGGACTCGTCACTCGTCTCTCGTCACTCGTCACACCGCCAAAGTGGTGTACTTTTACCTGACGTTTTTTGGTATCCTTTTACTTTACTATCTCCACACCCCGAGTTGCGCGAGAAAAGCTCATATCCGATTACGCCCACGCCCTACCGCGAGGACGACGAGGTGGATTTGGACAGTGTGTGCAGACTGGTGCGCTTTCTGATCGACGGCGGCGCCCAGGAGCTAAGAGGGAGATCCTGTTCTTGGATGCAAGTCCAGTAACGAAGCTCTTACCAATCAGTGCCGGACGCGCGGGTCTGCTATCACACCGTGTTCAGTGGCTTCGCTCGCCGAAGTGGTATAAAATTGAGCGACCATGGTTTGTCGGAACCTCCCCCATATCGCTTTTCGGCTTCTTCCCACAATGAAGATTTTATACGAAGTGCGCTCTGGAGGGACCGTGTGACGAGACGCCACAGAATCCGTGCCTCGTCTGCATTTGATGCCTTATGGCGTCTTATCGAAGTGCACTCCCTCCTGTTAGCCCTTAAGATGATGCTGTAGTTGCCCCTGTAGACATTGATGCCTGTTTTCGCCAAACCCTTTTCTCATACGGCTTGCGATGAAATCTGCAACTATAGTATCTGAACACAAGTAAATCCGTGCTATATCGAATGGTCAACTCTGTGGTCTAACTGCAGTTATTCTTCTCCAGCGAAATAATCGACCTCCTGTCCCTTGAGGATTGTGCGTTTGCCGTGAGAAGGCACGCTCCACTTGTCGCTGTCAGGATAGTAGCAAGCCTCTCCCGGCGGATCATCAGCAATAATGTAAAAAACAAGGTCGTCTTTGCCATCATTACAAATCTGATGCGGTTCGTGCGGCGGAAAGACGACGGCATCGCCCGGAGTCAGTTCATGAAATCCATCCTTATCTCTGATTTTTCCGGTTCCAGAGATGACCAAGTAAAGTTCCCACTGTGCAGAATGCGCGTGAAATGGGCAGAGAGCGGCACCCGAGGGTATACGACACAGTTCGAGGTCGAAGGGATGCGAAGACGCCTTAGAGTCTGAATTCGGTATGCGCCCGAGGGCGATAGAAACGTGGCGTCCAAATGACTGGTACTTGCCCGATGGAGAAGACGATTCTTTCTCAGTAATTTGTGAAATGTTTACCTTACGCATTTGTTTTACCCCCATTAAGATTTTGATTAGACGAAAAATTTGGTATCATTCTTTAATTCATTGCTCACGCCAAGACGCTTTTGATAAGATTTCCATACACGTCCGTCAATCGAATGTCCCGTCCGCTGAAACGGTATGTCAACCGTGTGTGGTCAACCCCCAGTAAGTGAAGAATCGTTGCATGTAGGTCGTGAATCGACACCCGATTTTCGACCGCTTTGTAGCCGTATTCGTCCGTCGCGCCGTAAACCGTGCCCCCCTTGATACCCGCCCCGGCAAGCCAAATCGAGAACCCAAACGGATTATGGTCACGCCCATTTTTGCCCTGTGAAAACGGCGTGCGCCCGAATTCACCCGCCCAGATGACTAACGTTTCATCAAGCAAACCGCGAGATTTCAGATCTTTGAGTAGCCCGGCAATCGGCTGATCGACCGCTAGGGCATTTAGCTCATGCCCCACTTTCAACCCGCCGTGTTGATCCCATCGGTCCGCAGCGACCTTTGGGCATGTGAGTTCGATGAAACGCACCCCACGTTCCACCAACCGTCGGGCAAGTAGGCATTGTACGGCGTAACTACGTGTGTGCTCGTATTTGGCGTCCAAGCCGTACAGCTTTTTCGTGGCTTCGGTTTCTCCACTTAAATCAGCCAGATCGGGCACGGTAACTTGCATACGATACGCAAGCTCATGATTGGCGATTGCGGATTCAATCGCATCAACAGGCCCCATACGTGCCATGAGCCGCTTATCCATCCGCCGAACAAAATCGAGTTTACCTTTTTGCAATGCCTCGGTCTTCTCGGCTCTCTGGATGTTGGCTAGCGGTTTGTCGCCGGCATGGAAAATCGAGCCCTGATACGTTGCGGGAAGGAAGCCGTTCGTGAAATTATCAAGCCCTCCGGGTGGAATCAATCCGCCATCAAGCACGACAAAACCGGGCAGGTTCTGATTTTCACTCCCTAAGCCGTAAGTCACCCAAGCCCCCATACTCGGTCGTCCCTGAAGGCCATGACCCGTATGCAAAAAGTAGTTGCCATTTGTATGCTCCGAGAATTCCGCGTACATCGATCGGATCACGGCGAGGTCATCGACACAAGTGGCAACATGCGGAAATAGCTCGCTTACCGGAATCCCGCTTTCACCGTATTGTTTAAATGCCCACGGACTTCCAAGCGAACCGAAGCCGTTGGAGCAGAGATTTAACATCTCGCGCCTTGTCATCGTCCGTTTGATGGGTTCTGATTTTTTTATTTTCACTGCCTCACCATTCTATGCCTGGCCATAAGTTTTGTAGTCTGTAGACCTGCCAGGTTTGTCAAACCTGTCGCGTCTGATGTGCCAAAATTTCTGTCAGCCTACTTATTCAAAATCCATATCAATATATGGAATATCATTCTCGATTTTATATTTTCGGTTTTCCATAAAACTCTGACACCATGCATCGAGATGGTTCAGATCGAAACTCCGATGTATCATAATATAGAGGTCGATTTCTCGCCGCTTTAAGAAGTAGGGAATCTGCTTCAGCGAATGATTCTCAAGTGCATTTTCGAGGTGATAGCCCTCCATAAATATCTGAAAAAAATGCTTTGCAGTTTTGATATTTTCCGCGCCAACACAATCGTGGGGAACAGCATAAAAAAGTGCCATGGCAATATCATCGACAAACCAGGAATATTGACAATCATCGAAATCGAAGAGCATTATCCCGCCGTTTTCGACAAAGAAATTCCCACCGTGAAAATCGATATGCACGAGTCCGTAAGAATCCGTGCCTTTCGGGAGCGTATGCAGGTAATCGCTTAAAGCAGTGAATTTCTCTATCGCGGTCTTCTCTGGTGGTGGCAAATACTTTTCTGCAAAACATTCTGTTTCTTCATGCCAACTAGGCTTTATGAATGAGGGATGAGCGGGTCGATATTCTTTTGTTAGCGCGTGCATTTTTCCCATAACGCGACCCATTTCACGGAAAAGTTCCGCGTTCCATTGATCTTTTCCGGGAGGTCCGCCCTGTGCTTTTTCAAAAGATGTAGCCGAGAAGTAGCCATCATCGGCTTCGACAACTTCGACGAATTCATCATTCTTTGAAGGGACGGCTCGGCAGACGGGAACGGTGTTCTCGGCAAGATAATTTACCCAATCGATTTCGCCACGGATAACATAGCGCGTCCGACGAGAACTATGCGATATTCTGAGGATATAGTTGCGGTTCTCTCTTTCATACGTATAAATGAAGCTTTCAAACCCGTCCAAGGCATGGAGATTGTCTTGGGCAATCGCGTATCTTTTCAATGCTTCAGCCAAGATTGTATCATTGTAAGCTTCTCTAATGCGCTTATCCATGGTCTCCTGGCGCCCTAAAAAATGTAGATAAACTCTTTCAAATTAAACAGCGCATGCGCTAAATCCGACCATGGCTTCGTGTCGTTGAGTGCGACAGATTCTGACAGACCATGACCTTTCGCTTGGCTATGCAAAAGTATCATCGCACTTTCTACTTCCCAATCGTGCGGTCTCCGACCAAATGCACGTTGATACATCCAGTCGATTTTCTCTGCGGGACTGCGTGTTTTCAGTTCCAGAACTTGTGCCGCCCAAAATGCCGCTTGACCAATCACGAACGGGTCATTCATGAGGGTCAGTGATTGTGCAGGGACATTGGTGATGTTGCGCCGCCCGAACGTTGAAAAAGGGATGGGCATATCAAACGCGAGTGCTATTGATGGCAGGAAATTTCGACGAATGGCGATGTAGATGCTCCGTCGTCCGTCGCCATCGAGCGGGCCACTTTTGGCTGGCTTGCCACGGCCGTTCATGAACTTCGTCAGGTGGACCGGCACACTTTCACCATACAGTCGGCGATCGAGGTTGCCAGACACAGCGAGGATACCATCTCGAAGTGCTTCCGCGTCCAAACGTCGGACACGCATACTTTGGAGCAAGAGGTTGTCCGGATCGAGTCTATGAGCGGGTTTCGAGCGTTCACTCGACATCTGATAAGTCCGTGAAGTCACCATCAGCCGAATCAGATTCTTCGTTGACCAGCCATCTGCAATAAATTGACTTGCGAGGTAGTCAAGCAGTTGCGGGTGTGTTGGACGTTCGCCGAGTTTTCCAAAATTATCGATCGTCGCTACGATACCACGACCGAAAATATGATGCCACACGCGGTTGACAATCACCCGTGCTGTCAAGGGATTATTAGGATTCGTAATAGCTTGCGCCAAATCCAATCTGCCGCTACCGTTCGTATCGAATGGCGCGTTGGAGCCGCTAAGTACCTCAAGAAAGCGGCGCGGAACGACTTCCCCCGGTTTGTCATAACTGCCACGAACGAAAACAACACCATCAAGTCCATTGCCATCCGTCATGCCAATAACCTGCTGGCCACTGCGCGAGCCGTATGCGGTGTTGGCGAGTTCAGCTTTCGGAATCTGCGCGACGAGATGAGCATATTCGTCGCGAAGGGATTTCAGGTTTGTTGCCCGCGTCAGCAACTCGTTTTGGAGCAGCGCGTTTAACAGCGAGAGATGCGTCGAATAGACGTTGCCATCCTGCGTCTTGCAGATGACCTAACAACTAGATCGAACTCAATTATGACTCGAAGACATGTGGACACGTCGAAGTTGTTGATAACGCTTGACCCGACCTTGATGTTTTAACTTCATCGTGATGCATGGCTCATCGGCAAAGTCACAAACCGCATGCAGCTGGAGGCATTTTAAGCAATGGAAAACGTGTGAAAAACCTGTCACAGGAAAGCGGGTGGCAGGCCCTTTTTTGTTGCTTTTTTTTTGAAAGGGGGTAAAATAGGAGAGGTAAAGGGTTTGACGGCGTTGCCGGTCCAATTGGCTCACAACGAGAAAGACGCTTATGATTGGTCGATGGCAGAGACGACAAGCCGTCCGCCCATCAGTTTGTGATAGGAATAGCAGATCTCAGCGATGAAGGCTATCGTGATAACGGAACCGGATCTGAAGATGCGGCTTGCTTGGCAATGTTTCTCGCCTCGGATGATTCAGCCTACATGACGGGTCAAGACATCAAGTGCGGTGGTGGGGTTATGTGGTAGCTCTCGAAGCGAAAGGACAGTTATGAAAATAACACATGTCAAAGTCGAAATGTTCAACTGGAAGTCCGAACCGTGGAAAACTGGCGTTGGTACTTCGTTTGGCAGTACCAAGTCGCTTGGAGTCGTGACGGTAGAAACCGATGAAGGGATAAGTGGCAACGCCTTTTTGGGGTCTTCTCGAATGGGTGCGAATCATTTTGCCCCGGGCCTAATCGAGTTCATCAAACCCTTGATTATGGGGCGTAACCCTCAGGATATCGGCAAAATATGGTGGGAGATGTGGAAGATGAATCGTTCCGTGTCGACCTACGTCATCGGGGCAATAGATATCTGCCTATGGGACATAAACGGCAAGATAGCGGGACAGCCAATTCACAGGCTTATCGGAACTTGCAAGGACCAAGTACCCGCCTACTCGAGTACGGCTTACCATGAAACCAAGGAAGCTTACGCTGAGGAAGCCGTCCATTTCAAGGAACTGGGTTGGACCGCACACAAGATTCACCCCCATGGCGATCCGATGGCCGACATCGAGATTTGCCGAGCCGTCCGAAAGGCAGTTGGCGATGACATGAAGCTGATGCTTGACTCTATGTGGGCTTACCAGTATGGGGATGCCATGCGTGTCGGACGTGCTATCGAAGCACTCAATTACTATTGGTACGAAGACCCGCTCGTTGAGGAAGATATCTACAACTATGTCAAACTCAACGCCAAACTGGACATACCCATTATGTCCACCGAATTCGCGCCTGGAAGGTACTATGGCATGGCTTCATGGATGACCCAGTATGCCACGGACATCCTTCGGGGAGATGTGGCTGTTACTGGTGGAATTACACCCCTAATCAGACTTTGCCATCTGGCGGAAGGCTTCAATATGAAGTGTGAGATTCATCACGGCGGTAACTCGCTGAATAACGTAGCGAATTTGCACGTCACCATGGCGGTGCCAAACTGTGAGTTCTATGAAGTGTTTCCTTGCACGGGCGCTAACAAGTACGGCTTGGTAGAGGACATCGAAGTCGACAACAAAGGTCTTGTCTATGCCCCGACAATGCCCGGCCTTGGGTATGAAATCGATTGGGATCTCGTCAAACGCGAGCATACAGTGACCGCTGAATAGAACGTAAAGAATGTTCCAAATTGGAGAAAACGATGACCCACACAAATTTTGAGAATTTACCCCAGCCAACAGCCGACTTGGAAATTGCCAAGGCGCATTTGGATGAGTTTGGCTACTGTCTGATCGCTGATGCCTTAAGTCCAGAGCAAATTACGGCTTTACGGTCCCGGCTTTTAGAGCAGGCTGAGGCCGAATTGCAACAGGGCGTTGCCCTAGAAGATGGCGGTCCCAAAGACGGTCCCGGTATTAATCAACGCCTGACGATGTTGGTCAATAAGGGTAAGGTATTCCGGCGGGGTCGATAACCCGGGCGAGACCCAATGTCGAGGCAACTGAGCCGATAGAGACACTTATCCCGCGCGCTGCCGTTAACGTGATGTGGATGCTGAATGATTTTACCGCAGAAAATGGGGGGACGCGACTGGTGCCGGGGAGTCATTTATACGGTCGTCGCCCGTATAAAGCGCAGGATACAGCGACTGAAACCATCGCTGCTGCCGGACCTGCAGGAACAGCGATGGTCTTTGATGGTCGAACGTGGCACAGAACCGGAGCCAATGTGAGTGGTGGACCGCGATTGGGCCTGCTAACCACATTTATTGGCCCTCAGTTCCGGCAGCAGGAGAATTACACGGTAGGGACAGCGCCGGAAGTGTTAGCCGATGCGTCACCGGAGTTGCTGGCTTTACTGGGCTTTAAGATTTGGTCTGGTTATGGCCGGCTCGACAGAGGGAGTGACGAATTCATTACCCCAGGGCAAAAGACTCTGGGAGAATCTCAGTCGGCATGTTCGACGACCAGAACTGGTGCCGGGGGCCACTAGGTTTCTGATGGGCGAGTTTACCAAAGTGAGGTAAGGGAATAGTGAAAGGACGTCAATTATCTGTCGAATCTATCGTTGTCATTGTGTTGTTGGTTATACATCTTCTGCCAGTCTGGGTTTTCATGTATGTATTGCTGCTGGTTACTTACTTGACACACTTCCATTCCTATTCGATACTTATCATATCGCTGACGTTCTTCGCTATTTTCTCATCGGTTTACGACGTGATGCACAAGACATGGGGATATAAGGAAATATCAACAGCCAATGATAAGACACTGGTGCACCGCCTAAAGGTCATTGCGACGACTCTCAAACCAACACTAATTTTTCTGGGATCGATGTTGCCTGCTTACTTTTTCATGTTTTCCTACTATCTCTATCTTGCCGCGAGTGAGGATGACGGAGATTATAGGGGCTTTGAATGGTTGAAGGATTACTTCCTCTCTATGAAATCGCTGGTCGCCTTTCGGGATGACCACATTCTGATCGGACGCGTCCTGCTGGTGGTTTTTGCGATTGCTTTCCTACTGACAGTCATAGACAGAGTCCGGCAGATCTACGACTGGCGCAGGTCGAAGGAATTGGAGCGTCCGGGAGAACGTCTTTGGACGAGCATTGTGACCAGAAGGGATGGGTTTTTGCTCATGGCAGGCGCTATAACGGGGATGTATTTCATATATCCCTGGTCCAGCTATGGCGGTGGCTGGATAAACGACAGGTTTCATATTTATATATTCCTCGTGTTGCTTCCATTTTTCAGCGTCAATCTTCACAGATACATAAACTATGCAACGGCGGGAATCATCATTACCTTATCCTTATGGCATCTTGGATACAATGTCCAAACATACTACCTACTGAATCGGGATATAGCTGATGCCATCTCATCGGCAGGCATGTATGAGGAGCATACCATCCTCACAAGTCAACCGGGTGAATGGGGTGGTCTGTCCGATTCTCTGGGTATGAAGTCTAAATACGTCGAACCCTTCGGTCACGTGGAGTGCCTTCTGGCTGTGAAAAATGGCGTGGCATATCTCAAAAATTACGAGGCAGAGACGGACCATTTTCCTTTGAACTACAAAACCCGGAATATGCCTGTTGACTACGTCCTGGTATGGCGCACAGAATATGACAGCGTCGGGCATTTGGCCCAAGATTATGAGCTTATCCATTCCAACAACCATAACCGGCTGTATCGCCGCAAGAAATCAAAGCCCGATGAACAACTGTGGGGTGGAGTAACCACCATCGCGTTTGACATGCAACCCCATAATGGACAGATTGCACCAGGTCACCTCGCCGTGTATAATGATACTGCCTACACCGATGGGCGATATGGCTGGCTGACGCGGTCAGAACGCGGCCAATTCGAAAGCGAGTCCCAAGTCCCCGAACCATATAAGGACAGCATTTGGGGAGAAGAGGATGGTGTTTTCCGCGTGACGCTTCCCAACGGGGAATATCGAATCACATGCTATTTTCACTCTGGTGCAGCCCAGCCACTGGAGATTAATCTCATTGCGAATGGCGAGAAGAAGATTAAGAAATTGCGGATTCCGACGGGAAATGAGACGATTGAACGCAGCTACGACGTTACTATCACTGATGAACGTCTGACTCAGGTGATATATACGCGCGCAAGAGGCGCATACAAACGTTGGGGTTGGAGCGGCTGCACTGTTGAACGGAGAAAGTAGATACGGCGAGCTAAGTATCTGCGGCAGCAAATTTGAACGAACCGTTCCGTGGTAGCCAGCATCTAAGCACATAAGAAACTGAGGGGCATGTATCGAGTAGATTTCTGAATTGAGGGCTTACATTATAGCACGATTGCACAAACTCCGAAACAAAAAAATGCCCCTTCGGATGGGCGGAAGGTGAGCCCGGAACCGAGTAAGACCGGAGACGAGTCAGACCTCACGCAAAGATCCAGGATGCAGGTGAGGCGTGCATTCACCGAATTGACTGCGTAAATCCTACTGAATCTATTTCTTGTTGCGAATTTTTGGATTTCGTGAGATGATAAGAGGCCATCGAATGTATCGTTAGATGCCCACCGATCCATGTGTTTTATAAGCAGTAACTAAATTTCTCTATTAAAGTATATATTTTAAACCACAGGACCCGCATGATAACTGATTTCTTGCGGGAACTTATTCACGAAAATTAGTTATTAGACGACTAGCAGAGAAGGCTCACAGATTTGGAGGAGGAGGAGTTATGATTAAACTGGGATGTTATGCGTCTATGTTTGGCAAGGACAAACCGAAAACGCTTGCCAGT
>JADFGN010000292.1 GCA_022567695.1 Candidatus Poribacteria bacterium | reverse complement strand
GAATTAACCATGAGCAACCTACCTAACAAGGCAATCCAGATGGATACGCGCTAAATTGTCATTATCGGCACCACGTTTTCCTACGTTTTCGGTGTCGACATTAAAAAGGATTCAGAAAGGAGAGCAGTTTTTCATGGGAAAATTGGATGGTAAAGTCGCAATGGTCACGGGCGCTGGCAGAGGTCACGCCGAAGCAATAGCCAGGCGATTCGCAAAAGAGGGTGCAGCGGTTTCCATCTGCGATGTGATTCCGGTGAACGAGTTGGAAGACGAGGTCGGTTCGAAGATTAGAGCCGAAGGCGGAAAGGTTCTCTGCTTCCAGACCGACGTTTCAAAAGAGGAGCAGGTGAACAAGATGGTGGAGGAAACCATTCAAAATTTCGGTACAGTCGATATACTCGCTAACGTCGTCGGCATAGCCGGACCGACCAAAGATGTATGGGATATGACCTTGGCAGAATGGAAACGAACACTCGATGTCAACCTTGATTCACTCTTCCTGTGTTGCAAGGCGGTTCTTCCCGAGATGATACACAAGAGATACGGGAAAATCATAAACTTTAGCTCTGGTACGGGTAAACAGCCGCTTTCTCACAGGACGCCTTATGCAACCTCGAAGATGGGCGTGATCGGTTTCACAAGAACTCTGGCTGCCGATGTTGGGCGTTACAACATTAATGTCAACGCCATTTGCCCGGGTGGGCATGAGGAGAGAAGCCTCGAACTGGCGAGGGGCAGGGCTGAATACATGGACAAGCCCTTTGATGAGGCGGCGTTTCGCAGCAGGTTCAGACAGCCAAATCCAAAGCGCGTTCTCGCTGGCCGATGGTGTGGCGACGAAGGCTATGGTGATAAAGGAACCGGATCTGAAGATGCGGCTTCCTTGGCCGTGTTTCTCGCCTCGGATGATTCAGCCTACATGACGGGTCAAGACATCAATTGCGGTGGTGGGGTTATGTGGTAGTTCTCGAAGCGAAAGGACAGTTATGAAAATAAAGGGATAATTTCGCATCCCGCCAAGCAGCTATACCGACGATACACCGCACGGTTTATGGATTCACATCCCCGCAAACTCTGATCCGGGGATCGATTCCAGCATGTTTGCGATCTGCGAGCAGAAAGGAATCGTTCGGATTGAGCCGACATGATGTCGTCGATATTGTGCTGTTCCTCATTGGTTGTCAAAATGATGGCGATGGTTCATATTCTGACTTAATGCCACCCCAGGTGGCGGCTAGTTTGCCCTTTGGGTGCACCGACTTGACCGGATCCATTGCTGCCTTTATCTCATTCGGGGTTCTTGCAATGTCGGAAACACGAAATTCATCAATGATACCGGAAAAGAAATTGGAGGTGATGATGCCACCTGCTGTGGGATTCCCCCCGAGCACGAGAGGCGTATTCTTCGGATTCGTAGAGGTGACCGCGCCTTTCACAGCCGTTTCCTTTTCCAGTTTGCCATTGATGTAAACTTTCAAAGCCTTTCCATCGTAGGTTCCCGCGATGTAATACCATTTCCCACTCTGCACCGTTATGCCTGATTTCGCCGCGACATACGCGCCGGCAATGTGAAAAGAAGCTCTGACGTTTCCGCCAGCATCTATAATCAAACAATATGCACCGCCTTCGTGTTTGCATATCGGATCGCTACGTGCAGCGACCTGCGCCGGGTTGACCCAAGCCTCTATCGTCAAGTGCTCGGTCAGATCCAGTGTCTTGGACAGCGGCATGATGATGCTGTCACCGGCTTTGAACACGACTCCCTGGCCGTCTTTGCCGACGCCCCACTTTGCGCCTTTCAGTTTACCATGGTTCTCATTGCCGGATAAATCGGTTGCCGTGTCTCCCTTGCCTTCATCAAATGTCAGTAGTAACATGGTATGCGCATCCACGCGGGAATCTACGGCGCTGGCCGTCATGCTGGAGATGAAGAAACTGGAAACAAAGAGTGCCAATATCAGAATAGACTTCATGATGAATTACCTCGCTGTTTTTTCCGATTAAGGATTTGGCGGTCCGTTTCAGCCCGCCACCCAATCCACCACCGAGAGCCGTTTTGGGGCCGGACGGGGTCGATTGTAAGATTGTATCATAGATGAAGCAACAAAAGAAGCAAACGCTGGTCTGTGATTCTGCGGCAGCGATGGCGGACTTCAAATACCGCCACAAACCCAATGCTTCGAGTGCTGTTGAATAGCTCGGTGAATTCATCACCGAGCGGACGATGGCAAGTCTGCACACAATTATTGGCTTAACTTAATACGCAGGCGTCAACAATTCGACGAACCATACAGCCAAGTCACTTGCCAGTGTTGGTATAAAGGACAACTTTCCTCCCACGGCGTGATATGCTTGCAGCGTGGGTTCAAAAAGACGCTCCACTTCGGAAAGCACCATCGGACAATTGCGACCATCCACCAACGCTTCTAATCGCAAAGGGCGCGGGACAAGGGTTGCTGCCACATCGCACAGGTCTCCGGCCGTCAAGGCACCGGGTACGATAACATCATGCGGGATGTAGCAAAACCCATCCCGGATGACCGACTGATAACCCGCAATCATGCCGCGCATCACCACGGCGCATACGTCATTCTCATACAACGCACCGAAGAGTGCCAGCAATCCACCAAGCGGTTCAGACTGATGTGGAGATTCACCTTCGCCGATGAGTGGGTCGCTGAAGTTCGGGGGATTGGTCGGTGCAAACGAATCTCCCCATAGGCCGAAGCATGCATCGCCCCTACATCGTGTTCTGAGGTAACGTAGCACGGAGCGCAGATCGCGAAGGCGAGCGCCGAGCAGTGTCCCTCCCAACATTAACTCGGTGGCGGAGATGGCAGTGGCTTCGCTTTGCCGTTTGCGTGAGTCACCGGGACTCGTTTCCCCCGTACCCCGAACGTCGGGCAGGCACACAGCGATACCCGCCTTCAACAACGCTGCAATCTCTTCAGACTGTTCGCTCAAGAACTTCCGCTTCCCGCCTTGCGACACCGCAACGACTACCGGTGGCAACGCCTCGTCTTTGGTCGATGGAAGTAGCAGCAGTATCGGGACAACGATGTGTGGTTCAACTTCCAATACGATGCGCTCAACACGGGTGCCAGCGACCTCTCGAAAAATATGTGATTTGATAGCTGGTTCAGCTTTCGGGGTGACATTGCCAAGCAGCTTCGCCCACTCCTGACAGAGATGCTCGCGTTTCTTGTCTGTGGCAAGCCCGGCGAGCAAGTTACGCATCGCTGTTGAGCGCGATGCCCCAATCTCAGCGAACAACTCATGTAAGGGACGCTGCTGTGTTTCCGGTGGCATGCAACGCAATTCTTCTTCAGAAAGGCGGTTCTGATACTCTTGCGGAATGGGGATGTCGAACCAGCGTTGCAAAGCATCGTGGATGTTCACCCGATGCACGTCGCCGACGTTGTTACAATGTGTGGCTGATGGCGGTCGACCAGAAAGCCGCCCCGCGCCGTGCGTAAAAGCAAGGTTGTCAGAGGCATCGTAAAAGGCAAACACCTGCTGAAGTCGATTCCATACAGGGTCGCGTGTCTTATCCCAACTGAACTCGTGCGCGTAAATCAGATGACGTGGTGCGGTGGACGCGACAATGACCCACGGCAGAAAACCGTCACGCGCACTGAAACGCAAGTTTCGTGTTGATTCCCACGAGCCACCGCCCATGTAGTTGAACGTTTCCTCTGCATCGTCTGGAAGTGGATAGGTCGTCTCGGGCTGAGGCCCGCCAAAATTAAACGGGATGACGCATGTAATGCGTGAATCGATTGCGGCGACCACTGCCGCCGGGTCACCGCCACCCGCAACCGCTCCAATAAGGATTACCTTGTCTTTATCGACATCCTGACGACTCAAAAGCAGATCTATACCGCGCATCACGTCCCACACCATCCAACCCATGAGGCTATCACCGATGAGGTGCAACTGGATGCCGTTGATGTAGCGGAAAAGATAATCTTGGCGTGGACCTTGTCGATGTTGCCGACGCTCACCGTAGCCGAACTGGTCTATTATGAGCACGATACAACCGCTCCGTGCCCATGTCATCCCCATGTCCTGTAGTTCACCTTGTGTTTTCGGATTGTGGTGGCTATGGATGATGACGATAGCGGGTTGCCCCGATGAATCGGGATCTCGCTTCGCTAGAGACTTTGAATCCCGATTCTGTCGGGACATCTTCTCACGAGGTGGTGAGCGGGAGTAAAGGTTTGCCGTGACGGAGACTCCCGGGCGGCTTTCATAGATGATGTTCTCAATGCGATACCCGTCACCTTCGATAGTATGTGTCACTTGTACGTTTAGGTTTTGGGGCACACGTGGGAAAACGCCCAAAGACTGACGTAGCACTTCGATACGTGGCGCATAGAATCTTTCCCAATCCGTTCGAGATTGAATCCTCGTCCACGCGGTTCTGTCTCGCTGATTAACCGTTTTGCATCGTGCTTTCACGTCGTCGCGTAACATGTGCCGCCATGCCTCACGTTCGTCCGATGAAAAAATATCGGCATCCAGCCAACGCCCTTCGGCAAAGTGATTCTTTGTTGACATGGTTTGAGTCTCCTTTGTGCCGGTTAGAAATTCATCAAAGGCCATTAATCCATTTCTCCGTCCGATAGCCAGACGCATGCTTATGGCTCAATTTGAATTGCCCGTTGACAATCTTTGGCTTTTTGACCAGCGTTCCATCATTGTTGAATTCTGATGCATCCCTGACCGTATCCCCTCTGATTTCATCAAATGAGAACAAGCGCACTACCAAAACCGTCATAAGAGTCTTCACTGATTTTAACATTTCCCACACACCAATTGGGTATCATCCTTGGACGGACGCACCAGTTTCAACGTCGTGGTGAGCTTTAAGCATTTTGAACAGATAAGCGGTTCGGGGCTCTGCGTGACGGGGTCCCAAATAATCGTGGTGGTGACACGAAGACTTTCTCCCGCAGATTTTTTATCCCCATTTTCAACAACCGCTACGGTGTTGACCATCTTGGGATAGGCGATCTCAAGGAGATTGATCAGCCGGACATTTGTCCGTAAGGTGTATTTATCTAACATTTCTTTTAGCCGTCGCTTCCGCTCGATTTCGTTGACCTGGCGCTTGCTTAAAAGCGTCTGTATCCGCGCCTCCGATTTTCGATGCTCATCCGCTGTCCAATCGACATGGGTTTCCCGCCTGACGTTCTCCTTCTCGATGCGTTGTTGGAGTTCCGTGTCGTTGTCCTGATAGAATTTTGAAATCCGGGTTGACTCCTGGTGAATGACTTTTTCCATAGCAGTTTTATGGTAGTTTATTGAGGCGATCATTTTTCGTTCGACTTCCTTTTGTGCGATACCATACGCCTGATACACCGAGATAGACTCCGCTTCTGGACAGATTAGGTAATTCTCTTGAGAATACCGTCCCGGGTCACTGACAACATTTATCAGGCGTCGGGCAATCTGTCCATTTTCCATGTTCACGCCCACCGAAATGAATTCCTCTTCTCGCTCATCGGTTGTGTACCGAATTTTGAAAGTGAAGAGCAGATACTTGAATAGCTTGACCTTAATCCGGCGGATTTGAATATCTGAACCTTCGAATCGGAGTGTCCGTTTCAGGTTCTGTTTTATCCTTGAATCGTCAAGGTGGATTCCAGTCAGATAGACACGCGATACGGTCCCCTGTTCCTCAGTAAATGCAATCAGATCGTCAAGTAGAGCACTCCCATAGTTCAACAGTTGGGCAGAAGGCACTTCCGGCACAATCTCCGGATCCAAAGCAATTAAAAAATCGGTACCAAACCGTTCTTCGAGTTCCTTTGGCAACAGGACCTCGATGAGATCGTCTTCTACCGATTCCACAACTCCTCCCGTCGATTCAAAGAGGGTCGTGGCAAACTCTCGGAGTCGATTTGAGGTTTTGCGGTTATCACCCAGTTCCATAGACTCTCATTTAACCCCCATCAAGTGGCTTAACGATTACTCCTCTGCGATGAAATGGTCTCCGAATAACTGCTCATCATACGCTTTTTGACGAAGATACCCCTCCCGGGCGGCGAGGAGTTCTTCTCCGAAGTCATCCATCTTTTCCTGTAGCTGTTGGTCAGTTGGGGATTCGACCCAGATATCGAAAATCACCTGCTCAAAATCTTTAGATTCGCCCAGGTTGCCCAAAATCATGTCCATTTCTCCAATCACTAACTCGAACATGTTGATTTTTGCATCGAGCAATTCGAGGATGTAGGCTTCGATGGTATTCGCCGCAGAGAAATTAAAGATATACACATCCCGGGTTTGTCCAACCCGGCTGATTCGTCCGATACGCTGTTCGATCTGCATCGGATTCCATGGCAGGTCATAGTTGACCAACGCGTTGCAGAACTGTAGATTTCGTCCTTCACCACCGGATTCGGTACTGATTAAAACCGAGTGATTGTCTCTGAAACGCTGAAGACTTGCCTCTTTTTCCATCCGAGACAGCCGACCGTGAAACAGGGTCGAGGAAATCCCAGCCTGGTCTAAAACCTTCTGCAAATATGCTTGAGTTTGCAGAAACCGCGTAAACACAATGATCTTATCGTCATAACGGTCAATCAGCTTGAGAAGATGTTCCGCCTTCACGTTGGTCTCAATCGCCGATGCCTGATCGTAAAACGCTTTTAGCCGTTTCTTTTGATTTAGGCTATAGCGGGCATTGGTCATCGTCTTGTGCAAAGTGGGCAACAGGGCGAATGTGCTACTACCGATCTCCATCTGGAACGTCCGTAGCGTCAGCATGTTGATTCCTCTTTGCGAAAAGCCTTCTTTAATGAATTGAGTGAGTTGCTCGTAGAGCTTTAATTCTGGCGGGGACAACTGAAGTTGGACAGTCTGGGCATAGCGTCGCGTGAATTTCATTTCACTCTGACCCCGCTTATTGCGTACCATGACTTCGGAGAGCAATTCCCTCAACCTTTCGGGGTTTCTGGGTTTCAGTCGATCGCCACGGGTAATGTATTCACGACTGAACGACTGGGCCGTACTCAACTGCCCAGGTTTGAGAATGGTTATCAGGTTGAATAATTCCTCCAAGTTGTTCTGAACGGGGGTCGCAGTGAGCATGAGGATGTATTTCTTTTTCAAGCGGTTGACAAACTTCCATGAGACCGTATTCCGATTTTTCAGATGATGAGCCTCATCAATGATTATCATGTCATACTCGATTGGCTCCACATGGGACGCATGACGTTTCATCTTGGCGGTGTGTATTGACGCAATGATTTTGTCAAAGTGGCTCCACGCATTATCCCCCGCTTCCTTAAACCGTTCATCGTCGCTTGTGACAAAGTCGAGGAGAAATTTCCGACGCATTTCCTCATGCCATTGCGCCATCAGAGAGGGAGGTGTGAGGATAAGGACTTTGTTGACCAATCCGCGCATGATGTATTCAAGAAGAATCAACCCTGCCTCGATGGTCTTCCCCATCCCCACCTCATCACAGAGCAGCGCCCGTCCCCGAAACTGCCGCAGGACTTTTTGAACCGCACGGATCTGATGCGGGTAGACGACCACATCCCGAGCCGTTTGAAGCGAGAGTAATTGATCAAACCCAGGGCTTCTGCCGATCTCGTGACCGAGTGTATTGAGATCGTAGCGTCTTTTTTCTTCAAACTGCCCGAAAAAGAGTTTGTCCAGAATTGTTTTATCTTCCTGTAGATCAAATCGGACCTCCAAATCTCCGACCGAACGCAAAGACTCAAGAGAGGGGACCTGTGGCTTGTCGTGTGAAATCAACCGATAAGTCCAGGGTTGCATTTCCACCAATTCGAGAGAATATCGTTGTGCAACAGATGATGAAAGCAGACGGCACAACTGTGGACCAGTCAAGGTCTGTTCGGCATTGTCCAGTTTTGCCGAATACCTTTCACCAGTCTCTGTCTCAAAACAGATTAAGACCTGTTGGGGCGAGTCGGGGAGACAGAAACGCAAGGTTGGGGTCACAAGGAGCACATCCAGATCGCATAGCGACAGGTCAAAGGTGACTTCCAACCGATCTCCGACTTCAAAAGCAGTAATCATAGTTCGTAATAAAACTGTCACATGATGTTCAGTGAACACTTCAATTGAACGGTTAAGGACATGGAAAAATTAACAATGATGTCAAGCTCTGGGTCGCTGACCGGCTGAATTGAAAGCCGACATCCTTTTCGCCATAGCATCGGTGGATGATACAACGTCCGCAAAATGGTGTCAAACTAAAAATGGCTAGCGAAGAAGAGTGATTATGAGCAAATCCTCGAGCAAATCGTGGATAGAATCAACCAAAAGTATCCTAATGCCATTATTCTTTTCACAGATGAAATCTATGGAGACGAAGATCTCAACGTCGACATCTTTGTAGATTCTAGTCAGATTTCAAAAATTGATGAGGAAGTTAGTCAGTTCATTTTTGATCTGACGAAAGAGACAGCTTTTCTGATTTTACCGACGGTTGCCCCAATGGAATTTTGCCCTGTTAAATGATGGTAATCCGAGGTTCTGATCTTAGAAAATCGACCTATACATCACGTTCCACACCACTGGAGGTCCCCACGATGTCATCTGCTCACGAGAAATTGGAGGAAGAATTAGCATACATTGACAGATTGTAAGGAGAAATCAAATGGATTCTGAAGTTATCAGGGATAGATTTTGGATTTGGGGACACGATGTCGGCAGCCATGATAATCAATTTGGACTAGAGAAAACTTCACGGATGACGCCGGCGGAAGGCGCACTCTACCTCAATGTTCCGAATCTCATACTGGTGCGATATAATAATCTTCCCGTGCCACCTTTTGAACAATACGCGCTTGCATTTCGTCCATTAAAACAGGTTGTTTGGTCGATTGTCGGCGCAGGCGGTGCGACGGATAACCGAGAGCTTGAAGATGCCTGCAAACTCGCAAATCGCTTCCCGAACTTTTCCGGCGTCGTGATGGATGATTTCTTCAGATATGATTCGGCGAGTGGTCGAGTTCGGTTCATACCGCAGATGAACTGAAGGCGATTCAAGATCGGTTGACCGTTGCGGATCGAAAACTAGACCTTTGGGTTGTTTTTTACAATCATCAGCTTGAACATCCGGTGGCGGAACATCTAGCAACCTGTGATGTCGTGACCTTCTGGACATGGACTTCCGAGCATCTTGCGTCGCTTGAGAGCAATTTTGCGCGAGTCGAGCAACTTGCACCTTCCTCCCGGAAAGTGTTGGGTTGTTACATGTATGACTATGGGAATGGCAAACCGATGCCCGTTGACTTGATGAAATATCAATGTGAAATGGGTTTGCGATGGCTTCGTGAAGGACGGATCGATGGGATGATTTTTCTTGCGAGTTGCATCTGCGACATGGAGTTTGAAACAGTTGAGTGGACACGGCAATGGATTCACGAAGTCGGCGATAAGCCATTGTCTTTGCATAACTAAATAGGTAGTGGCAGTCAAATAACTCCCGCATTTCCGAC
>JADFGN010000291.1 GCA_022567695.1 Candidatus Poribacteria bacterium | reverse complement strand
AGTCAGCGTTACATCTCCCAGCTCTTCGACGTTCGTTGCGAGGATGAACGCCCATGTGGCCGAGGTCTGCCCAGTTGCATCACTCGGCGGAGCCGCTGGTGCGGTATTGCGCCAAGCACTTCCCACGAACCCACTTAAAAGTTTTATAACATATATTTTGTGCGACATTTTTCGGTTGTCAGGTGGGAGTGGAGATGCTATCCTTTGTCGAAACCTTGAATTCGCAGCTAATTCGGAAAGGAACAATTTGATATGAAAAAGAGAGTCCTCATCATAGAAGACGATCCGGATATCACAGACCTCGTTGAAATTCATCTCCATGATCTGGGATATGAATTAGAGCGGGCAGAGGATGGACAAACCGGACTCGAAAAGGCTCTTAATCACACGTATGAACTGGTCATTCTCGATTTGATGCTTCCGCAGTTGGACGGTTTGGAGGTATGTCGGGGCATCCGGGAAAAGAAAAAGAGCTTACCCATTTTGATGCTCACAGCGAAATCGGAAGAGATTGACAAGGTACTCGGGCTGGAACTCGGTGCCGATGACTACCTCACAAAGCCGTTCAGCATCCGTGAACTCATCGCGCGAATCAAGGCCATTCTTCGGCGTGTCGATGCCGTCAAAGCGGAGATCTCGTCTCAAGAGCAACCGGCAATCACTTTGGGATCGCTGACGATTCACCTCGACAAGAGGCGCGTTGTTTTGAATGGAGAGCGGGTGGAATTGACGGCGAAAGAGTTCGATTTGTTAGCGATGTTTGCGTCAAACCCGGGGCGCGTTTATAGCCGCCAAGCACTCCTAAATCTGGTCTGGGGGTATCAATTTGAAGGGTATGACCATACGGTCAACTCGCATATTAATCGGCTTCGAGCAAAAATTGAGGCGGATGCTTCTCAGCCGAAGTTCATCATTACGGTTTGGGGTGTTGGGTACAGATTTGTAGAGCCGGAGGATTTAGAGACGTGAGGGGATTTTTCCGTAGCTTTTATTGGAAGATTTCGGCGATTTTTCTTGTCCTGCTCCTGATTTTGGGCGTTGTGCTGATTTTTCCTTTAGTCCATTTTGCCTTAGAATTTTCGACGGAATTGGATCAGAAACAGAACCAATATCTCGCCAGAGATCTAGCGGTTGAGTTCAAGAAGATCATGGAAAGGTTTCCACCGCCGAAAAGTAGCTTAGATTTCGATGCCACTATTGATACGGTATTTCCTCATTTTACGGGTATGAATCCGACGGTGAAAATTTATCTCCTTGATGATGAAGGCAACATCCGTGCGCCGTTGATGCAGAAGTTGATGTTTCGTGTGGAACTCAGCCAATTTAAAAATTTCACTCAGGCGTTTGCCAGCAATGAAATCTCACTTTCTCAGCGTGTTGACATTTTAATGACAAAGAAAGATAAGGAGTGGCGAATCATTGATAAGGACAATGACCGGATGTATATCGCCAGAAAAGGGAAAGATTCTTTTTATTTTTACGAGGGGATTCAGCGGTGGAAGGTTGACGTTGAACCTGTCAAACAGTTTATCGTGACGCTGGGTCAAAGAAATACGCTTGAAAAACCAATCTACGGAGACCATCCGCTCAGTCGGCATAGACAGAATACTTTCTCCGCCGCCGAGATTTCGATTATCGAACCGATGTATCTCTACGTGGTTCTCGATGGTGAGCGTCATGACTCGATCATTGCGGCGGTTAAAGAGAACTTCAACCGAGTCACAGTGAGTTCAATTCTGCAAATTGCAATTGGCAACCAGATCCTTGTTTTCATTTTTATCGGTATCATCGGTCTGGTTCTGTTCTTTTTACTCACGAAACATCTACGGGAAATGACCACCGTAGTGCGGAAATTCGAGAGGGGTGACTTTCGACAACGGATTGCTGTGAAATCCAACAGCGAAATTGATCAACTGGGTATAGCGTTTAATGAAATGGCGAGTACAATTGTGGCAAACATGGACGCGCTGAAGGAAAACGACCGCCTTCGACGAAAACAGTAACGCTCATTTAACTGAGGTATGGTCATTATTCTCAATATGCCCCGATCACAATCTAACAGATTGTGCTACAGTCGGGATCTCTGACTAACTTGTAATGCAAACTGTTAGTTTGCGGTCTGTGCCGATTAGTTAAGGAGGCTACCGGCCATGGAATCCGCGAATAGTTACGACCACCCCTTATTCAACTTTCACGTAAGTAACTTTCAGAATTCAATTTCCGAATAGGTAACCGTTCAGGTGGGAGGGTGAGGCTCCCGCCGAACCAGAGGCTTCGCGGGAGCGTCGCCCTCCCAAAGGGTAACCAACCATCAATCTTGACCTATGTTTCATAGGCGGTTATCCAAATAGCTTTAAAAATGTTGGCAAGCATTCTCTAAATCCATCCTCAAACGTGCCATTATCAGGCCGATACACACTTTCAAAAGATATGATACCTTGATATCCATCCCGATTTAAAGCGTCGGCGATGCCTTCAAGGTACGGGGCGACGTCTCCTTCTCCCAATGGGCAGAAGCGAACGGTTGCTCGCGCGATGTCCGCCTTAACGTCTTTTAGATGGATATGACCGATATAATCCTTAATCTCTTCGTAGGCGTCTGGATAAGGAATCTCGGTACAGTACATGGTGTTGGGTATGTCCCAAAGGATTTTGAGGTGCTTCGTTCCCAAATCATCGATGAGCTTCTTCGCGAGAACCCCTGATGTAATCATCGCATTATTTCCAGTTTCAACGACCAACGTCACGCCTTCATCCGCCGCTAATTTCACCGGAGCTTCCATGAGCTTCAGCAATTTATCCCACGCGCCGGTGCTGGCAACCCACTCTTCTGCACCGTTATAACCAAAGATGATCATCTCTTTTCTACAACTCATGATTCTGACCGTGTTGGTCCCCAATTCCTTAGCGATATGAATGCACCGTTTGAGACTGTCCAAATGTTCCTTGTAGATGTCGTCTTCGGATTTGGTTGCCATCACGGGAAGCCCGACGAAATTATGCCGCGAAATGCATGAAATTTTGACCTGATATTGAGCAACCAAACGCTTTATATTTTCAATTTCTTCGGGGGTTTGATCGCCGACCTCTTTATCCCAGAGAAATTGTAATTCCGCATACGCCATGCCGACTTCAGCCATCACTTTCAACGCATGCTCGAAGTCTCTGCTAATCCCATCTGTAATGACACCGAGTTTCATTTTTCCTCCGCTCACTGCTTCTTGACCTCTATTCCTGCGATTTGCTCCAACAACTTGACGATCGACCAATTATCCTCATCTGGAAAAAGGGACTTGCCAGCCTGAAACAGTTCATAAGCCGCGCTTGTTGTGAACATTGCGACCCCGTTTTCCTTTGCCAGATTCATCGTAATTCCAAGGTCTTTGTACATGGTCCCGATGTGACTTCCAGTGTCTTTGAATTTCCGCTCCATAATGAGTTTTGCGGCATTTTCAAACAACGGACTTCCCACGGCGCTGGCACTGAATACCTCATAAAGCGTTTCGGCCTTAGCTCCCGCTTTCACACCAAGAACGAGTGACTCGAAAATGGCGGTAAAACTCGCTCCGATAAATGCCTGTAGCGCGGCTTTTACCGTCTGCCCCATACCGATATCTTCTCCGACGTGAAAGATATTCTCACCGACAGCTTCCAAGAGATCTTTACAATCATCAAACACCTCTTTTTTTGTTGCCGTCATCATCGTGAGCGTGCCGTTTTCCGCGCCTAATTTACCACCACTGACCGGTGTATCTATCAAGTGAATTCCTCTTTCTAGCACCGCAGGCGCGACCTCTCTGACCTCTGAGGGATGTATCGTGGCTGAGACGATGATTGTGGCATTCGGTTTTAATCCTTCCAGCAATCCGTGTTCCCCAAAAATCGCCGTTTTAACTTGCGCGCCATTGAGTACCATCACAAAAACGGCATCCGAATTTTCCGCCACCTCTCGGCAATTTGCCGCCCGTTTTCCTCCCAATCGGGTCAACATTTCTAGCCTTTCTTCCCTTAAATCATAGCCAGTTAGCGCAAACCCGTTTTGCAATAGGTTTTTTGCCATTCCTATGCCCATATCGCCAAGACCAACAAATCCAACTTTTTTCATTGCTATTCTCCAAATGCTCAACATTTGTTAACAGTGGACTTTTCATAAACCTACCAAATCCGCTAACATCTTTGGCCAATTTTTCACGCCCACAATTTTTGGGAGTAGGAAGTACTCGGTTTTGATGCGTCCACATGTCGTAGACCGAAAGGCCTTCGATGCGACCGGAGTTGGCTCAATCGTTCTTTGCCCCGGCGTTAATCCATAGCTTAATCAGGTCAACCTCCTTCTGCTTAAGTGGGCGATTGTCGAGCGGCATTTGCGGGGGCTTCTGACCGGTGATGCGTTGAACCAGCAAACTGGCTTCCGCATTCCCCAGAACAATCGGATTGCCGCTGGCGCCGCCTTTGATCATCAAGTCGTATGTCGTCAGCTTGAGTTTCGACAGCCCCACCGCCTCCGCATGACAGCGTATTCCCAGCATGCAACCGACGTTAAAGATCGGCAGGATGTCTTTGGAGAAACTCGGCGGCGAGGCGGTAAATGTGCCATCTTCCGAAACGGTGGACGATTGCCCCTCCGCCGCAGCGGATAAGACGCGGAAGTGATACGTCGTGGAGAGTTTGAGATTCTTGAGCACCACTTCGTGTTCGGTGACGAGGCGGGTTTTAAGCTGGCTTTTTCTGCCGTAGTTTGTCGTCTCTCCATATTCGACTTGGCTGGTGGCCGGGATGTCCGTCTTCCATCGGATGACGACCCCTTCCCGCGTGACTTCAGCAACGAAGACATCGGCGATCTCGGGCGGCTTTTGCGGGACAGTGGTGCCCGAATCCCCCGCCGAAACGGGGTTTGTGGCCGGTTGAGATGTTTCTTGTTCATCGCCGCCACAGCCCATCGCCCAAAAGAGGGGGAGGACAAGCATCAGCCAACACAACGCAAGTTCTTGAACTAAAGTGTTGC
Source organism: Candidatus Poribacteria bacterium (assembly GCA_022567695.1). Taxonomy (GTDB): domain Bacteria; phylum Poribacteria; class WGA-4E; order WGA-4E; family PCPOR2b; genus JADFGN01. Next base: position 4,487 of record JADFGN010000291.1, on the reverse strand, counting down.
GGAGCCAGACATTGCGGGTAATGGATCGAATTCTCATGGACGTTTCCTCCTTATGAAAAATAAGCTAAAGCTTACCTGGTATTGAAAGTGCTATTGGTCTTTTTTGCCATGGTTCAAAAAATCCTTCAAATAGTTGATTTGAAATTTATGGCGATACTGCTGAAACCAGAAGTTCACCCCAAAAGTCATCTGAGTCAGTTCATGTCTTCACCCATTCGCCGATTTGTCAAGAGTCCATTCGCTCATTGAAGCGGTTTGAAGCTGAAATCATCAAAAGATGTCGCTGCGTCCGCCTTCGTCCACAACCCAACGCCCCCCGACTCGGTGAACGCCTTGTCGTTGACTTCCAGCAGTTTCTCCCCGTCCAGGTAGCACGCGATAGAATCACCGCGTTGGTCGATCTTGATGGTGTGCCATTTGGCGGGGTCGGCTTTGACGCGGGCACTGTCAAGCTGCACCCGCCGACCATCCTTGACGTAATAGACGCGGAAGTTGTCCTCCAGCGGGTTCCAGCGTGCGATGTAGTAGTTGTCCCCGTCCTTAACACGCCAGATCGGGCCACCGCCCTGGTCTATCTTTCCAGTGTTCGCTTTGACTTTCACCGCAATCTCACCGTCACGGAAACTGATGCGGTCTGTCCAGCACAGGTTGAACGTGTCGCCGTTAAATCGTTCGACTTTCGGCAGTGCCAGCACATGATTGCCCGAAGGTGCTGCCGCATCCTCCTGCACGGCCCAGGCGTTTGACCGTCCCTTCGGGGCCGTCGCGTCTACCTTCCAGTCAGAGGGCAATGCACCGACCGGGACATCGTCGAAGTTCCAACTCATCCCATCCCTGTTATGGGCGTTTGCTTGAGCGGTCAACGCGGACTTAAAGCCACCCGCCAGCTTCTCCGTGCTTCCGGTGCCCCAGTAGTGGGTGAAGTAGAAGAACGGCTCGCCACCGACCAGGTGGTTGTGCAGAGCGACGACGTGGATGCCCGCCCTCCGCAACGCCAAAAGTACTGGCTGAACTTCCTCGACGGTCATAATGAAGTCGCCGTCGATCGCCGCCAGTTCGTCGTTGCCGCTAAAAGCCGCCCAGGTGCTCAAACCCATCGATCCCCCCATCCCGGTGCCGTGCATGTATCCCCTGCGGCCAACGCTGACCTTCACGACACCGCCGTCTAAGACCTTCGGTTTGAGACCGGTGATCTGCTCAATGCGCTCTGTGTCAATCTTCCCGGGTTTCGGGATGGACTCGCCGAAGCGGGTCGCGGGCTGCGGATTTGCCGCACGAACCTTCTTGATTGCGTCCCACATCGCTTTGACACCCGCCGCCAGCTTTTGCGGGTCGCCTGAACCACCGATGTGCATGAAGTAGACCTTCGGCTCGTCGAAAAAGAAGTGGTTGTGAAGTGCGGTGACCAGAAGTCCGTGAGCAAATGCAACATCCATCGCCGGGCTCACCTCATCCTGGAAGACAACCGTGTCGCCCATGACCATCGCTCCATCCTCGGTCGGCATGAATGCCGCCCACGAGCCGAGCCCCGCGGCCGGTGGGAACGGCATACCGTCCACCTGGACCAGCACGTCATCCCGCGACCAGCCGATGCGCACTACCCCGTCGGCGGTCACGCTCGCCTTGGTTCCCGCGGCTTTTTCGATGACGCTGGCGTCCAGCGTGGAGTCCGCTTTCTTCTTATGGCGTTCCTGCCCACTGGCTGTAAGGCAGAACAAGAGGGCGGCAGTGATAATGACGGTCGCCCACGGCAACAGACTCACGCGAAATAATCCGTGGGTTGTTCGTGTAAGGCTCAATGTCCCGCCTGATCTTTGTCTCATCGTTTTGTATTGATAGATTTTCATAGCACGGGTCCTTTCGTTAATTACTTCGTTTTCATCTGGCTCCAAGCCACGGCGAGCATCCCCTTCGGACGAACGGGTGTCACGTTGGCAAGAGCACTTGGCTCCACAACCAACTCCGCCGTCTGGTTGAATGTCTCATCTCGTATGATGAATGTTCCGAGGCGGTCAGGCACAAATTCAAAGGTGGTCACGTCATTCGGCGTGACGGTTTGTGCGGTCTGCAGGAAGGGCGGAAATGAAACCGAATGTTCCTCCTTTAAGCCGATGTTATAAAGCTTCAGGGGAACATCCTTCTGCACGACCACTTTTTGCGGATAGATATTCTCGGCGCCGTAGAGCAGTGAAAACTCCTGAAACCCCTTCTCCGCCCGTTTTTCTTTGGCCTGTTCAGCCGTTTCCGCGACGAACAATTCGCCGGTAAAGCCGTGTCCCAAATTGAGGATGGTAAACGACCCCGCCTGATCGGGAGTGAAGAGCGTGGCTCTCGTCTTGCCGGGCACAACGGGTTCTGTCGTGACAAAGAAGGGTTCGACACTGACTTTGTTTTGATGCTCTTGTTGAATCGTTGTGATGTAGAATTTAATGGGGACATCCTTTTGGACAACGACAACATCGGGGAAGTATTGCGCTGGATACACCCGTTGGATCAACGCCAACTCATAAACGTCTTCAGCCGCTCGTTCTTGCGCATCTTTGGGTGCGGCTTCGACTCGCATCCCTTCATCGCCGCAATTGAGCAAGAGGACACAACTGCTAAACATAAGCAGTAAAAGGTTCATTCTTTTCATCTTCTCCTCCTCCTTAACCTTGCTTGAGCAGAGCTCCGAGAGCTCTACTTTTGTCTGTCTGGGGTAACGAAAATTGTGTTTGAATTCAGTGGCTTGCAATAGAACAACACCACAAAACCACGTAGAGACTGATTGTTTTGGCTAATTTTTCCCACAAACTACCGTGCCTACTGAACAGAATTATACCACAAAAGAGTTCCATCATGTTGAATTCACGCTAAACCCAATCTGTTTCCCAAACCGTTGCGGTGATGTGCTGTTCAGAATTCCACGCATCGCGAGAAGGATGTCGCTCCCACAGGACGTGAATTTCTGCACCCCAACGACCTACTTCCCTCCATTAATTCCTAGGGCTTTGCAGTGGAAGGCGATTGCCTCTTGAACATGAACGTCCCAGTATGCCCAACTATGCTCACCGGGAAATTCCTCGTACTCGTGCGGTATATTGAGAGATTCCAGATGCTGATGGAAAAGTCGGTTGTCCTCAAGCAGAAAGTCATCGACACCGCAATCGAATCGAATCGCGGGAAGCTTGGATGGTTCTGCGTTCTCTACAATTGCGAAAAGGTCGTCTTTACCGTTGGCTGACTCAGATCCGAGGATGAGTCTGAGTTCATTGGAGGGTTCCTCCACTGGCCTGCGAGCGATGTTGTGACACGAGGAGTGTGAGACAACACTGCAAAACTGATCTGGAAATTTCATAGCGAGTTTCATTGAGCCGTATCCGCCCATGGAAAGTCCACCGATGACCCGCCCTCGCGTGAAGCAATCGTTGGAAAAAACCTATCCACGAACCCGATCACATCTTCGATCATAAATGTCTCATATCGCGGACTGGACACGGCGTCGCAATAAAAACTGCGTCCGCCATCTGGCATGACGACGATCAGCGGCAATGATTGGACGTATCGCTCAATGCTCGTGCGACGACACCATATTGTGTGATCGTCGGAGAGTCCGTGTAGTAGGTAGTAGACGGGGTAACAATTTTTTCTTGCCTACGGGAAAACCTCTCCTTTTCCCGCAAGCAGAATCTTGTTGTTTTAAAGTTGCCAATATCGGTGTATCCTTTGACGCCCTTTTTGCGCCAAAAGATCCCATTGGCTCGATTGTTTGTATTGTAGCAAATGATGCACCATGCATCAACAAAAAACACACGCTGTTTTCCTGAAGGAGGAAAATATCATGCATTGAATCGTCCACTCACATTCCTACTTGTTGTCGGCTTGGTGCTGACGAGTGCATATTTTATATCTGCTCAGGAGGATACAAGACCCAACCGCTCCCAACAGCGACCCGGAAGGGGTCAACGCGGCGAGGGCAGCAGACGTCAGTTTGACCCCACACAGATGATCAAACGGCAGGTGCAACGTGCCATTGAGGATTTGAACCTTTCCGCCGAAGAAAAGGCGGTCTTGGAGCCAAGAATCAAAGCCATCGCTGAGAACCGTACCCAGCAGCGTCAAGGGATGCAGCCGCTCACCCAAGCCTTGCGCACGGCGATTGATGGTAAAGATGAAGCGCAGTTGATATACTCCCCGCCATGAATGGCGAGGATTCTGGATTCAAGCGGCGATAGCCTCCGGTGAAGGAGGTCTGACATCACCTAGCCCAAGCGTTGACGCCCCAACGCTAACAATATTCACACTGGCGTTTCGGTCACGGTTATGAACAATGCCGCACTCGGCACACTTCCATGACCGTTGACGGAGTTCGAGTTCCTTGAAAACAAAACTGCAGTCTGAACACGTTTTAGAAGATGGATAGAACCTGTCAATGAATCCGATGTGTTTGCCTTTGGTTTGGACGTAGTATTTCACTTTCTGAAGAAAGGAATAGAATCCTAAATCGC
>JADFGN010000290.1 GCA_022567695.1 Candidatus Poribacteria bacterium | reverse complement strand
GCGGACTTGTCCGTGGCCTCGCGCCAGATTGCGGAGAAGGGCCGTATGACAGTGGCGGTGGATGGTGGCACACAGGAAGTCGGTGTCCCACGCTTCTTGCGCACACAACCTTCAATCAGTGACGACCATGCGGCTGAGATGGCACAGCTTGCGTTGAAACTCGAAACCGAAATGGGCTGGCCGGTAGACATCGAGTGCGCCTACCATGCAGGGGATTTGTATCTCCTTCAATGTCGGCCAATCACTACCCTTCAACAGTCCTGAAAAAATTCACACCCAACCAATGGAATACAACAGAAGGAGAAAATCAATGTCAAACGAAAATACGATGAATCCCCCTGAACCAACCCCCATTCCGATACCACCGGACTTCCCGGTCACTTGGGAAAATCCGGACGATGCTCACATATTCTGGCAACATGACCGGATGCACTTTCCGGATCCGGCTCTGCCTTTGGAGGGGCAGTTTTGGGCGCTATCAATGGGAAAGCTGAATATGGAAGCGGTTTATAACGCGCCGACGAACACCCGTTTCTTGCACGTCAACACGTATCTTTACCTGGCATGGGCACCCCGGTTTCCACTGGAGGAAATGGAGGTTCAAGGCAAGCTTTATGAGGAAAAGCTAAACGCAGCTATCGCAAAACTTGAGGAACTATGGGATACAGAATGGTTGCCTGAAATTAAGACGCATTTGGCTTTCTGGGACGCTTTCGATCTCCGTGAAGCCGGGGTGCCAGAATTACTGATTCATCTGGATGAAACTTTTGATCGGATGATACGCCTGTGGGAAATCCACTTTCTCACAGTATTCCCGGCTCTTATGGCGATCGGTCAATTCGACGAGCTATACCAGGACCTCTTCGGGAGCGAGGACACCTTCGCATCCTACAAGCTACTTCAAGGTTTTGACAACAAGACTGTCGAAACCGGCCGTGAGCAATGGGCGTTGAGCCGACGCGCGTTGGCTTCGGACGAAGTCCGTCAGACACTCGAAACGCACGCCGCCAGTGAAGTCATTAAGGCGCTGGAAGCAACGTCCGCTGGGCAAAAGTTCCTTGTTGAACTTCGTGCGTATTTGGAGGCGTATGGGCAACGCGGCGATAAGTGGGGCGTAAGCTATCCGTATTGGATCGAGGACCCGACTCCGGTGATCAAGAACCTGAAGGATTATATTACCCAACCCGAGCGGGATGCAACGGCTGAACTGGCGGAGCTAGCTGCCGAGCGCGCTCAGGCGATGGCGAAGGCGCGCGAGCGTCTGAAGGGATACCCGCAACAGGTGGTTGAACAGTTTGAGTTCCTTCTAAAAGCCGCCCAAATTGGGAATGTGCTTACAGAGGACCACGGTTTCTGGATTGACTTCAACTGTTTGTATCGAGTACGGCAAGTTTTTATGGAATTTGGACGGCGTTGTGCCGAAGCGAATGTCATTGAAACATCTAACGACATCTTCTACTTGACGTTGGACGAACTGCGTGAAACAGCGAGGGCATTACCAGCGGGCAATCGGCGGGCATTGATTGACGAACGCCGTGCTGAGATGGAACACTTCCGCACGATTAACCCACCATCAGCACTCGGCACGGACTATGGCCCGCCTCCCGAAAGTGCCTTTGGTCGGGTTATGCAGAAATTTGCCGGTGGCCCGCCCCAACCTTCAGACGAACCCAACGTTATCCGCGGCAACTCAGGTTCACCAGGGAAAACTCGGGGACCTGCCAAGGTCATTCGGTCGATTGCCGAAGCAGATAAATTACACGCGGGGGATATTCTAGTGGCGGAGACGACCGCGCCTCCATGGACACCGCTGTTTGCCACAGCCGCTGCTGTTGTCACCGATACCGGAGGTATCCTTAGCCACTGCGCTGTTGTTGCGCGTGAGTATCGCATCCCGGCGGTTGTGGGGACCGGCACCGCGACTTCGTTGATTCAAGACGGCCAGATTCTTGAGGTGGATGGAGATGAAGGAATCGTCCGAATCGTGGAAGAATGAACGTGCGATACTGATTACCGTAGCACTCAGTATCATGTTGGCACCGCTCAACTCGACGATGATTATAGTGGCGTTGCCCCAGCTAATGAACGAGTTCGCTACCGATATGGCAAGCGCGGGCTGGTTAGTAACTGCCTACTTGATTACAATGGCTTCATTACAACCGGTTGCTGGCAAGCTAGGCGATCGGCTGGGGCGTCGGCGTCTCATTATCGGCGGACTGATCTATTTTGGGTTTGCTTCGCTGGGCGCGGCGATGGCCCAAAGTCTGTCGATGCTAGTGTTCTTCCGCGTGCAACAAGCCATAGCCGGAGCAATTGCGTTGCCCAACGGTTTTGCGCTGGTTCGCGAAGTGATACCGGCTGAACGTCGGGCGAGTCGTTTTGGCTTAATCGGTGCCGCCGTCGCTCTGGCAGCCGCGGCAGGGCCTCCGTTGGGCGGATTTCTCGTCAGCACTGTTGGCTGGCAGGCGATTTTCTCTGTTAACCTTTTAATCATCGTACCGGCCTTGTTGATAGGTTGGCGTTCAATTCCAGCCAAACGGCCACAAGGAACCTCTCACCCCTTTGACCTCGTGGGAGCAGGCTTGCTGTTGACCGTACTGATGGGGACAGCTTGGCTACTGACACAAGCGCGTCGTGGTGAAACACAGTTCGCGTTATTGCCGGGCGGGCTTATCCTCATCGCAATCGCGGGGCTCTTCCTGTGGCATGAATTGAAGCACCCCGATCCGGTTCTTCAGCCACGATTCTTTAGCCATCGGGCGTTCGCCGCCGCCAACGGTGCTATCGCCTTCAGTAACCTTGCTATGTATTCGACCCTTCTGACGATTCCGATTCTGCTGGAGGAACAGGCGGGGTGGACAAGCGGAAAAGTGGGCTTAGTGCTGATGGCAATGTCGGTGGCGATGGTCGTATTTGCACCCTTCGGTGGGCGGCTGGCGGACCGGTTTGGACGACGCTGGCCAACTGTATGTGGTCTATTGCTACTGACAGTGGGATTGCTACTACTGACGCTGACTAACAATCGCATCGCGTTGCCAGTATTATTGGGAGGTCTAAGTATCGCAGGGATTGGGATTGGATTATCGTCGGCGGGGCTACAAACAGTTGCGGTTGAGGTGGTTGGTCCGCAGGAGGCAGGAGTGGCATCGGGCGTATTCTCAACAAGCCGTTATCTTGGTAGCATCATCGGCTCCAGTGTGTTGGCGGTTCTGCTTTCCCCAGCCAGTGACGGAAACAGGAATTTTGATGCCGTTTTCCTTATGGTTATTATCTCAGCCAGCCTTTCATTCTTGGTGAGCTTCGGCCTACATGATCGCCCGCCAATATACGAACAATAGGTATTCCTGTCCCATAATCCTTCAGCGATGCAATGAATCTTTTTGAATGGGATACTACCTTGACTTTGTTACATCTGCTCGTAGTGACCCCTGCACCAACGGGATATGGCGTATCATCGGCCCCACGGAGCCTGGGCCGCAGAAGTATGGAACGGGTGGTGAAATAGCACTTTGGATTAGCAGGGATGGGGGAGTCACGTGGCAAAAGGAAAAGCAGATCACCCGCAACAGTCCTTTCAACCATGCCTATGCACGAAGGCCTGTGTGGTCTTCCTTCAAGGAGAAAAACGTGAAAACATTTGGAATGACGATAAATTTGAAAGACGATTCTCGGCTCATCGAAAAATATAAGGAATATCACCAAAACGTCTGGCAAGAAACCGAGAGTGCCCTGAAGACGGTCGGCATCACCTCAATGAAGATCTTTCTATTGGGAAGACGAATGTTCATGTACATGGAGACTGTTGATAGCTTCGTTCCTGAACGGGATTTTCCCAAGTACCTTGAGCAACATCCGAGATGCCAGGAATGGGACGACCTCATGCGTACATTTCAAGAGAAAGTTCCAGAGGCGCAAGAAGACGAATGGTGGGCGATAATGGAACAGGTCTATGACCTGAAGTAATCTTACATAAGGATATGTGTTATGTCTTCCTCAAACAATCGTTTACGCTGGTGGCCCCTCGCCATTATTGTCGTGCTTACGATTTTGGCAGTTGTATGGATTTGGACTTCCGCCGCCCCACAACGACAAGCACGGGTATTTCAGACGGTAAGCGTCTTGCTAACTTCATTCCTGCTAATACTTCTCTGGTTGTTATTTTTGTCGCGTCTGCGATGGAAAGTCCGATTGATTTCTTTGGGTGTGATTGCTTTGATGCTTGGACTCTCGCCGGTGCTTTTTCGTTTTCGAGGATTCAGTGGAGACTTGGTGCCCATATTGGAATGGCGTTGGGCGAAGAAAGCTGGAAGAAGCCTCATCACAACTTTAGAAAAAGACGAGAGTGTCTCAAGGCTTTCACCAAGTGACTACCCGCAATTTCTCGGACCGAATCGGAATGCAACCGTAGGCGGAATCCAATTGGCGCGTGATTGGTCGAACCGCCCACCGCGGCTTGTGTGGCGACACGCCATTGGTGCAGGCTGGTCCGCGTTCGCTATAGTTGGGAATTCTGCAATTACGCAAGAGCAACGTGGCGAATGGGAAATGGTCGTCTGTTATGACCTCAAGTCAGGGAAAGAGAAATGGAGCCATCGCAATCGCGCCAGGTTTGACCAGATGCCCGCGGGAGTTGGTCCTCGTGCGACTCCGACAATCATGGGAAACCGCGTTTACACTTTAGGGGCAACTGGCATCCTCAACTGCCTCGAGTTCGAAACGGGCAAAGGGATTTGGTCGGTAAATATTATCCATGATAATAATGCCAAGATGCCACCTTGGGGGATGAGCGGTTCTCCTCTGGTACTCGGCGATCGAGTCGTAGTAAGTGCTGGTGGCCCGGAAGGGAAATCTTTGGTGGCTTATCACAAAGATACTGGAGAACGGGTATGGAGTGGCGGGAACGCCCGTTCGGGATATAGTTCACCACAGATTACAACGGTTGCGGGTGTACGTCAAATCCTCATTTTTAATTATGGCAATGTCGCCGCACACGAGCCGCTTACCGGCCAAATCCTCTGGCAGCATCCCTGGGCGAAAGTGGAGTGTGTGGCCCAACCCGTTCCCCTACCCGGCGACCGTGTTTTCGTTTCGAGTGGCTACGGCATCGGCGGGAAGCTGTTTCAAATTCAGCGCGATGAGAAGGAAGCACTCCAAGTCTCTCTGGTTTGGGAGACGCCCCGGCTTAAAGCCAAGTTCACAAATGTTGTTTATCGAGATGGATATATCTACGGGCTAGACGATGGCGTGCTGGTGTGTCTCGACATCACTAACGGTCAGCGCAAGTGGAAACGTGGACGTTATGGACATGGGCAAGTGATACTGGTTGATGACCTACTTCTTGTGCAAGCGGAATCAGGCGATGTTATTTTAGTCGAAGTGAATCCGCATGAACACAAGGAACTTGCTCGTTTCCCTGCGCTCGAAGGTAAAACATGGAACAGTCCCGCACTCGCTGGGCCCTATCTGCTTGTGCGAAACGATCGGGAGGCGGCGTGTTATGAATTGCCTTTGGAGTAATCGTTTGGATTGATTGAATTAACCGGTTCACGCATAGTGACTCGTGAGGAAATTATCGTGAGAATTATCTCTTACCAGTTTGAAGATTTAGCAAAATCTAATTGGATCTTTTCAAAAGTTGAACTCGGAAAGCTCAACCTGCTGGTTGGTGACTCTGGTACTGGAAAGACAAGATTTCTAAACACTATTTTCAATTTGGGACGCATGGCAGTAAGCTCAAAAGTCCAGAAAAATGGCTTTTGGAAACTCGAACTTGAACAAGATGGTTTCATTTATGGGTGGGAGCTTGAAGTCGAACAAACTTCCTCTAAAGAATCATTGGTCAAGCAAGAACACCTCTGGCAGAAATCTGAACACAGAAAGAGCCCAATTGTTGAAAGGACTGAGTCTGTTTTCAAATTCTCTGGGAAGGCACTTCCAAAACTACCAAGAGAAAGTACAAGCCTATCACTTCTAAAAGAGGAAGAAAATATAAAACCTTTGTATGAAGGATTCAAAACGATACTGAAGAGGGACTTTTCGGCAGATGAACTGAGAGAAAATACTAAATATGATATTATCGCTCCTGAACTCTTAGGGGAGGAAATAAAAGATCTCCCTCAACTTTTTCTGACTGATTCAGGGGTCAATTTGAAACTTTATTGGCTTTCTGAAAACCTTCCTGGAGTATTTCAGAAAATTTGCGATCAGTATATGGAAGTTTTCCCGTTCATTAGGCAAATTAAAATTAGAGAGTTAAAAAGTGTTCAATCTAGCATAAGGTTTCCAGGGATAGTTCCGGTCTTTTCTATCAAAGAAAGATACGTTGATGATTGGATACCTGTGGATGGACTTTCCTCGGGGATGCAGAAAGTCCTACTTATTCTGACAGATGTGTATACACTTCCAGATGGAGGAATTTATTTGATTGATGAATACGAAAATTCACTGGGAATAAACGCCATAAATTTCCTTCCGACTTTCTTGAACCAAATTGAAACAGAGATTCAATTTATCATTACGAGTCACCATCCTTACATCATAAACAAAATACCACCTGAGAATTGGCTTATATTTCACCGAAAGGGATCAGAGGTAAAGATAAGATATGGAGAGAAAAATGTGGAACGCTTCAGTCGCTCAAAGCAGCAGCGTTTTATTCAACTGTTAAACGATCCGTTTTACAACGAGGGTATCGAATGAATATCTATGTTGTTGTTGAGGGTGAAATAGGGGAAAGATATGTCTATGAAAAATGGATTCCTTTAGCGAACCCTGAAATGACTCGCGTTGATACTATTTTCGACATTGCAAGTAATCATTTCGCAATTGTTGCAGGAGGCGGTTATCCCAGCTATTTCGACACAATTGAGGCTGAAATTGAGAATGTCAATAGCGTACGTAATATAGATAGATTTGTCATAGCTATCGATTCCGAAGAAATGACGTTTGAAGAGAAGTACGAGGAAGTTTCTGAATTTATAAGGGATAAACCATGTGCCGCATCTATTTTCATTGTAATTCAGCATTTCTGCCTTGAAACTTGGGCTCTCGGAAACAAGCGTGTTGGACCAAGGAACCCACGACATCCGACATTGAGAAAATACAAGAAGATTTTCAATGTTCTGGAAAGAGACCCAGAACTTCTCCCACCATACGACAGGCTAAATCGAGCACAGTTTGCTGAAAGGTATCTTAGAACAATGCTGAACGATAAGAATAGAAATCTGACTTATACAAAGAGGAATCCGAAAGCGTTGCTGCATAAGACTTATTTCACCGAGGTTAAGAAGAGGCTTGAAACGACTGGTCATATCGCCAGTTTTGTAGCTTTCTTGGAAGCATTCAGGTAAACTCAGCAACAGCAACCCTGCAAACAGAAGATGGCTGAAAATAAATTTACACTCATTCACAAGGACGGAAAAACACAGGCGAGGGTTGGGCAATTGCGCACGGCACACGGCGTTGTGAATACACCGATTTTCATGCCCGTTGGGACACGCGCAACCGTCAAAGCCTGTACGCCGCGTGAACTCGTGGAGATTGGAGTGGAGATTATCCTCGGGAATACGTATCACCTCTACCTGCGTCCGGGCTCTCAGGTAATTGATCAAGCGGGAGGGCTACACAGATTCATGGCGTGGAAGAAACCGATTCTTACGGATAGCGGTGGATTCCAGGTTTTCAGTCTGGGGGCCTCACGTACTATCAGCGAGGAAGGCGTAGAATTTCGATCAGAGATTGACGGCTCAAAGCATTTTATTACCCCTGAACGGTCAATAGACATCCAAAACACACTTGGGGCAGACATCATCATGACCTTTGATGAATGTCCTCCACAACCGAGTGATTATGCGTATCTCAAGGATTCGATGGAAATGACGCTCCGCTGGGCAAAACGCTGCAAGAAAGCCCACCGCAATCCCAATCAACAACTGTTTGGTATCGTGCAAGGTGGTATGGAAAAAACGCTTCGGAAGGCAAGTGTGGAAGGGACCGTGCGCATCGGCTTCCCCGGATATGCTATTGGCGGGATGAGCGTTGGAGAGGAAAAGGCATTGATGTATGAAACCTTAGCTTATACCGTTCCACTGCTACCACGAGGGAAACCGCGTTATTTGATGGGGGTTGGTACGCCGGAGGATTTAGTTTACGGCGTCAGTTGCGGCGTGGATATGTTCGATTGTGTTATGCCGACACGCAACGCTCGGAATGGATGGCTTTTCACCACTGACGGTGTGGTGAGGATTCGTAACGCGAAATACAAGATGGACTTCACACCACTCGATCCGGACTGTCTCTGTTACACGTGCCAAAACTTCACTCGCGCTTATCTTCGTCATTTGTATATGGAGAAGGAGATTTTAGCCCACCGTTTGCACACACTCCACAATCTTCATTTCTACTTAAGCTTGATGCGAGGCATCCGCCGAGCAATCCATGAAGATAGTTTTGCGCGTTTGAATAAGAATATCCCGGCGTTGGTGAAGTTGGGGCAGAAAAATCGTAAATAATCCAGTTGCTACCTTGCCAATTCGTATATGAGGCGACCTGTGTTCTTGGTTATCTCATTGAACGTATGGCTTGTTCCAGAGATTGACGGTGAACGATGTGTTGAATAATAACTTCGCTACCTTCCAGAACATAAATAACTCGATAATTTCCAACGCGCAATCGGTAAAGGGCTAAATCAGTTCCTTGGATTTTCTTAAACGCTTGAAGTACACCTCTCCGCTAAACGTGGCATTCCTGAAGTTCGCTAGTTGGATAAATGTTGTTTTGCTAAAGTTTGCATTTTGGCTGAATGTCGCTTCAGTGAAGTCCGTTTTTTGGTTAAAAGTACAGTTTCGACAAATAATCGCTTTGTTGATAGAGTATTTCTCATTTTCATCAAATGGAATTCCTGCCTTAGAAATATCCACTTCTCCCTCAATCACACAATTATGTAAACGGACGTCGACACACTTCTCGTCTGCAAGCGCGTTCAAAAAATCTTCTGCCCTAACGTCCTCTTTCACAGCATAGAAGCAATACTCACCCATCTCTAGCCTCCCACAAAAACACCTGATGCCACTACTATTCGTCAAAATCGATATTAGGTGTTTGGTGATTTGTCAATCGCGAAAAAGCCCGTATAAATTTGTGCACACGAAAGCCGTTTGTGCAAACAAGAATGATTCGGAGCGGGGGTCGTTTGCGAGTTTGACAGTTTGCGACAAACTCACGAGATGCAAAGCCAGTGAGTGCATGGCTTGAGATACTCTGTGGGTTGTTTTTTCTTTTACTTGAGAATTATCATCTTTTTTGTCGCAGCAAAGTCACCCGCTTGAAAATGGTAGTAGTATATGCCGCTTGAAACACGCTCACCTATGTGACTGTATCCGTCCCAGTAAGCGGCTCTATCCTTCACCAAATATGAATTCGCAGGTTGTGTGCCTAGCTCAAGCGTGCGAATGTGGTGTCCTTGAGAATTATAGATTGTGATGGTAACTTCCGT
>JADFGN010000289.1 GCA_022567695.1 Candidatus Poribacteria bacterium | reverse complement strand
CTTATTTACTCCGATGATTAAAGCCCATCGATTGCCTTGTTTGAACTGTTCAGATCCATCATCATCTGTCGTAAATGCCTCAATCTGAAGTCGTTTTGCCATTTGTGCCATGTTTATGGATGTATACAAAAAGAACATGACAAGTAAACTAATAATTAGACGAATTTTTCCAGCCATCTGTGCTTCCTCCTTAGAATACGGATACTTTAAACAGTCTAGCATAATTAAGAAAATGTATCAATATAAGTATACAAATCTTTATCACGCTGTTAGGTTTAGATTTACCTGTCTTTTAGTGTTCATACACTGTCACTGCTCCAGAAAAAAATCGTCACTACCAAATTGAAAGACGACGTACTAAGGTTAAAACATTAGCAAAAAACATACCTAAATCAGATTAAAATAATAAAGAAGCCCGATCGTTTGACCGGGCTTTTTCACGCTAACATACCAGTTTACTTGGCAGCTTTAAGCCATCCCCAGTTTGTAATCCACTTGCCTTTCGGCCGTACAGTAACGGTGTCAGCCCCTACAGATGCTTCGCAGTTGCTGACACCGACAGGATCGATGAAAGGATTGGTTACCTTCTGTCCCGCGTTGATGGAATCTTGATTAACCCAGATAGCGTTCAAGATATCTGGCCCGTTGGTGATTTGGACATTGTCAACCATCATGCTGAAGGGACCGGCTGGATTATTTGGATTTTCTTCGTTATCGGCGCCGAGTGTGATCGCGACAATCGTCTGTCCGGCAAGTTCGTTGAGGGAAACTTGCCGATGTTTCCAATCCAATTCACCACTATCTGCCACTTTACCAGAGACATTTCCCACATCTGTATGGAGGAATATACCCCCCATTTTATGGACACTCACCTGCGAGAATTTCACCTGATACTCAAGAAACATCCCCCTTTCTACCGGCAGATTACCTTCCCAAATTGCGACATAGCACTGGGCTGGTGTATTTTCATTCAGAATGGTTGCTTTGAGGGATAGTATGTTGGTGCCCGGTTTGTGTTCAGTTATCGTAGCCTGCAATGCGTCTTTGATCCTAACAATCAGCGTTGTGCTATCTGTCAGCACCTGCGGATCGCCATCATCGGTGACGATAAGCGTTACCGTGAAATCACCCGTTCTTGGGTAGACGTGCTTGACTGTCTCGCCTTCGCCCTTTGTCCCATCACCAAAATCCCAAGCGTAGCTGACAATTACGCTATCATCTGTGGATTTTGCGCCATTCAATGTAATCGCCTCACCGAGCCGTGCTTCAAGTGATGCTTCAATCACTGCAACGGGAGCTTCATTCATAATAGTGATTTTGCCATCTTGACTTGTAACATCCAATGAATTGGCAGCCGGATCGGGGAGAATTACATTCGTAAGCCCAATTGTGGATGCTTTGACTTCGACAACCTGAAACGTAACCTTTGCAAGTGTTCCATCGCCGCTTACGGCGCCAGCGATAGATGTGGCTCCAAGCGTTACACTGTTTCCTTTAACGATAGGTGGTATTGCAAAGGCACCAAGTGGCAAATAATCAGCATTTTCAGCGTCCACAAACGAAAGCGCCGTTGGATCAAATGTTATATCAAACTGATACCCTCCAACATTTTTTCCATCTGTAATATTGACGTTCAGTGTAAATTCCGCTCCAACCGGTGGTGAATTGAGTTCGGCTGGATGAACTGATATAACCGCTTGCGCAAGTGCAAGGGATGGAATTGCTAAAAAGACAACTGTTACGTAAATAGTAATCTGAGAAATGCGTTTCATCATTTTATCCTCAAGAATATGATTTCAAGAATTCGCACGTTATCTTAAAGGCTCATCATCCGAAAACAAAACGCGAAATATCGAAAGTACGTTTCGGCAATTTCCGGGACTGCCAAACATCTGCTGAGCAAGCATCTGAGCCAATTTTAGAACCATGACGAAGTCCTTGATCTTTTAGGTGAATTGCGTTACAATCTGTCCCCGTGAAAAATCGACTCGACCTTCTCGCAATTTGTCTCATATCCATCGTCATTACCTTGTCGTCTATTTCTCCGCTTCTGTCGGGACGCAAGCTGAATCTCAATTCTGATTTTTTTCAATACGCCTCCCGGCATGAATCGGTCAGGAAAAGCCTGCTCGAACATCATACATTCCCACTGCGAGCCTACTGGTTTGGCGGCGGCTTCCCAACCCTCGGCGATCCGGAAGATCCAACGCTGAACCCGCTTGTGCTGCTGTCGATTCTGTTTGGTCCTGTCATGGGGCTTAAGCTAATCGGTTTTCTGGCAATGCTCATCGGCGGATTGGGAACTTACGCGCTTGGGAGATACATCCTTGGGTACACGCGATGGGGTGCCCTCTTTGCCGGATTGATCTTTGGATGCAGCCTATTTGTTCCACTACGCATCGCGGATGGGAATCCCAATGAAGTATACGCTGCTTTCCTACCGTTGTGCCTGCTTTTAATCGGCTTGGCGTGTCAAGGGAAAAAACTTCCGCTTTTAATCCTACCGTTTGTGTTTTACACGATGCTCTCCGATGGAAAATTGACCTGCTTTATGGGGATGTTTTACGTGAGCGTACTTTGTCTCTTGGGAGCCGTTCCGATATTTAGTACGTTTACGCGCCGAAATACATCGAAGAAAATCTATATCCGCCCCTTAAAATTTTGTCTCCTCGCCTTGGGAATTGCCTTTTTGATCGGCATGGTACGTATCCTTCCCGCCCTTGAACACATCAACGCCAAAGGTGGACTCGCCAATATAGATCTGTTTTTCTATTCCGAAACATACGGTTTCTCTGGCTACACATTCCAACAACTCTGGCAAGAGGCAGTTGGCTGGAAAGGAAGGCAAGGTTACGTGACGCTCGGTTGGCTTCCGATTACTCTTTTTGCGATTGCGACCTTCGTTTTTTGGAAGCGATCGCTGCCATGGGTAATTGCTCTGGTGTTGTTCGCTTGGCTTCTGCTTGCCAATAACGCTCCGATTGATCTGTTCAAGCTGCTGTGGAATTTGCCGATATTCAACGGTGTGCGTCAACCCCCCAAATATTTTAGCTTTCAGGTTGCCTTCACATTGGCGGTGGTTTCGGGGCAACCCTTTTGGTTGTTGATCAAGTTACGTCCTCAATGGCTAGCGCATCTTGTCGCAATTATTGTGATTATCGGTGGGATGTGGTTTTTGTACCCCAAGATGGCAAAAATCCGGCACAACACTTATAATTTCGAGAAGCCTGCGGAAGCCCTTATTCCAGTGAAGGAGTTTTTCAATGTTCAGGGCAAAAATCTCTCGCGTAGCCGATCTCAACCCTTTCGTGCGGTCACCTATCTGAACCTAATCCGGAATGTCGGGACGATTGACTGGTACACAGGCATCCCCCTCGCTGAGAACGCTATCCCCAAATACTTCGTCGATGCCGATAATAACTACATCCCAAATCCTGAGTATCGCGGAGAGGCGTTCTTTCTAGAATCGAAAAACAAAGCGGAAGTGATGTTTCACCCAAATTCAATGATTGTTCAGGTCAAACTTCAGATGCCCGACGTTCTCGTTATCAATCAGAATTACCATCAGGACTGGCACACAAACCGCGGGAGCATCTTCAATAAAGACGGTTTAATTGCTGTGCAATTGGACGAAACTGGCAACTACGAAATTCGGTTGCGTTACATTCCGCGTAGCTTCTACGCGGGGTTGACAATTAGCGTGTTGAGTCTTGCCACTCTGATTTTCATTAGCTGGGCCTACAAGACAGCGCGTTTGACTGCTTGGACACAGCATCGATCGGCTTTCGTCAAGCACAGTAGTCGGGTGATTTTATGGTTAATCGATTGAAACAATGATGAAGAATACAGTCAATATGATAATTCATCCCCAACCTAAAACTGGAGGTAAAACGTCATGAAGCAAAATTACAGCGACATCATGGATAGAATTGAGGAAGAACCTAAGTGGTTCGACGTTTTCGGCGTGCCACGATATGACGACTCAATTATCCCGTCTCACTTGATGGGACACATTCAGTGTCAATCATGCCATCGAGAATTCTATGTGGCACTCGTTGATGAGGTTTACAGAAGAGATCCTTTTGAACGCTTTCTTCCCGATGGCGGAATTATATCTAATGTCGTCGAGGACTATGAAGTGAATACGACCACTGTTAATGGTATGAAGGTGGTTAAGGACGTTGAAGCAATGATGCAAGGTATTCATCTGAATCTCTCACCAAACTGGCACTACGGCGATCCACCCTCTCACGGGTGTGTTGGGGATACAATGAACTCGATTCCCGAATATGAGTGGGAAGTCGGGACTGACGTTGAAACCAAGCCTGTTGATCTAGAGACGGTGATTGAAGAAATTGAGACTTTGTCAAAAGAAGAGGACAAGGATTAAAAGCGCAATGAAATGGAGTTGATCCAATCGCCTTTGCAAATCTCTAGTGTACAATTTCACCCTTTGACAATATTTCTATCTCATGATACCATAAAGCACGTCAGCGTATACTCCAAAGTGTAACAGTGAAATGAATTCTGATGATATCTTGTAGGTCAGGCTGTGCCTGACGATTTGCTATCTCATGATACCATAAAGCACGTCAGCATATACCCAAGTGTAAAGAGTCGGGAGTAATTAGGTGAACATATATCTTGTTATTGTGCTCACAGCATTGATTGGAGAATTTGTACTCCGTAGCGTTGCGCGATATTTGAACCTGAAAACGTTAGACGGAAAGTTGCCGCAAGAGTTCAACGGATTTTATGACGAAGAAAAGTACGGACAATCGCAGAAATATACCAAAACATATACGAAATTTGCGTATGTATCTTCAACCTTTGATCTGGTTTTGATCGTCGGCTTCATCCTATTTGGTGGATTCAATCTCGTTGATCAGTTCGTCCGCAGTTTTAATCTTGGGCCGGTCCTATCAGGGCTTGTATTTTTCGGAATGCTTTACATTGCGCAGGACATTATCTCAACGCCATTTTCGCTGTACACTAATTTCATTATTGAAGAACGATTCGGTTTCAATCAGATGACCATGAAAACGTTTGTCCTGGATAAAATTAAAACCTACGCTTTGGTCATCATTTTGGGGGGTGTTGTTCTCGGCGGAATTCTGTTCTTTTTTGAAGAAGCCGGAGCTTATGCGTGGATGTATGCTTGGGGATTGGTAACCTTTTTCATACTCATCGCTCAACCTCTGTTTACAACAGTCATTGCGCCGTTATTCAACAAGTTTACGCCCATGGAAGATAGCGAGTTAAAAAGGGCGATGGAGGCGTATTCAGAAAAAGTCAAATTTCCGATCAAGGAGATATGTGTGATGGACGGCTCCAAGCGTTCAGCGCACTCGAACGCCTATTTCAGTGGATTCATCAAGAAGCGAATTGCGCTCTTTGACACGTTGGTGGAGAAACATTCGATTGAGGAATTGGTCGCCATCATCGCCCACGAGGTAGGGCATTACAAGCGGAAACATATTCTAAAGGGAATGGTCATCTCTATTATCCATACTGGGATTCTATTTTTTCTGCTGTCTCTCTTTATTGATAACAGAGGGCTTTTTGACGCATTTCGGATGGAAGAGATTTCCGTGTATGCTGGCTTCGTGTTTTTCGGTCTGCTTTATTCACCGCTTGAATTGGCCCTTTCCGTTGTTATGAACGTCATCTCTCGCAAGCATGAATATGAAGCCGATGCGTTTGCTGCTGAAACCACTGGATCGCCAGAATCTCTTGTTCTTGCTCTAAAAAACCTGTCTGTCGCCAATCTTGGGCATCTCACACCTCACCCTTTCACAGTGTTCTTAAATTATAGTCATCCGCCTGTGCTTCAGCGCATCGCGGCGTTGCGTGAATAAGACGTCACGAAGTACAGCACTAAAAATGGAGGAAGATAAAGATGGGCTTTACCGTTTACGATTACCGAACCGATGTTCGCAACGTCCTTGTGACCCCAGAAATTCGCTCTCGCTTTTTACGAATGGAACCCGGTCAGGCCGCCGGACGCCATAGCCATGACCTAGGGCATGAGATATTTCTCATCCTGGAAGGACAGTGTGAGTTCGAGATTGATGGCGAAACTCAGATATTGAGCCCCGGCCAAATGTGCATTGCGCTCGCTCACCAACCCCACTCCGTGCGCGTCATAGGCGATGAGCCCATGACGATGTATCTTTCGGTGACTCCCCACATTCATCCGACCCATACCGGTCGGACCGAGGACGGAGGGCGATTGCCTCCGGCGTTCGCGCCATCCAGTGCTTATGATGTCGAGCAGGACATGAATAAATCGATTGAAGAACTCATTGATCATCACGTTGATGAAGCGCAAGCAGTTGCGCAAGCCGCCCAAGCCGCTGCCGATGTTCAACGAGACATGGCTGCCAAACTTAAGACGGCCATCGCCGACGGGGACAAGCAAGCTGCCACTGATGCGAGGAATGCCATGTGGGAAGCACTTTACACGATGTTTCAGGGCGTTTACAATTGTGCGGATGGGTGGAATGAACTGGCCCCGCGAGCAACGGAAATTGAAAGCGCTTGATCGTAACTTCTGCCATGCCAGATACATCCACTCTCAAGCCTCATTCTCTCCCGCCTTTTGGCTTAACCCCGCGCAGTGTAATAATTGGTCTTGCCGGGGTCGCAATACAGTGTCTAGTGACGCCCTACAATGACTTTCTCGTTGGCGGCACCTATCTTGCTGGCAACCATCTCCCGATTGCAGTTGTTTTTAGCGTCACCGTTCTCATCCTCATCGTGAATGTGTTGCTAAAAAAAATCAAGCCGGGCATGGAATTGAGTGCGGCAGAGTTGACAATCATCTGGGGGATGATGCTTGTGGCGTCGGGAATCCCATCTTCGGGATTCATGCGTTATCTCATCCCCCTACTCGTCAGCCCTTTCTACTTTGCGACGGCCGAAAACGAATGGGCAGATCTCTTCCACCACCATCTACCGGATTGGATGGTAGTCAGTGACGCAAAGGCGGTACTCTACTTTTACGAAAAACTACCCGACGGAGAAGCGATTCCGTGGGGCGTATGGTTGAAGCCGATAGTTGCGTGGAGCGGATTTACCCTTGTTTTCTTCTTCGTGACAATCTGCTTGTGTGTCATTCTGCGCAAGCAGTGGGTCGAACATGAACGATTCAGCTTCCCGCTGGTGCAGTTGCCGGTGGACATGTTCCAAGCGCCAGCAGGAAAAGAGCTGATCAACCGTTTCTTCAAGAATCGCACGATGTGGATTGGGTTTATCATTCCCGTTGTGCTGCACGGTTTAAGAGGACTACACCTCTATTTTCCGTCCATTCCAAATCCACCTGTCTTCTTCCCGATTGCCAGATATTTCACCGATAAACCTTTCTCTGCATTAGCATGGTGGCCCTCCGTCCAATTTTTCATTTATCCTTCCGTTATCGCTGTCGTGTACCTGTTGACACTTGAAATCTCCTTCAGTTTCTGGTTTTTCTTTTTGCTGACTAAAATGGAGACCGTTCTAATTTATGCCACCGGATCCAAAATAAACTCATGGACATTCCAACAAAATCAGCAGATGGGTGGATTTCTCGTGTTTATCGGCTTCATCATTTGGATCGGAAAGGATCACTTCAAAAATGCCTTCAGCGCACTGTTTGGGAAGAAGACTATCGGCGATCAGAATGAACCACTTCCATACGCTTGGGCGTCGGCGGGACTCATTTGCGGTTTGCTCCTGCTTACGTTGATGTGCATGCTTGCGGGAATGAGTTTTTGGGTGGCGGTGTTTATGTTGGTACTTTTCCTGGGATTGCAAACTGTCATGACCTGGATGGTTGCGAATGGCGGGCTGTTATTTGTCCTCTACTCCTTCCTACCGGGGGACTATCTTACCACGCTCTTCGGCAGCGCACGGGTCAATGCGCCAAGTTGGACAATCGTTGTCTACGAAAGGGTGTTGATGTTTGATATGCGAGAGATCATGATGCCGAGTGTGATGAACAATTTTAAAATCGCCGATCCCATTCGGGTGAAACAGCGTTCCTTGTTGGTCGCGATGGGACTGGCAATGGTACTCGCTATCGGCGTTTCATACTATTCATCGTTAGACTTAATCTACAAGCGAGGGGCGTTGAATTTGCAACACTGGACATACGTAACCTCCGCAACGTCACCATTCATACGGCTCTCTAGCATTCTCCAACACCCCACGGGAATCGAGCTCGATCGGCTCGTCTCACTAATCATTGGAGGGCTTGCAATCTTCGGCATGCTCTTGATGCGTCATCACTACCTCTGGTGGAAGATTCACCCGATCGGATTCCTGATGACAACGAGTTATGCTACATATTGCTTCTGGTCTTCGTTTTTTCTCGGATGGCTTTGTAAATACGTCATTCTTAAATTTGGTGGGGTTGCATACTACCGCAAGCTACGTCCGATGTTTCTGGGAGTCATTTTGGGAGAATGCTTGATCGGTGGGATCTGGATTATCGTTGGGCTTGTGACAGGAATCGGGTATCGATTGCTTCCGGGATGAGATTCGTGAGGCAAACAGTTGCAGCAGGAATTTGCACAAAGCATGTGGCAAACCAAGAACCGTTATGAAACCTAAAGCTGACGCCGTCAACTGCAACGCTTGGTTAGGCTGCAACCTGCTTATCTTCAATAAGTTTCAAACACAGAGAATGCATCGTCGCTAGTTCGCGCTGAAACTCTTGTTGGGCTTCTTCAACAGGTAAGGCATCAAATAGGTCCGGTAATTGCGCGCCGTGACTCATAATTTGATCGGCGATTTTCTCTTTCAGGTTTTTTCGAATAAATAAACAATTCTCGGCATGGAAGAATAGCTGAAGTGCATCTGTTGCACTCATTAATCCACTTGTAAGTGACGCAATGATACCGAGGCCAAGCAAGGCGAAGGAAGCGACCTGTTGGCACCCATTGCACCCCTGCGAGAGCAAAGCCTTAAGATTTATGCTGTCTTTCATGATGTCCCCTGGCTTGAAAAGAATTTCACCCCCGCCACCTGTCCAGATGCGTGCTCAAAATAGTGGACTTCACCTGTATTGCCGCTCTTGATGACTTTCCGCCATTTGCCGGGTAACAATTCGCGGAGATAGCGACGCACCGCTGGGTTTAGTGCTTTGGTCACTGGGCCTTGATTTTTCCCCAGGCGGTTGCTAACTTTCCCTTCGACTCAACGGATAAATAAATCCCCGCTAACCCCTTTGGATCGTCCATAATCGCCTGAATCTCTTTTTGGGTTAGTGCTTCGTCGAAGATGGCGATCTCATCAAGGACGCCAGTCATCCAGTGAACATCCTTTGTATCCCCTCTAACTCCAATGGAGAGGGATTTATCGCTCGGATTCAGGTCGCGCTTTGCCGCTTTTGCCTCCCCTGCAACTTCCCCATTAATCCAAGTCGTTATATTTGCCCCGTCGTAAGTTGCTGCGACGTGCATCCATTCATTGGCTTTTAAGGTTCCCCCATTGGCGTTTGGTGCAGTGGTGCCCCAAATGGCAT
>JADFGN010000288.1 GCA_022567695.1 Candidatus Poribacteria bacterium | reverse complement strand
ACTCTGTAACGGCAAAGTCGTTCTATAATGATAATGAAATTGCTTTCCTCTTCACATGGAATGATCGAACAAACAGCCTGCCCCAAGAAGAAGAAAACACAGGGGAGATACTTGAAGACGCTCTGTCAATTCAGTTTCCAGTTAAAGTCCCTAAAGGACCGACTGATCCAAAACCCTACTTTATCTGGGGCGGGCGTCGAGCCGTTAATCTCTGGTATTGGAAAATGTCTGAGCCTGACAAAGTCACAGAGATGAATGCAAAGGGAATAAATAAGCAAGAAATTCAGCCGGCCGAAAGTCAAGCACTTGAGTCTGAGTGGATATATGACAACGGACAGTACCGACTCTGGGTCAAAAGATCATTGAAGACAGAAGATAAAAAAGACCTTCAGTTTGAGTCTGGCGTGTTTATACCCATTGCTTTCTCCGCATGGGATGGTTCTAATGGCGACATTAAGACGAAAAGGGCAATTTCAACATGGTATACCTTCGTCCTTGAGCCAGTCCCTTCCAAGAAACGATTTGTTTATCCTCCGCTCGTTGCCCTTATTTCTGTAGGCCTTCTTTTTGCGTTGAAGGGGGCTGTTCAGAAGAAGGAAAACGAAAATATCACTTAATTTTAAAGGAGTCTCATCATGAAAGCCCAACTTGTTTCAATCATAACCTTGCTCATTGTATGTTGTTATGTCGCGAACGTTGGGGCCGCTGGCAAAGATGAAGCTGTCGAACCGCTTGTTTTTCCAGCGTCCTATAAAGTCGTCACGGTTTCCAACGGTGGAACCATCACTGGCGTTGTAAAATTTGACGGCGATATGCCCGTAATGAAGAAACTTGAGATTACAAAGGACGTAAATGTCTGCGGTAAAACCGATAAGTTTGACGAGTCCTTAGTTGTCGGCGAAGGGAATGCGTTAAAGAACACGATTGTTTACCTTTTGGACATTTCCGAAGGCGCGAACTTCGCAACGAAGGGCGCAGATGGTAAAAAGAAACAGTATGGAGTCGATCAGAACGGATGTCGGTTCGAGCCTCACGTTCAAATCATTCCGGTTGGAGAGCGGTTGACAATGATTAACAGTGATGGTATCATGCATAACATTCACATTTTCAGCAAAAAGGGATACAACAAAGCGCAGACCAAAGCGAGAAAACGGATACGTGTTCCTGCTGCAAAGAAAACCGAAGGTCCAATATCGATCAAATGTGATGTTCACGGCTGGATGGCGGGATGGATTGCATATTTTAACCATCCTTATTATTCGGTAACAAACGAAAAGGGTGAGTTCAAAATTGAAAATGTGCCCGCCGGAACATATAAGCTAGGATATTGGCACGAAGCCTGTGGGACGAATAAGGTAGAGCCAGCTTCCGTTACTGTTGTTGCGGGTGGTGCAGTCACGCAAGATTTCACCCTCAAGCTCAAGAAGTAAGGAAAGAAGTGAAACCGAAGTTCAAGGGAAAAAAGAAAGAGACTATTACTTTATCTGGCCCGTTAGCGACTTCTAAATGGACATTGATGAAGTGAAAGAGTCCTATGGAATGGAATTCTGACTCATAAACGGAGGCATGTTATGTCTCGAATGCTTGAAGTGATATACGAAGATAATGTCCTAAAGCCTCTCACGCCTATAGAGGGACTACAAGAGCATGAACGAGTCGTAGTGATTCTGTGTCCCCGCACCGGTAAGGAAGGTCTTCGTAAGTTGGCAGGAACGCTAACCCATGAAGAGGCAGACGCAATGCGGAAAGTTATTAACGAGGAGTTCGAGAAAATTGAAGGTGAGTGGTAACCTGGCTGTTGATACCAATGCTGTGATTGCATATAGGGAAGGTATTATTGCGGTGTGTACCCAGATGGAGAAAGCGGACACGCTCTTTTTGCCAGTTGTCGTTTTAGGTGAATTGCTTTATGGGGCAGTCAATAGTGCTCAACCTCAGAAAAATGAACAGGCTGTACACCAATTTCTGGCACAGTCTATCCTCCTACCTATAGATGAGAGTATTGCTATCCGCTATGCTACGGTTCGTTTGGAATTGAAGAAGATAGGTCGTCCTATTCCAGAAAACGATCTCTGGATTGCAACAACATGCCTGGAGCTTGAGATCCCACTTCTGACGGGGGATAAACACTTTGACTATGTTCAGGGTTTGCAGGTTATCAACTGGACGAATTAAATTAAAACAGCGTATCCAGCGACATGGCACATTTGGCAGATCGGAAGACAAGCAGTAGCCCATGCCTCGTGACTTGCACATTTTAAATCACAAGTTGGGAGACATGGACCACGAATGACCAAACATAAGAATCAAAATTCATCAGGTCGTAGGATGCCTCCCATTGAAGTAGAGAACCTCTATCACGCTTATGGCGAGCGACAAGCGCTTGCAGGCGTAACTTTTAGTGTGTCCCAAGGGGAGCTCTTTGGATTCCTTGGGCCGAACGGTAGCGGCAAGAGTACACTCTTTAAGATTCTTTCGACCTTGATTCCAGTGACTAATGGAATGGTACGCTTGCTCGGTTATGACCTTGTGCATGCATCACACGTTGTCAGAAAACATCTAGGTGTGGTTTTTCAACATCCCAGCTTGGATGCGAAACTGACGGTTTCTGAAAACCTGCGGCATCACGGTCATCTTTACGGATTGTGGGGTAGTGAACTTAAAGGTCGAATTCATGGGGTACTCGATCGGTTGGGAATTGCAGAGCGTACCAGAGATCGGGTGGAAACGCTTTCCGGCGGTCTGCAAAGACGAGCGGAACTCGCCAAGGCGATGCTTCATAGACCGAATCTATTGCTTTTAGACGAACCCAGCACCGGACTCGACCCCGGTGTCCGGAAGACTCTCAGGGAATATCTCGCACATTTACGGGAAAAAGATGGGGTGACAATCGTGTTGACGACCCACACTTTAGATGAGGCTGAAGGCTGTCATCGCGTGGGAATCCTCAACGAAGGGAAATTGGTTGCGATAGGAACGCCAGATGAACTGAAAAATCTCGTAGGCGGAGATATTGTACTGATTGATTCCTCAACCCCCGATCAACTCCGAGTCAAAATCAATCAACAGTTTGGATATGAAGCCACCTTGGTCGATCGGTCTTTGCGTGTTGAATGTGAACGCGGACACGAGTTCGTTCGGGATGTAGTCGCTAAGTTCCCAGCAGAGATTAGGGCTGTTCGGTTTGGAAAGCCAACTCTTGAGGATGTGTTCATTAAGTTGACAGGCCGTCACTTAAGAGAAGAGGACAAGCAGAATTGAACACCTGAATTTGGTTGGTACGAATTCATCATGGAAAGAATGCGAGATACATACGTTTGACGATGAAGCAATTTTTACTCCCCGTGATGACCATCTGGCAACGGGAGATCATCAGGTTTCTTCGGCAGCGGAGTCGTTTACTGAGTGCCATTGCTCAACCTCTGGTTTTTTGGCTACTTTTGGGTAGCGGATTAAATGCATCGTTTCGCCCGTCAGGGACTCCCGAAGGAACGGGCTATATTGAATATTTCTATCCCGGTATCATCACATTGGTTCTGCTGTTCACGGCGATTTTCGCAACAATTTCGGTGGTGCAAGATCGCCGTGAGGGTTTCCTGCAAGGCGTGCTTGTGGCCCCCGTTCCCAGATGGGGAG
The DNA here is from genome assembly GCA_022567695.1 of Candidatus Poribacteria bacterium. Lineage (GTDB taxonomy): Bacteria > Poribacteria > WGA-4E > WGA-4E > PCPOR2b > JADFGN01. Next base: position 5,870 of record JADFGN010000288.1, on the reverse strand, counting down.
TTGTGTTAGGACAGGCGTTGGGTGGCACAACATTGGCACTTTTACAGGGGATGCTCTTCCTTGTTTTCGTGCCGATAGCCGGAATCTCGGTGAGCATCTATTCCGTGCTATCAATGGTCGGCGTGATGTTTTTGCTCTCTTTTGGTCTGACGAACCTTGGACTAATCATCGCGTGGCGAATGGATTCCACACAAGGATTTCATGCAATTATGAACTTAATTCTTATCCCAATTTGGATTCTCTCCGGTGCGTTTTTTCCTACATCTGGCGTACCCATAATACTTGAGTGGACGATGAGACTCAACCCACTGACCTACGGGGTTGCGGCGTTGCGTCGATGCCTTTATCTGGGGGATTCCGTTGCCGCTGGAGATATTCCACAACTCGGAATATCATTATCAATAACCGCCCTGTTCTGTTTTTTGACGTATCTGGGTGCAGTTGGAACGGCTTATCGTCATTCACACGTAAAGTAAAAGAAATGAATCTAATTGAATTGTACGCCGATATTAGTATTTCGACAAGAGAAAGAATCCTCGATTGTCGAGACTCGACTCATGGATTCGGACGTCTAGAAAGGAGACCTTATGCTTAGATGGCTTCCAGAGAATGTGTCAACTTTTGGTCAAGGTGTTGATGACCTCTTTCGCCTCATTTACTGGATTACTCTGGTTGTATTTGTGGCGGTAATAGCCACTATGATTGTCTTTCTGGTCAAATATCGTTATCAGGCGGGTCGAAAGGCGGAATACATTGAGGGCAGCACAAAGCTTGAAATTGTGTGGACGGCTGCCACCACCGTAATTGTCTTTGGGCTTGCAATGTTGAGCTTTCCCCAATGGAGTAAAATCAAATTTCCCTCCGAATTTCCCACTAACCCCGATGTCGTTGTGCAGGTGAAGGGCAAGCAATTTAACTGGTACATGCTTTACCCGGGACCAGACGGGGAGTTTGGGAGCGAAGACGACGTGGAAATTGAGAACCAATTGCATGTGCCGGTAAACAAAGTGGTACACATCAGGCTCACGTCCGAAGATGTCATTCATAGCTTTTTTGTTCCCCAACTACGGCTTAAACAGGATGCTTTGCCGCAAAGGTTCATTAATGTCTGGTTTGAGGCGACCAAGCCCGGTACCTACGAAATCCCCTGCGCCGAACTCTGTGGATTTGGGCACTCGGGGATGCTTGGATATCTCACGGTACATACCGACGAAGACTATGCGAATTGGGTAAATCAGCGATGGTCACCACAGTAATAAACTACGCCCTGCCGGCTGGGGTTGGTTATTGTAGAGTCGGCAGTCCAAAGCCTTGCAATCGCATAGCGGACCGCTCTATGAAGTGAAAAAGAAAGGAGTCAGTGTCGAATGAACGATAATGGACATGAGTCGCATGACCATCATGCACAAGAGAGTTTTATTAGAAAATACATCTTCTCACTAGACCACAAGATGATTGGCAGGCAGTTTCTCATTTACGGGTTGATTATGTTTATGGTGGGTGGCGGGCTTGCGATGCTCTTCAGATGGCAGCTTGCATATCCCGACCAACCGCTTCCTGTCATCGGCGTCTCGGACCAATACTTGGAGTCTCAGGAAGAAGAGGACGCTGTCACCATGGCAGATAAGATATGGCATAAGTGGAATGAAGAAGGTACGGAAAACTGGTTCATGAATAATATACCCAGTGGGGTGATAGAGCCTGCGTTTTATAATTCGCTCTTTACCATGCACGCAACCATCATGGTTTTCTTCGTGATAGTGCCTCTCCTCGTTGGTGCGTTTGGCAATTTCCTCATACCGTTGATGATCGGCACCAGAGACATGGCCTTCCCAACCCTGAACATGCTTTCCTTCTGGGCGGCTGTGCTTGGGGTAATTATCATGATGACCGGGTTTTTCGTCCCCGGTGGGCACGCCGCCGCTGGCTGGACCGGATATGCACCACTCTCCACAATTCCGGAGTATACGGGGGTAGATTGGGGACAGAACATTTGGTGTATTAGCCTCATTGTCATGGGTATTTCCTCCTTGATGGGTTCTATTAACTACATCACCACGATTATCAACATGCGGGCCCCGGGGATGACGTTCTTCCGTCTGCCCCTCACAATCTGGTCACTCTTCATCGTGGCAATCCTGTTGCTCCTTGCCTTCCCTGTCATCGCCTCAGCCCTCGCTTTGATGCTCTTTGACAGGCTGGCAGGTACCAGTTTCTTTTCACCTGTAGGCGGTGGTGAACCGTTGCTCTGGCAGCATCTTTTTTGGTTCTTTGGACATCCAGAGGTGTATATCCTCATTCTGCCCGGCATGGGGATGGTGTCGGATATGCTCGCCGTCTTTTCAAGGAAGCCGATCTTCGGGTACAAGTCAATGGTATATGCGCTGATCAGTATCGCTTTTCTCGGCTGGGTTGTATGGGGACACCACATGTTCCAGAGCGGCATGAATCCGGCATTGGGAGCCACCTTCATGGTTTCGACAATGATCATCGCTGTGCCCTCGGCGGTCAAAACCTTCAACTGGATCGGCACGCTATTCCGCGGATCGATTCGGTTCACGGTACCGATGCTAAACTCACTTGCCTTCGTCTCGATGTTTGTTATCGGCGGTCTCAGTGGAATTTACATGGCAAACACACCGGTGGATATCTACATTCATGACACATATTACATCGTGGCGCATATCCATTACGTTGTGTTCGGCGGAAGTGTATTTGCCTTATTCGGCGGAATCTTCTTCTGGTTCCCCAAGATGTTTGGGCGACATATGAACGACACCCTTGGCAAAATCCATTTCTGGCTCTCATTCATCGCCTTTAACTGCACCTTCTTTCCGATGCACATCCTTGGCGTTGGCGGACACATGCGGCGCATCGCAAACCCCATGCAGTACGAGTTCTTACAGCCCTTACAAGGGATTAATGTCTTTATTACCATGAGCGCGTTTGTTTTGGGAACGGCTCAAATTCTGTTGCTTGTTAATGTCTTCTGGAGTATATTCCGCGGGAAGGTTGCAGAACGCAATCCGTGGCAGGCAAACACATTGGAATGGCATGCGCCAACGCCGGTGCCCCATGGCAACTTTGTGACAATTCCGCAAGTGTCCCGTGGCCCTTACGAATACAGCGTTCCCGGAGCAGAGAAAGATTGGCTACCGCAGGCTCAACCGGATGAAGAACCCGCGCACGCAGCAGCGGACTAACAAGTAATATCGTTCGGGTGGTTTGGGAGGGTGAGGCTCCCAGATGACGTGCAAGCATTAATGTTCACGTCGTTAGAGTGTTCATTGTTTTATCTCCACAAGGGGTTTCACTCCAGACAATGGCAGACAATCGTCAATCTTATAGCCCGTGGCTACATCGGCTTGCCGTACTTACCGCCGTAGCCACTTTCATATTGATCTTCGTCGGCGGCCTCGTCACCAGCACCGATTCCGGTCTTGCGGTTCCCGACTGGCCAACAACCTTTGGATACAATATGTTCCTTTATCCGCTTTCGAAAATGGTCGGTGGTGTCTTGTATGAGCACAGCCATCGATTGATTGGATCGGTTGTTGGCATGCTGACCATTGTTCTGGTCATTTGGCTCTGGATAAAAGACTCTCGAAAGTGGATGCGATGGCTTGGCGGTGCCGCCCTTATCGCTGTAATTGCTCAAGGCGTATTGGGTGGGCTTCGTGTCATTCAACAAGAGCAAGTGCTCGCCATCATCCATGCGTGTTTTGCACAGGCGTTTTTCGCCCTTGTGGCGAGTCTCGTGTTGTTTACCTCCCGTGAGTGGAATGAGGAGATTGAGGTTGTTCAAACAAACGATGCGACACGACTGAGGCGTTTGGGCGTTCTCACAACCAGTTTCATCTATATTCAACTCATCTTCGGCGCAGTATTGAGACACACAGGTGTCAGACTCGATGCCCATCTCTTATTTGCCGCTTTGGTGGCGATTCATATCTTCCTGCTTGCAAAGCGAATCCTAAGAGATTATCTAAAACACAAAAGGCTTGTGCGTTCCACTTCTACACTGAGCCTGATGCTTGCCTTGCAACTGATGCTTGGCGTCGGGGCATTGCTCAGCGTTATGGTTTTCAAAGAAGCGATGCCTGTAGCTGCAAGCGTGACGATTACAACTGCGCACGTCGCAGTTGGGGCGTTGATGCTTATCACGTCCCTTGTGTTGACCCTGAGAATTTATCGATCTACTGGAATATCCGAGACCACCGTCAACCAAAAGCTTGTTTCAGGAGAGGCATCCGCATGACACCCACAACAGATACTTTGGATAATAACATAGCTCGGCCGAATCAGCGAGCGCAGGCTTATGTCGAACTTGCAAAACTACGACTCGTCGCTATGGTGTTAATTACAACATCAGTCGGCTTTTATGTTGCCTCCACAGGCACGCTTGAATGGATGCGATTCATTCAAACCATCGTTGGGACAGGACTCGCCGCAGCCGGTGTGTTGGTACTGAATCAGTACATAGAGCGAGATCTGGATGCCCAGATGGTGCGAACATGTCATCGTCCATTACCAGATAAACGGCTCCAGCCAATGGAAGCCTTAGTCTTCGGCGTTCTGTTGACCATTGGGGGACTGCTCTATCTGACATTTGTGGTGAATATATTGAGTGGGTTGGCTATCTCGGCAATCGTGATTACCTATCTCTTTGTCTACACGCCATTGAAACAGAAAAGTTCGCTTTGCACCGTTGCCGGAGCCATTCCCGGTGCGCTACCGCCTGTCGTGGGATGGGTGGCGGCTAGAGGGACACTGGATATCGAAGCATGGGTTCTCTTCGCAATCCTATTCCTGTGGCAACTTCCACATTCACTATCGATAGCATGCATATACCGTGATGACTACGCTCAGGCAGGATTTCGCTTACTCCCGGTGATTCACCCCGACGGGCAGAGCACAAGACGCCAAATCGTGAACAACTGTGCCGCCCTCCTCGTCGTGGGATTATTGCCCACGCTTATTGGGCTGACCGGTATCATCTATTTCTTTGCTTCCCTCATACTCGGCGGCGTTTTTCTCGGCTTTGGTATCAACCTTGCGATTTCTCGTTCAATGGTAGCAGCGAAAAGGTTATTGTACGCATCATTGGTATACTTACCGATGATGTTTCTTATGATGGCACTTGACAAAATAACGTAAAACCGACGCTGGAACATTACAAACAATACCCCATGTCTAAAAAATAAACACGTTCTGAGAGAGGGAAGAAATGCGCGATCAAGATAGCCGCCGTCGGAATTTGCGTCTCGGATTCGCTTTATTTGGGCTGTTCATCGCTCTGTTGGTTATTTCAGTGATTATCATTCTCGTGCGGAACTAAAGGGTGGACGTAGCATATTGGAAATAAGTGAATCAAGCACTTCATCAGATAGCCACCGTGACAGGACACTCCAATCGAAAAACAACGCTCGATTAGCGATACTGGTCCTCTTAGGTGCAGAATTCATGCTTTTTGCCGGCCTAATCGGTGCTTTCCTTGTGTTTCGCTTGGGGAGTATTACTTGGCCGCCGCCTTCACAGGTCCAGATTCGTTTGCCCATTGCGGTGACAGGCATCAATACGATAATCCTGCTCCTCAGTGGCTATACGATGTTTCAAGCCTTGAGAGCGATTCGGAAGAATCGTCATAAGGAGCTAAAAATCTGGTTAATTTTGACAGCGATACTTGGCTCTGTTTTCCTCGTTGTGCAAGGTTCGGAGTGGATTCGGCTCGTGCATCACGGATTGACACTGTCGTCTGGGATATATGGCTCAATCTTTTACGTGTTGATTGGGTGCCACGCCCTTCATGTGCTTGGGGCGCTACTGTGGCTATTAACTGTTTTAGTGCTGGCAGTGAACAGGCGGTTCTC
>JADFGN010000287.1 GCA_022567695.1 Candidatus Poribacteria bacterium | reverse complement strand
GGATATTCATGCGACAAAGCAATTAGTCAAAGTTGGAGAACTGGTTCAGATTCCGGTGTTGGATCACATCATTGTGGGTGATGGCGACTATCTATCAATGAAAGAAAAGGGGTTGCTTTAAAATATCTGAACACCGGCATATTGACCCACCAATTTCAGACGCTTAGTCCAGTGATGACAGGCATTTGAGCCCCTTCTATTTTCGGAGGCTACCATGATTTACTCGACAATCCACAAGAAACTCTATCAACTGATACCAAACCTCGACACCATCAACGAATACGCAAAATTCAAAGCATCAGGAATGATGGATCTCAACGTTGATATTCTCTTTCGAGAAAAAGACGGTACAATCCGACTGGCACTCTCGCATTATTATCGTCACCCATCAGGCGATATGATTGCCGACCCTGACATGGAAATCAAGGTTTTTCCCGATATGAAGATGGCAGAGGCACTGACTTTTCAAGATTGTTTCGGCTATCGGGAAGTGTATCCATCGCCTGACAAGGTTGATGTCAAAGCAAAGGCAGAATTAAACCGATTTCTGAATCAGTGGTTGTCCAACCTGATCAATCAGAGTTATCAGATTGTGATAGATGGTTCTGAGTGATGCACCGGAATGCGAAAAGATATATCTAACTCAACACGGGGTCGGCTTAACCGCTTGCCCCATCAATTGGAGGTGTAACAATGAGCGAAAACATTCAGCATCTTGTCATGTTCTCTGGGGGCGTGGGATCGTGGGCGGCAGCCAAGCGCGTCGCAATGCAGCACGGAACAGAAAATATGACGTTGCTTTTTGCCGACACCAAGATGGAAGATAAAGATCTCTACCGCTTTATCGACGAAGCTGCTGAAAACATCGGCGTACCGCTGATAAAGATTGCAGAAGGGCGCGATCCGTGGGAGGTCTTTTTTGATGTGCGTTTTCTGGGAAATAGTCGTATCGATCCCTGTTCCAAAATTCTGAAACGGGGGAAGCTGGACGAATGGAGGGATGCGCACTGCAACCCCGACACGACTACAATTTACATTGGCTATGACATCAGAGAGTTCCATCGTCTTCTTCGTCTTCAAAAGTTAGTTGCGCCGTGGCGATACCTTGCCCCCATGACCGAGAAGCCTTTCATGCTCAAGAAGGATATGCTTGACTGGCTTTTGCGTGAGGGGATTGAGCCGCCAAGCCTTTATAGGCACGGCTTCCAGCATAATAATTGCGCGGGATTTTGTATCAAAGCAGGGCAAGCTCATTTCCTGCACTTGTTGAAAACATTTCCAGAGAGATTCGCATATCACGAAAAAAAAGAGCAGGAACTACGCAAATATCTCGACGCAGATGTCTCCATACTTCGCGATCGGCGGGGTGGGGTAGCACGGTCTTTAACTCTCCGGGAACTGAGAAAACGACACGAGAGCGGCGACAAACAGTTAGACTTTTTAGAGTGGGGCGGGTGTGGCTGTGCATTTTGAAAAGCTCACGCCTTGCCATCCCCATCATCTAACACAACGGGGCAGGTACACTGCTTGCCCCATCACACTTTGGAGGTGCTACGATGGACAAAATGGTTTACGTTGCATTAAAAGGCGAGAAAATCGATTCCGTAATTGGTGAAGTCGAAAATCGTGAGGGTGCTGTACTCAACGAGCTTGAAATCGAAATCTGGTTAAGTGAGCAGGAGGCGAAGGGGCATTATATCGAGTATATCTGCCGGGAAGCCTTTTATGCTCGTAACGGAGGGATTGATCAAGGTTCATTCTTGGAATAAAGGAGGTGATTTAGATGCCACGCTGTGAGTCATGCGATGCAGAAATCAAGTTCATCAGAACTGCGAAGAGTCGTAACATGCCTGTGGACATCAAGCCGATAACGGTGATTACGTCATTGAGTAAGACGATAAAAGCATGGCCCCTTCGGGTGGCGGGCAGACCTGACACAGAACGCCACGCAAACCTGTCGCAAACCTCACGCATGCCATGGGGAAATCAAATTCACCCTTGGCCGATGGGACATACGATTTCAAGGCGGTTACCGTCTGGGTCTTCAAAAAAGAACCGATTGATATTGCTGACCTGTGTGGTTTTTGTTAGCTTTACCCCTTTTTGTTCAAGTGCTTTACGAGCTTTGCGAATGCTGTCAACACACAGTGCAAAATGACGCGGCGATTTGGGGTCGGCAAACTGTTGCACAATGAGGTTGACCTGGCAAGGCCCTGCCTGATACCAAGCTCTGTTGCTGTCAATCCCGCGAATCGGTAATTCTGTCAGGCCAAGAATACCGCCGTAAAAGGCTTTGGCGCGTGGGAGATCTGTGATGGTAATTGCCACATGGTGAAGATAATGAATGTTGAGCATGTAAACCTCCAAGACGGTCCTGTCCGTAGATGATGTCGCGGTCATGCGGCTGTTTCTCCACCCGGTGGGTGCACAGTGGCTACACCAATCATGCTGTCTCGTGTCACAAGGGAAGCCAGCTTTCCTTCATCGAGTTGCTTCGTAGAAGCGGGCCTCTGAGGAAGTACTATATACCGACAGTCCGCTGTACTGTCGTGGACTTTCACTTCGACTGCCCCATCCACTTCCAAACCGAACTCTTTTAACATGCCCCTAGGATTGCTCACCACGCGAGTGCGGTAATCTTCGCCTTTGTACCAATCTGGCGGTGAGCCAAGAAGTACCGACGGATAGCATGAACAGAGCGTACAAACAATCACATTGTGAACGGTATCGGTATTCTCCACGGCGATCAGTTGACTCATATGGGGTTCGATGCCAAGTTCAGCAATGGCGTTGGTTGCATCTGACAAAAGGCGCTTTTTGAATTCTTTGTCCATCCAAGCTCTTGCAACCACTTTTGCACCAAGGCCGGTTGCCACTGTATTTCCACTTCCAACGTGTGTTGCCATTTTTTTTCCTCTCTTATAAATTGACTCTCTCATTAACTGCTTACGTGGCGCGCACCGTGCTTGCGAATAGCAAAAACGCACAGATGTGGCTACGCGGAGTGCTCCATTTTAAGAATCTTGATAGTATAACTCTCAGGTTCAATTTCGATACGCTCCCACTTTTTAAAGTGGGCTTGCACATGCATAAGAAAAAATCCAGGATTGAAATATTGGCTTAACACGGATTTACTAAAATTGCCAGTTATCCGTTCATCGTCGTCAAGCACTGGACTGGTCACCTCAATAGTTATCAGCCACTGCTTACACAGTGGAGTTCCACCAAGTGCTTCAACTAAAAGTTGCACTTGGCGTTCAACTTTTTGTAAGTCATCAAAAGTCGTTATGTTCATATAAGCTCACCGTTTGCTAGTTGATGTCCAATAACCGTACTCCATTATACGCATCCCCAATCGTAAGTCAACAGTATTTCAGCGTGTGTTTTGTGCTTGACGGGAAATTGATATTTTGCTAAAATAAGTGACTACAAAACATTCGTTTTGAGGAGACTATCAACAATGAACTGACAGACGGGCACGGTATTAAAGGCAGGCATAAAAAAAAGCCCCCAAAATGACTTGAGAGCCTTTCCCCGGTTTCATTGATGATGAGCTAAATTGTAGACTTTACCAATTACTAGATAGATTCTTGACTTCTTCTGCCTGAAGTCCCTTCGGCCCTTGCACTACGTTGAACTCAACATCGTCGCCTTCACGGAGAGTTTTGAATCCCTCTCCCGCAATGGCTGAGTAATGCACGAAGACATCTTCACCATCTTCAGGACTGATGAATCCGTAGCCTTTTGACTCGTTGAACCATTTCACTTTACCTGTTGCCATCGGTTTGTACCTCCTTCTTTTTAGTTTGACTGCAAATGAAAACTAAGTCTTAAGCTAAGAGGTACAAAATACAGCATGCGGCCGGGGAAAATGCTTTCTTTTTGAACCTAATCAAACTTTAGTAACTTTACTTTCATCCATTATACAGTTGCGACCGCTATTATAACCGAACTCCAAATGGAAATGCAAGCCGACATTTGGTTTAGCAGGAATTTGAATTCATGTCTCACCCAAAATCTGCACGATATTCGCAAGGCGAGGGCATTGATGATGAAGTACGCGGAACGATTGATAGAGATTGCTAATTCGGAAGGATAAACTTTAGTGACTTATATCTCAAAGGGGGCATTCAGAAAAGATGAAATGTAAGGTTCTCTATGCAGTATTATTTTGTTTTGTAAGTCTTACAGTTATTGGCTGTGAATCTCAGGAAAGCAAGAAAGCAACACCTGAACCTGTTAGAAAAGTAGTACCTAAACCTCTTAATAGACTTCAGTAAGATATAGGAGAAGAATCGAGAGTCCATCGGTCTTTGAGCCTGAGATAACAGGTGTGAAAAAAAGCAGAAATCAGCTCAACAGAGTCTGGGTAAGGCGAATTGAACCACCTCACCGCCATCAAAACGATGCTCAAAATGGAGGCTTCCCAATCGAGCTAAGCTATAAAACCGTCTGCGACTCTTCTCGAAGAACCGTCTTTTTCCATCGCGAACACACCGCATCCCCTGTTGAATCAGAAACAGATAGGCGATGACAACAATCAACATCAGTCGGTTAATCCGTTGTGGAGTCTGAATCCGGGTGTCTTCGAGATTCAATCCCCGCTTTTTGAAGTCGGAAAACATCGCTTCGACATAGAATCGCTTGTCGAATTCAAAAAACGTCTTAGCCGTGGGAGATTCATCAGTGGCAATGTACCAAGGCTCATCTCCGTCAAGCCAACAGCAGGCGAGATGATAAGGCCCCTGGCGATTTTTGGTGATGTAAACTTTGGTAAAGAACAGAGATTCACCCCGCTCGATATTCAAATCTCTGAGTTGAAACCAGCGTCTGTTGGCTCTTATCCAGGTATCGCATTTGAGTCTGAGTCGAAAGTGCCACCCTTGTCGTTTGCAGAAGTTCATCAACGCGGTTGAACGAAACTCTCGGTCTCCGAGCAAGACGACTTTGCAGCTGTTATCAATCATCGGAACAATGAGTTTCAACAGCTTGGCCTGTTGACGAAAACTGGTGCTGCCCCGGTTTGAAAGCACTTGCCAAATCAATGGTACCGTTCGTCCTCGGTAGGCAATACCCACGAACAGCAACCAATGGGTGTTTGATATATCTGTCCGGTCAATGACCAGATAAACGGTCGTGTTGCGGAAGTTGGCTAACCATCGTTTGGCAACCTCTTCTGCCAGAAATTGTACATCGACTTTGGGATTCGATAGCCATCGCCAAAGCCGCTGCGTCCGAGAGGGCAGTTTCGTTTGCCCGGGAATCTTGGCAGCAATTTTCGACAAGGTCACAGTTTTAGCAAACAGGATTCCAATGATGAACCAGCTAAACACTTCGATAATGGCATCTGAGAGATTAAACCATTGGCAAAGCAACTGGGTGGTCGTATAATGGAGTCGATATTTTTCTTTCAATGAAAGCTCCTTTTTTCTTAATTGATTGCACTGGGAGTTTCGACTTCCACAAGGCGTTTTCGTTGAATTCAATCTCAGGTCAAAGTGCCTCGAAAACTTCATCTCTGAGATGTATAATCAAAAGCGATCGCATTCTTCATTGGACTATCTTCCTCCAGAAGAATTTGAGCAGCAACTCCAATCTCAGTGGTTGTGATAAAATAGGAGGCCAATCATACATTCTCAGTTGAAACGGGGCTTGCCGTGAAACAATACATCTATTTTGTCGCATTTTGGTGTCTTATCAGCTTGACGGTTTGTCCCTTGAAATCTCAGGGGAAAGACGTCCAGCAGTTGATAAAACAACTCGAAGATGAAAGTCGGGTTGTTCGAGTGAATGCGGCTGAAGCGTTGGGCCAACTCGCCAATCCAGTTGCTGTGCCAGCACTGGTAAGAACTCTAGGAGATCCGGATAGAATCGTGAGTGGTACAGCGGCTCTGGCTTTGAGCCGAATAGGAAAACCAGCTGTGCGAGCGTTGCGGGTCGTGCTTGAAGATGAAAATGGGTCAATCCGTCGATGGGCGGCCTATGCATTAGCATTAGGTCTAATTGGCGATGATTCTACAGTCATGGCATTAGTGGAAGCTTTGGATGACACGAATGGGAATGTTAGCCATGAGGTAGCAGGTGCATTGGCAAAGATTGGCAAGCCTGCAATACCGGCTTTGATAGAAGTTCTAAACGACGGAACTCTCAACGCCCGTGTGCGGTCTGCGAAAGCATTAGGTCTGATTCGTGATCCGGTTGCCATTGGAGCATTGATACAAGCACTTCACGATGAAGGTGAAGAAGTCCTCAGTCATGAGAATTCCGCCGCCATCAAGGCGGCTACATTTGCATTGATAGAGATTGGCAAGCCTGCGGTCCCAGGGTTAGTAGAGGCACTTTATAATGAAAATGACGCGGTTCGTCATAGTGCCGCGCACATATTGAAGCAAATTGGATTTCCGGCCAGGAGAGCTGTGCTTGAGTTAGCACAAGCGGTGAAGAACAATCCTCAAGCCTTTGAGTCTCGCACTGAAATTCAACAACTGATTCAGTATTTCACATCGGCTCAAGGCCAGTACGACCACGCGCGAGGACTATATGGAGGCCAGCAATACGACCAGGCCAAGCCGATATTACAACGCCTTGTGGCAGAAAGCCCAAATGAAATCGTCTCGCTATTCAAGTATGAGGAACCGTATGATACACGCTTCAAGGTTGCACCTGCTGCGTTGGACATGCTAGGCAAGATACATCTCAAAGAACAGAATATACCGGCGGCGATGAACGTCTTTCAAAGTATGATTGAGTTGGGCGATACGTTTTTTCTCGGACCTAACGGAGGAGAAAGTTTATATGGGGGCCCGTCAGAAGCCGAAGGTATACTTTCACAGTTAATAATTTTGATGAATAAAGATGAACTGAGGGACATGATCGGAAATCAAGAGTTCTCAATCACTCCTGATTATGCAACGGCCATTGAGCTCATCCACCTTTTGATAAAAAAATACGATGGCATCGTTAAAGTGTGTTCTGAATTCTGCCCCAAATACGAAGAGGTTGCCGCTGTAAATTTGATCTTTGCTCTTGAAAAGATGAATTCAACGTTGGAAACATGGGAACGGGAGGTTCGGAAAATCCAAACCCTCACAAAAAATACCGCACTCTCTGCCCATTTATTGCTAATTCTAGGGAAAAAGAACGCCGAGCACTCGGATATGGCACATGCTATTGAGATATATGAAGAGGTCATTGCCCGTTATCCTGACTCATATAGACTTGATGAAGTAGCCGGCTTTCGGGTCTATGCTCTGGAGGCTTTTGAACAGAAGTTGCACATTTATCAGACCCAGAAGAGAACAGCAGAGAAATTGAAACAGGTCAGATCTCAGATGAGAGATCATTACCAGAGAATTCGCCAAATGCTAAAAGGGGGAGAAGGTTACGAGATGATAAAAGACCGTTTTGAAAAACAGAAAACTGAAAACGGTATTATTCGGCAGGAACCATTCTGACCGAAGAGGTTATTGAAGCATTTCGAGCAATTCCTGCGTTTTTTAATAGTTGTTATTCAAGGCTCAAAGCCTGATGAAATCTCGATTTTCGCTCATTGTCTGACTGAAGGTTATTAAGCGTCGTTCGCTTAATAAACACCACTTCAGTCGGGGCAGATTTCGTTAACAAGCGAGCTTTCAAGACCCGCTTTCGGCTGAACTCAGTCGTTATCCACCTACAATCATGGTCATTGTCGAAACCGAGCGACTGGTACTGAGACAGTTTTGCCTCTCCGATGCGGACGCTATGAATCGCGTATTCGGAGATCCGGAAGTGATGCGTTTTGGAGACGGCGTCCAGACTCCCGAATGGGTTGAAGACTGGCTCAGCCGTCGCCTTCAGAACTATCGCCGGAAGTCAGGAATCGGGCCGTGGGCCGTAATCGAAAAGGGCAACAAAGAAGCGATTGGGCATTGTGGCCTATTTTACTTTCCTGACGTGTGCGGCCAACCGGAAACGGAGATTGGCTACCGGTTGGCGCGGCCTTATTGGGGGCGCGGTTACGCAACGGAAGCGGCACAGGCTGTCCGCGACTATGCATTTAACACGTTGGGTTTGCCGCGATTGATTGCGATGATCGACCCGCAGAATGTCGCGTCGATCCGCGTGGCGGAAAAACTTGGCATGTATTACGAAAAGGACGTGATGTTTGAAGGCTATACTCATCCAGACCGAGTGTACGCAATTGAACGCGAGGAAGGTGGATAACAAGCCGTTGCAGTTGACGGCGGGATCTGTGGTTTTTTTTCGTCCGATAAGCGCAATTATCGGGTGCGCCGTAAGCACCAACAGCCAAAATCCACAGAGTCCATGCCATTGCCCCAAAATAAATGTCTGTTTAATGGTATTTTTTTTGTTAGCCGTATGTTGTTTCTCGCTTATTTACTATTGAATCATTTATACTATCCCATAATTCAATTCGTTTTATTAGAGCTTCCTTAGACACTTCAATTGATTCAGTCCACTTTTTGTTATCATCTCCGCATAACTCCTGAATCATTTTTAATGCCATTGGTCCGTGTTCATCACCATCTAATTCAATATGTCTCTCGAGATAATAAACCAATTTATTAAGATTTTTACTTGATTCGCGGTCTAATCTTCTCACAATTTCGACAAACATATCTGGAATTAAATTTTCTCTGCCAAAAGTAAAGACAGAGGCAATTAAGTGCACCTTTTGAGTGTCAATGATTTGAAAAGTGAAATCAATAAATTCTTTGGTCTTGCCTGAAATATTTACGAGTTTTTGTGCATCTCTGTAATTCTTTTCATTAGTAATTTGTTTAATGAATTTTTCTATATCTGATGTATTTGCACCAATTTGTTTCATTGCATCCAAATACATTTCAAAATGGCTCATTGATTCGTTTAGCTCGTTGAAATCACTTTCTTCACCTAAAACTATTTCATTAATTAATCTTCTTGAAATGGGATTGCCTTTTGGCGTCCAAGGTACAGATGTATTTGTCAATTCATTTTGCAAGGCTTTAAGCAAGGACATAAAATCCCATACGGCAAATACATGCTTCTCCATAAAAATCTGGATATTATCAATGGAATCTATATTTTGATACAATTCGTGAATTAGAAGTCTTTCACGTAAAGGAGCTAATTCTTTTTCTAACCTTTTTATTTCCATCACTTTTTATATCCTTCAAAATTGTGCTCAATTCTTTACACATACACGACCTAAGTTCAGTTGTCCGCTGTGCGGACGAGCACGGCGGGGATTTGCCGGAAACTCACACGACCTCGTGGGTATTATAACATTTCCAGTGCCGTGCGATGGGGTGAATGATACGTAATCGGCTTTTTGTCGCATTCACTGGTTTTGCTTTTCGTGAGTTTGTCATTTGCCGCAATCTGTCAAACTCGCAAACAGCCCCGCTTCTGGCGGGGTTTTCTTTTGCGGATTTGACGTTTTGCACAAAACGTCTAATCTTTCCCTGAAACACTTTTACCAATTCTGTTTCAGGCAATAAAGGCTTCTATGTCGCGATTTTCTTCAAATAATAGC
>JADFGN010000286.1 GCA_022567695.1 Candidatus Poribacteria bacterium | reverse complement strand
AAGGAAACGCCGAGAATATGCTGCGATATTCCGCGTTGAACCCGACTGATGCAGCAAGCAAAGTCCATTCCCCATTGCAACCACCTCAAGAAAAGAGTGAAGCTCCCCACCAAGTGAATGCCCCGAAAGACCGGGGTGACACGCAAATCCCACAAGTCCGCCTTGACTCATGGCACGGTCGAGTTCGTCCACGCCGGCTTGTTCGTGTCTCACCTCGACGATGCCCAGCCCAATCGGGAATCGCTGCGGGTAACGCTGACAGGCTCTCGCGATGACTTCGTTCTGAGCGCGGGTATCTAGCACGCCCCGGGCTTGGGGACCGCCCGCCGTTGGACAAGGAATCGCGCCAACAACGCCCGCAGACGCCATTCGCGCCATGCAACGCCCAACGCTTTGTCCCACAACCGGGGCACGCGAGACGGTCATTCCAATGTGACAATGAACATCAAAATATGGACGCATTTTTCTCCTTTGATCATTCGACAGCAAAGTCGGTAAACTGTCGTTTGTACGGCGAATGGAAAGCCAATACGATATGGTCTTTTGGCACACCGAGTTCAACGAGTTCATTTGCGACGCCGATTTCAGTGCCGTCGTGGTGAATCCAGATTTTGCCATTTTCGATTTCGAGATGCATTACACAGCCGTAGACATGCCGGTTTCCGTGCCACCCGATGTGAAACAATTGATAGTGGTTATGTTCGTCATCGAAGATCGTCTCAATTTTAATATCGCCATAAGAAAATTTGTGCTGAGCGTGTTCGATTAGAATCTGCTTAATCAGCTTTCGGTATTGTTCTTGTTTATCCATTGAACAACTGCCTCGCTTTCGACTTGATAGACGATAAGGTTAAGTTCAAAGCGTTCAATCGCATCTCTCCCAAATTGCGATTCAAAGAATCTGAGATAGGTATCTTCTGGAACCGCCAGATAGAGGGTGTGTTCAAATCCCTGATTCTCCAAAGCAACGAAGATAACTCATGTATTGTCCGTGAGCCAAATGAAACTCGTGAATCATAGACGCACCCGTGAAACTCTTGATCTCGACGACGATCTTTCTTCCCGCCTTTTCCGCTCCTATGAGTCTTTCGGCGGCAAGATCGATATATAAGTCAAGTGTACCATAGCGGATATGGAGCGGGTCATCAGTAATTGTCCAACCATCTTTGATTAACGCATTCTTGACAACATCATGAAATAGATCTCGGGCAGGCATTCATTACAGCTCCTAAAACTTCGGCACGGGCGTGTAAGTGTTAAAACCCTCGGTTCGATCTTCACCACGCAAGAGATAGATATGATGCTTCCGCTTCCACGTCACACCGTTGAAGCGACAAGAGGTTGGCATATAACGCATCGTGTAACCGCACCGACGCTTCTGAGATGTATTCGGGCTAGAGCTGTGAAGGGTGAAAGCTTCATGGAAATGGCATTCACCGACCTTCAGTTCAAGGTCAGCACTCTGCGATTCATCAATGTCTTCGGCGATGACTTCGCGATTGAAAAGATTCTTTGCCGTGTCTTTGACGTTTTCATAGTAGAGATCTCGGAGGCGATGGCTACCGCCGATAACGCGCATACAGCTATTTTCAACGGTGGATTCGTCCACCGCCAACCACATCGTGATGACGTGCATCGGTTCTAGAATTTTTCCCCAGTAAACGCCGTCTTGGTGCCACGGTACAGCCAGTCCATCGCGCGTTCGTTTGCTGATAAAATGGCTTGACCAGAGTGCAATATCCGGCCCGATGAATCGCTCGATGACATCAAGAACATGCGGATGCGCGAGGTATTTGAAAAGGAATGGATGCTCAAAATGGGGCACATCCATCTGCTCAGGCCGTTTGTCGTTGGGTAATGCAGCAATCATTTCATCAACATAATCGCGCAATTCATCCAACTCCGCCTTGGTAAATATCCGACCGAATTTTAAGTAGCCGTTCTCTTTGTAAAATGCAACCTGCTCATCGGAAACTGTCGTTTCAACTTCCCAACTTTCGTCTGTGTTCGAGTAAGTCATTGTTCCTTCCTTGTTGAGTTATGGCATAAATACCAATCAACTCGTTTCCTATTTCCTTGTTTGTAATTTACTCGGTTTCATTTTCAATTGTTCCATTCTTCACGCGATAAATTACGTACTCTCCTTGTCGATGAACCGTATCGAAATAGTTTGCGTAAGTCTTCAGCGTTGGCTTCAAGTAAGCGTCAGACCTTCCGCCGGGCATGGATATGACGTAGTCTGTCCCGATTCGATTGATTGATTTGAACACTTCAGTCGGATCTTTTATCCATGCAAAGCTGAAGGTTTTCCGATCTGAAAACAGGTGCATGTAAGAAGGAGAGTCACTCACAACAAGCGTGTCGGGTGGCGTGTTATCCTTGAGCCATCGAGCGAGGTCGATCATCGTCACGTTTCTCTCGCTGTAGTATGGTCGATGGTGTTCGCGCTGAATAATGTCGATATCTGTTGCCCAATTCGATTGGATGGATACGCCAGTCAAAATGATAACCCCAGCGGTTTCGAAGATCTTCCTCCCATCTTCCCATTGGAAAGTACGCCGCACAAGCCATCGGATACCACTCACCGTCAGCGTGAGAAGGCGAAAAAGATAATAAAACAGAATCGGGATAATCGGCACGAGGAAACGTTCTCCTTGCTTCGATGTCCACAGGATGTAGGTTAGCATGTAGAAAAAGGTATAGTATTCGAGAACGCTACGATGTCGAATTAGGCAGTAGAGATATCCCGCCAGCAAAATCAACGTTATCACACGAGCGCGGGTTGCGGAGTCAATACGCTTCCCTGACATAATGTTTGACAGCAAACTCTCATAATATTTCTCGTTATCCTTGATGCGCTCGATGAAATCTTTCCAGCGGATGAACGGTGCGTCCGGATCGGTGGTGGTAACAACGAGGAATTCCTTCTCATAGCTTAACGCTTCTCGCAACTCCGGTGGGAGTTTTGGACCCCGCAGGTGATTTTGCGCCATCCAGATCGGGGGCACTGTGATAAGCACCACGCCGATCGCAATTGCTTTCTTCAGGTTTCTGACCTCTCCCCAGGCCCCTCTCCTACGAGAAGGGCCGGACAACCTCCCCCTGCCCCTCCTTCGTAAGGAGGGGAGATCCGCAGACAATGCAGGTTCTCCCCCTTTCAAAGGGGGATCGTCGAGCCCGGAGACGATAGATAAATGGAGTAGAGGGGGTTTTAAGTCATTTTTGCGCACCTGTCCGTCCCTAAGCCTACGAGGAAAGGGCAAAAAGGTTGATAGTTTAACTCCGCCAAATATTAAATAAGCAATCGCTCCCACAAACAGTGTTAGACCAACAATCCGTGTGAGGTATGCCGCTACGATTAAACCGATGGTGATATAGCCGATTTTTCCACGCCACTGATCGGTATCTTTTGCGTAACGTTCGATCCAATAAAGCGCGAGGAGTGAGATGAAAGCATAGGGAAGGTCGGAGAGGATGCGTGTGCATTCAAAGATAACCGGGAAAGAGAACGCTGTCGAGCACATCACGCCTGTAGCTATCCACCGATTAGACCTGTCCCGGATAATTAGATAAGCAAGCCACATCGATCCGACCGCAGAGGCAACAATTAGCATTCGCATCAGCAGAAAATTGTAGCCGAAAGGGCCGATGATCAGTCCGAGCATGAAGGGAAAACCGGGTGGGTATTTGACTCCACCATAGCCCATGTACCGCGAGCCATGTCCCGTGATGATCGATTTCCCCATGGTGATGTACATCGCGCTGTCCCACGTCGGACGCCAGTACGAACTCAAGGTCAGGCTGTACCAAATGGCAATCAGCGGAAGCAGGCAAATCGCTTTTTCGCGGAGGATGTAGGCTTTGATTTGTTGAAGGCTGATTTTGGGCATTTGGATAGGTGTAAAGCCTAACATAACCATCCTACAGGTTCTGTGTCAAGGATGTGTCTCTTTAGGCAGAATGGATAAGACCAATTGTTTAATGCTGTCCGTAGCTTCAAGGGCGGCTTCCACGTCCTCTTTTTCGGGCCAGAACTCAAAATCATAGCGTAATTCCACAGCATAATCTGTAAGAAATACCGTCTCTTGTTAAATCTGAAAAACGTCCATCTATTGTGGCACACAAATCCAAAAGCTCCTCAATGTCATGGGTTCTTGGGAACACGACGCCATTGAAACTCAGAAAACCCTTCAGATATTTCTCCGCTGCTTGTTGGGCATGAAAACAGGCAGTATCTAAGGCTGTCCCTTTTTCCATCATCGTTCTCAAGTTTTCAATATCACTTTCCGCCTTTCGTATCGACCCCTTCGCCACATCTTTATTGTCTTTCATACAGAACCCTCCCTTCTCGCAAGGCCGATGCAATAAAGGAAGTTGAAGCCGATTCCCATTCTTTGACCTCCTTCGGTGTATAGACGACAATATCCTTGGAGGGAAACAGCCCCTTCAACGCAAGCCTGACAGAACTACTCCGCTTATATCTTGGTAAGTCGGAAGGTTGAATAATCAAAATGTCGATATCGCTTCCTGCCGTTGCCTCACCCCTTGCATAAGAACCGAAAAGGATAATCTTTTCAGGTTGAGTGACTTTGAGTATTCGCTCAACAATTTCCTCCAGCAGCTCTGCATTAAGTTCTTTCACACGATTTCGCATTACCATCTCTTTTTTCGATATTCTTTGGCTTCGGTGATGGCTTTTTCGGCAATTTCTTGATTGTTGAGCATCATGATTCCTTCTTTCGCTGCACAATCCTCGCCCGTATTCCCGCAGCAATGGTCTGCAACGCAACAGGATTTTCGTTCAGGAACGGAATGACGAGGTCCGCGTACTGCTTGCAAGGCTCGGTGTAAACCGGAAAGTTTGGAAGGACATCCTTTCGATACCACGCAACTGCCCGCTCAAGGTCTCCACCACGTTGAGCGACATCGCGGAGTAAGCGGCGCAACACCCGTTCGTGTGCATCGACGTCGATAAATAACTTCACATCCATTAAATCTCTAAGTTTCTCATTCCACAAAATCAGGTGTCCTTCGACAATGACCAGATCGCCCGATTGAACGGTGACCGTTTCATCCCCGCGAGCGGAGGCCCGCGTACCAGCAGGCGGAATCTCAATTGGCTGTCGAGCCACAAGCTGTTCAATATGCCCAATCAACGATTCCCACTGAACGGCATCTGGATGATTTGCAGTGACCACCTTCTCCCGTTCTTCAGGCGGATATTCCGACCAGTCCCTGAAGTAGAAATCCTGATTAAGCGTTACCGGTGAGAAGGCCTGAAGTTCTTCCGCCAACGCTTTTGCAAATGTCGTTTTCCCGGATGCGGAACCGCCCATAATTCCAACGGTCACCGGTTTGAAGTTTTGGGACATAAAATGCTCCTTTTAAGGATTCCACCAATAGGTCATCTTTGCAACAAATGTAGAGTCAGTGAGTTCCGTTTTCGCGCCGCTGTTGTCATAAATTTGATTGAAGACGAGGAAGAAATCACTACCGGGGCGATAGATGTAGTTCAGCAAAAAGTTTGTGGAAACGACATCACTGTCGCTGTTCCATTGGGCAAATAACTTTGCGAAAAGGGCGGTAGAGAAGGAATAGCCCATACGCGCACCGAAGATGCTTGCGTTGAATGAACCGTCTGGAAGCGTAACCCGATTAAATTGAAACCGTGGCTCAAGACTGAAACGCCCGTTTGGTCTGAAGTCTATACCGACGTCAAAACCGCGTCTTTCTCCGTTGAAGAAATCACCAAAATTCGCGCCGACTCGGGCAGAAATCTTTTTACTGTCATCAGTGGAGATTGAAGTACGGAAGGAATTGAAGTGATATTCGCCAACCGGAATAATGAACTCATCTCGGATCTCAAACTCCTCATCGAGACGTTCAAAGGTTCGTTGTGCTTGAAAGCTAATCCAGCCTCCCCTTTCAAATTCAAACCAGTTAGAGAGTGTAATATTCCGAGTTTCCAGGTCATTGTCTTCATTTAAGACAATGTCAAATTCCGGCCCCGTCCAAATTCGGCGAATCCCAAGCTTGTTGATAAAGGGAGTAAAGCGTGTTTCACCGCGGAATTGGCGAATCCCTGTTCGTCTGACGAATCCGACTTCAGGGTTGAAGTTCTCACCGATTTCCATGTACGACCCAACTAGACGGAAGTTGCTTTTCTGCCAATTGCTGCCGAGGTACCAGGCACTATTCCGCCCTGACATATCCTCGCCAAACGTCCGTGCCCAAACTCCGCGCACATTGAGATTATCGGCGGGTCGGTAAACGAAGTCCAAACCCCCTGCGCGGTTGTATGTGTCAGCATTCTGTTTATTAATGGCAATTACGCCGATACTTGAACTACTAAGAATATCTCGTTTTACGCGCAACACAGAGTAGTTTGTACGTGGCACATCAACAGGGTCGTTTTCTTCGTCGCCCGCTACGTGAAATTCATCCGCAAACACATTCAGCAAACCGACACCGTAAGAACCGAGTTTGCCGGTTATTTTGCCACCGGTGACAATCGGGACGGCATATCCTTCTTCGATACCAATGCGGCGGCTGTAGAAGAGAAGCAAAGGCGGCGGACGACGGAAACTGGTACGCGGAATGCCAAAATCAAACAGTCCTGCTCCTTCTAAAAAGAAGGGACGCTTCTCTGGAAAGAACAGGCTGAAGCGGGTTAAGTTGACCTGTTCCTGGTCGGCTTCGACCTGGGCAAAGTCGGTGTTGAAGGTCAAGTCGGCGGTCAGGTTTGAGGTGAGTCCGTATTTGACATCCAAGCCGATGTCGAATACCCCATCTGTGTCATTGTCATCTTCTTCTTTTGTTCGACTCACCCCCGGTAACAGGTAAGGCAGAAGTTCTAGATTCCGGGACGGGGAAATCCCTTTTAAACCGGTCAAACTGCCAATGTTAGCCGTACGATACCTCGCTCGCCACGAATACGCGCCAGAAACTGGCGCCCACGTTCCTTCCTCTTGGTTTCGCCGGATGGTCCGCCCCACATTCAACCCCCAGGTCATATCGTCGCTCCGATTGAAACGGAGTTGGCTGAAAGGGATTGCAATCTCCGCCGTCCAGTTGTCATGGTTGATTTGAGTTCGGCAGTTCCAGACCGCATCCCAATCCTCATTTTGACTGTCACCATTATCCGTTACAGCAGCATCCTCCATCGCTCCCAGCGGATTGACGCGAAAGAAAAATCCGCTTCGTCGATCGTTGTAGGTATCCAAAAGCACAAAGACATTGTCGTTGTCATAGAGTCCTGCGTCGCGGCGCATTTCGTTGGCAACGAGTTTGGAGAGGTCGGTATCGAAACAGGTGATACCAAAGTAGATGTGTTTGTCATTGTAAAGAATTCGTACCTCTGTAGGTTGTGTGGCTGGTTTACCCTCGTCTGGTTCGTATTGGACAAAATGACCGATTGGTTTTGCATTTTGCCAATCCGGTTCACTGAGTTCCCCATCGATCTCGATGCTCTGAAAAGTTCGGTATGCCTCGGCTTGGAGTTCCATAATCCCAGGGTCTGCACCGGCAATGAGCGGAAATAATAGACAGATCGACCAAAGATAACAACAAACCAGGCCGTAAATCGAATTCTCTTGATAATTAGATAGCATATTTATGAGTTCCTCCTTACCTCCATTTGCGAAATCAACGCCAACTTGTGCTTTGACGAATAACAGGAAAAAAAGTGTAATTCAAAAGATAACCGTCCAGGGCGCTATAGAGAACATTGATAACCCATTTCGCCATGGGAGGGCTCCTGCGGAGCCGAGTTCGGCAGAGCCTGCTCCGCGTAGCGGAGAGCCTCACCCTCCCATCTGAACGATTACTTCAAAAGAACCGGCGAATTGACAACCATCTATCCGCGTTTGGATAGCTAACTAAGAGGTGGTCATAATTCTGTGGGAGAGGCTTCCCAGCCTCGATTTCTCTTATCGGGAGAGGGATCTCCCTCCCACAAACTGACTGGATCTCGCGATAATAATGACCACCCCTGAACTAACTCCACTTCGCTTTCGCCTTGCGCTCAAACTGTTTTGCATACAATTGCTGTAATCTACCGATTGTGTCAACCTGCTGTGGGTTCATATCGTGCCGAATATTTGTAATCCGTGCAAATCTTAGGGCAAATCCGGATTTGTAGTGCGGGCTTTTCTGAATCTCATTGTACGCGACTTCGACAACAATCTTGGGCTTGACATAGACGGTTCCGGGGTCTTCAGAAATTTTAAGCGTTTGCAACTGTTGTGTCATTTCGATAAATTCCCCATCCGTAAGTCCTTTGAACGTCTTGCCAATCATCCAGTATTGATCGGATTCCGAATCCCTAACGGCGAGATGGTAATTGGAAAGCCAGCCCTGTCTCCTGCCATGCCCCCACTCCCCCGCTGTGATGACCACGTCCAGAGTTTCGGTGGGCTTAATTTTAAACCATTTCTTACCTCTAGCTCCAGGTGCATAATCGCTCTGAAGCGACTTCGCCATCAGCCCTTCATGTCCTAATTCCATCGCTTGATTCAAGAAGCTTTCGGCTTCGGAGGGGTTATCTGTGATAATCTGATCGGCTAAACACGCCCTTCCACAGGTTTCGGCGAGCAGATTCCATCTCTGTTCATAAGGCGCATCTATCAACGACTTGCCATCCAGATACATCAAATCAAACAAATGCAGCTTGATTGGAACTTCTTTCATCACACGGTCAATGTGATGCACTCTTGAGAACCGTCTCATCAAATCCTGAAACGGCAGTGGTTTTCCACCCTCCCCAAACGCAACCACTTCGCCATCCAATATCGCTTCATCGGCTTTCACCATTTCTTTGGTTAGATTCACTATCTCCGGAAGACTCTCCGTCACATCGCTTAACTGTCGGCTGAATATCGCCACTTTGTCGCTCTGCTTGTGGATTTGAACCCGTGCGCCGTCGTATTTGTACTCCAGCACAGTTTTCCCACCGTGCTCGGTGAACACTTGCTCAAAAGCCCTCGGTTGAGTGCAAAGCGTATCGAAACCTTTCGCCAATTCTGCCAACATCGGTTCAATCGGCTGAAAGAGTTGGAGACCGATTTCACTCAAGCCCTCCTTTCCTCTTGTCACCGCGATTCTCGCCAACTCACCGATATCGCCGATGAACATGGAAGCCCGCTGCGCCAGTTTCAACGAAACTCCCCCGACTTGAGCGATTGCCTGAATCATCACGCCTTTCGCGACGCCGAGACGCATTTCGCCGAAAATGATTCTCACAAGATATTCCGCCTCCATTCGGGTGACACGAAGGAATAGGCTTTCAAGGAGTTCCTCTCTTTTCTGTCTTGCCCCTCGCCCCGAAGTGGTGGCAATCTCACAGAAGGTGTTGTGAACCTCCAAAATGTTGAGCGGCTTGGGATGGCGTGTTTTTCGTTGGAGCCGACTGACAACTTTCCGAATTGTGGATTCACTCACATTTAACGCTCGCGCATCCGTATCTGGAAAAACCATCCCTAAAATGAGCAGAACCGATGGTGAGATTTCTACCGCCTCAAGCCGATGGAGAAACACTTGGATGAACTGGGTTTTTTCACGCTTCTTGG
>JADFGN010000285.1 GCA_022567695.1 Candidatus Poribacteria bacterium | reverse complement strand
CAGCTCATGGAAGCGCGCATCCCGATCATCCGCGGTGGTTTTCAGATTTTGAATCGTTGTGTTCAGCGTTTCAATTTCCTGAGTCAGCCTTGCCATCCGTCGATCATACGTTGCGAGAACATCCTCGGTCAGCAGTGGGGAAATGCTTTTCCACTTCCGCACCGCCTCGGCGTTCCTGCCACGCGCAGCGGCTTCGTCCAATTCCTTCAGACGCTGACGCAATTCTAGCAGATTTTCTATGCGAGCGATCTCTGTTTTGGCCTCCTCGTCGTCAGGCGCACGTTTCAGCAGTTCCCGCCATTGATTCAGCGCGTCGTCGAATTGGCGTTTGGCGAAGGCATCTTTCGCCTGTTGACGGCACGCTTGGATGTCCAACTGGCGTTGGGCTTCTTTCGCGCCCTTTTGTGCCTCAGAATGGTCGGGGTTTATTTCAAGGACACGGTTCCACGAATCAACGGCAGTTTGATAATCGACCGCTTCAACAGCGGATGTGGCTTTCCTGCTTTCACGGTCAATCTCCGCTAATGTTGATTTGGCGGCTTCATGTGTGGCTTGGACCTCTTCATCATCTGGATTCAATTTGAGGATGTGTTCGCTGAATTCAACGATTTCGGCATAATTCCTCGCAGCTTCCACGCCTTTTAACTGCGCGCGTAAATCCGCTTCGATTATATCCGCGACCTCCTCGGTAATGGCAGCCAAGTCCTCATCAACGTGGCTACCATTATCTCCCCAAACGGGGATGCCATTTTTCGGTCTGACGTTCATTTTCGCGAGCCACGATACCCTTTTCCACGCGCACGCCTTCGCAATGACTGGAAAGACCGTGACGCCCTCGCTTGCGCGACGCTCAAGCAGTTGTGGAATTTCCTTCTTCAGAATGAAGTTTGACGTGAGAAAATTACGACTGATCAGCAAAATGGCGACCCTCGCCCGTTCCATCGATTCCGTAATTTCTTGCTTCCAATCGGCGCCCGCTCCGATGCGCTCGTCGTTCCACACCTCGATCGGTAAACCGGCATGTTCCAAAACGCCGAGATGAGATAGCAAGTCATCTTTTTCCTCTTCATCCCTGTGACTATAGCTTACAAAAACTGTCGGTTGCGCCATCCATACC
Source organism: Candidatus Poribacteria bacterium (assembly GCA_022567695.1). Lineage (GTDB taxonomy): Bacteria > Poribacteria > WGA-4E > WGA-4E > PCPOR2b > JADFGN01. The sequence goes on along the minus strand of JADFGN010000285.1, from coordinate 8,468 downwards.
TCCTTGATGTTTAGCTTGACTTTGTCATCTTGAGCGAAGACGCTCAATGACCTCTTTATGCGATGCCGTGCCAGTCGTTCCGATTTTCGTGACTGTGATTGAGGCGATCAGATTTCCCAGATGTGCGGCTTCAACGTAAATCTGCGCATCCCTTCGCTCCTCAGGAGAAACGCCACATAAGGTCGGCACAATTCCAGACGAGACGCTATCTCCGGCACCGACCGGATCTGTTTCGCCATCAAGCTCAATCCCCGGCAGATGTTCAATTTGGCCTTCGTGACAGATCAGGATGCCGCGCTCCCCAACCGTGACATAAACCGTTTTATGCGTCTGCGCCGATAAACGTAACGCACACCGTTTCGCTTCTTCAAGGTCAATATCCTCTCCCGACCAATCCGGCTCTAAAGCCCGTTTCGCCTCGAATCTGTTCGGTTTAATAATCACGTTTTGGTACTTTCCAATTCGGGTTCGGGAGTCTGCATAAAAGACCTTGTCAGGGAATTCCAGCGCAAGTCGGCAGATCTCCTCGCGCACTCGAGCGGTTACGACGCCCCAATCGTCAATCGGCATCTGATCGCCGACGATGATTCCTTCGACCATTGGCACACAATTGTGCAAGGCTTGAATCACTTGATTCTCAATGTCAGCGTGCATCGAAGATAAATTCTCAATATCAAAACGGGAGCCTTCTGTCTGAATCCCTTCGTAGCCCTGATGAATCGGTTTGAGGTAAGTTGGTGTGACCCGGTCGGGAGATTGAATCATGAAATCTGTGATACAGCCGTTGGCTTTCAGGCGATCGAGCAAGGTCGCCCCGAAACCATCCTCGCCGATCACGCCTAGCGTGTAAACCTCTCCAACCTTTAACGCCTTCAAATTGTTTGTCACAGTCCCTGCGGCACCGGGACTGTAGCGTTGATTCACAACGGGATTCGTGTGCCAAGGCGTTTCCAATGAAAGGGTCGATCGGGTCTTATCAATCAACCAGTAAGCATCAAGGTAAAAATCACCGATCACCAGAATCCTTCGCTCGCGGAATCCTTCCAGAATCGTTTTCAGGCGTGGCTCATTCATCAAATTTCCTCCCCAAATTGCAGTTCGATAATAATCAGGAACTCAAAAATCTCTCATCTAATCCCGGTATCAATATCAAAATCGACTACGGTTTGGTCACCTGCTTTGACTTCAATTTCCGTGGGCATTACATTCCCTAGTCGAGGCCTCTTGGATAAATCTAGGGATAATTCATTCCCTTGGGCATCGCTAACATCGACAATATATTTACCGAGATTTAACGGTTACGCCTAATTCTTCCGCGATTTCTGCGATCGTTTCCCACGGTCCGAATTTATCGGGATGCCCAATTGCGCTCATATAATAATAGCATACCTCCCTACCTTTGTAAAGGTCTGTTGATGACAGAAAACTATTGACAAAGCCTTGATAAACCTGTATACTACAAGGCATTGTCAACCCAATTCAGCCCTTCCATCAAGCCATTTTGAATCTTAACTTTTCAGGAGAAAATGTATGAGAAAGATTAGCCAAATCACAACAATTGTTGCGTTTGCATTTGCGTTAGCTTGGATATCCGGTTGTGGTGGGTGTAGCGCGCCCCCAGAACCTACAGGCATGAGCCCAACAGAAGGGGTCGAAACAGGCGGGACAACTGTCCGAATTACGGGCGATAAATTTGACACAAAAAAGAAGGTGACCGTTAAATTCGGTGGTAAAGACGCCACAAGCGTGAATGTCGCGAGCAAGACCGAAATTACAGCGGTAACGCCCTCCGGCACTGCAGGGCAATCGGTTTCAGTCGTTTTGACGAATAACAGCAAACCGGAAAATCCGGTGACGCTGAGCCAGAAATTCACCTATACCGATGCGACTCCGCCGAGTGTGACAGCAACAGAACCCGCAGATGGCACAGTCATATCTGATTATGCCGACTCGCTTAATGTGAGAAATTCTCTGTCGGTGACTTACAATGAGCCTATCAGTGGTGGTTCAATAACAGTGCAAGTTGAGTCAACCCCAGAGTCACTGAGTCAGGAATCGGGTGCGTTTTCCGGTAGTGCAAGCACGGCTGGAGATACGATTTCGTTTACAGTGGATAAACCGATGCGGGTGGGACGCAAGTACACCGTGACAGTGTCGGGTGTCAAAGACGCAGCGGGTAATGCCGCTGGGACCCATACCTTTAGCTTCTCTGTGGCTTCGCCAAAGCTGGTCAGGTGGTACAAGGTTCGCAAAGGGGAGAAGACGCTTGCACATGTCGCTGTACGTCCAGAAGTCTATGACAACGGTAGTAAGGATTATCAAATTCGGTTAGCCGTAGCTAACCAAGATGAGTATGATTTTAATGCCAGAAACCTTCGCGCTGGCCAATTGTTGGCAGTCCCCCGTCAAGATGACTCGGTCTGGAAATAACCCGACAACCAATTGCAAATTAACAAGGGAATACCATGAACCTGCGTCACTTCGTTCTCTTTGGGATAATTAGCTTACTCGTTTCTCCCTTTTTGATGGGTTGTAGCGTTCGGTTGGTTCCTTTAGATGAAGCACCACCGAGCTATGAAGAAGAGCGGGCATATTACAATGAGGGCTATTACCGTAGTGAATACGGCGGCCCTCCGCCTACCTTTTCTCAAGACATTTGGCACATGTCCCAATATTATCAATATGTAGACGGAATGCGTTACGGTAATTACGTTTCGCCGCCGGATCGGATGAATATCGACCCGAATCCGAACGATAAGTATAATGCAGGTGAGTCTCCCGTCCGACGGGCCCTAATTCAGCGGAGTCTCCAATCTGGAAATAATCGTACCACTGATGGACGGGAAGAGAGTCTCTCAGCCCAACGTGCGGCGTCACGAAATCGTCATGCTTCTAACACCAACGATAAGGAGCGTGACGTGCGGCAACGATTGAAGCGGCGTCGTGAAAATGAACGCTCGACAGCGGATGAAGAGCGTGAGGTGGGACGTCGAAAAAGCCGTAGAAGGGCGCAAAGGTAGTTTATCAACATCCGACTGTTGAAACATGAATCCCTAGCGTGTTCATGAGAGTAAGGAGAGGGTTGGCGACGGGAAGGTTTTTATGGCTGGCCGTAAGCGTTAAAGCAGAACCTTACCCGTTGCCATCTCTTTCCGTAGCCTCCCAAAAGGAATCCAGCCAACCAAAGTGAGTGCCCAGCGCTTGGGCAACTTGCAAGGTACCTTTACTCCACTTTAGAATCGGAATATCATTTGGTTTGTTCTCCAAAATGCAATCCGACTGTGAAGAGATCAAAGACATTCACTACCCTCCCCGCTTTTCCCAAATTGCTACACCACCATCGCTAGATAATACGTCATACCAATCCTTGCGAAGGTTAGGTTCTGTTGACGAATTCGGAAAAATGCAGTGGTAGCCCAAGTTTCTAACTTGGCCCGAACGCAGAACTAAGATAGAATGTTAGTCTACAACTGGATCGATAGATAATTCGTCAACACGCTCTAGTGAAAATTGGTATACGTCCTTCAATCCTTCGTTAGCTTGGCACCAGCGAGTCCTTCCAACGTAGAAAGCGCTTTGAAAAATGGCATCCATTGTTCTCGCTGTTTCAATTTAATGTGGAATCTGAGTTCAACGGTATCTGATTTCTTCGTCTCTTGGTGAATCAATCGACTAGAAGCGAGGTACTTATTGAAAAGTGGGCGGTAGATTAGCTCATGCTCAGAATCTGTTGGTACTCGGAAAGTGAGAATGTATCCATCCTGATCGAAAAATGAAGCGTGCCATCGATTGAGTCCAATGATGATGCCACTAATAAGGAAGGTGCCGACAATAGCGATGGGCGGATCGCCTGCCCCAACTGCCATCCCAATTGCTAAAGCAAAAAAGACGAAGGCGATGTCACGCGGATCTTGCACTACCGTGCGGAAGCGGATAATCGACAAGGCACCAACCAGACTAAATGCGCGGGCAACACTATCACCGATGACCACCATCACAACTGCAATCAACATGCAGAGGATGATGAGGGTTTCGGTAAAGGATCGCTCTGCCAATTCAACGTGAGTCCAACGATAAACGGCGGAAATCACCACACCGAGTACGAAGGCAAGTAGTATCTTGAGAACTGCGGACGAAACAATTGCTAGAGAAAATGGTGAGAAAATCTCGTTTAGTATGTCCACGATAACGGATTTAGGGCTCAAATAAAGGGGAAATGAGAAATCAAGGAATGGGTTATGTTGATGCTAGTGAATCGTCACGCACTTCATGTTGAGAAGTGTTTTCCTATCTACATCTTGCACTTTGAATCCTAATCAGGATACCAGATACAGGATGCAGTCAACTGGGTAAGTCATACATTTATTTACTTTTTTCCACCGCTTTAATCTCTGCTTGCGCAAGGATAAAGTTCCTGCGCTTCGTGAGGTGTTGACGGAGAGATTCAATATCGTCGTGGAAGGTCTTTAGCATCGCATCAACATCCTGATTCGTTGCCTGAGCACGAATACGGACCTCTGGTTCCAACCGTTTTGCGATTTGGTCGATAATCGGGAGAAAGACCTCCTCAGTATAGACCGTTTCGGTAACCTCTTTGAGGCGAGCCAGGAAATGCTTCCTAAAATGTGAATTTGCCAAAAGCGGTCCCGAGAAATAGCCTCCTGGTCGCCACCAACTTGGTATCCCCGGCCTTCCCCAAACCTGTCTTCCATCTTCGGGAAGCTGTTCCATGCCGGGTGGGATGTCTCCGTTCATTCCAAAGGTGAGTGGCATATCATAAAAGACTTCCCCAGGCTTGATTGCGTCATAGAAGCCCCACGCCTTGTCCTCATCCCAGGGATAAATCTCCCACTTCCCACTTCCGTTGTAATCGTGGTAGGTGAAGTAATTATTGAAAAAGCCATCCCAATTGGACAGGCACATATTGACCGCAAAGTAGCTGGTGAATTCTTCAACGTTGAAATGACGCTGGATAAGCTCCCACTGTGCTTCACCTTCGGTCTGATTCAGGGAATCAACGAGATTCGCAACATCATCATGTCCTGTATGAAGGTTCGTTTTCTTTTCGTGTTGCTTAACAACTCCCCGCTCATACCAGAGAATCTTGTAAAGATTTCCGCTATCGTCCCGTTTGTTCCGCCGAAGAAAGGCGCGGTTGGGCTGTTCAACCAGTAAATGATAACCGACCACATCCTCATCAATCCACAGGCGAATATGCTCGGTCAACGGCGTAGGGACTCCAGCGCGTCTGTAGACTTCATAAGCGAGAGGCTCTGCCAGGGCGAATCGAGGCATGTACTCAAAGAGCAGGTTGATTGTCGTCAATTTTTCCGATGCTTTTAACCGAAGCGGTTGATCCTTATGGAAACGGACTTTATAACCACCATTTCGAGGCGTGACATTGATGTAATCGTAAGTCTGATACGTCTTCGCGTCAGGAGACATGTAGATGAATGCTGATTTCCCGCGTGGCGGTGGGGGAGGCTTAGGGCCAGAACGCCCTCCACCAAACCGGGAGTTCTCCGTTTGCCATTCGCTGAATTTTTTGTACTGGTCATCTGTCAGGATACTTTCAGACTTCTCCGACAACGATTCATTCAACCCCCATGCTTTACCAAAGAATTCGTCTCGCTTCTCATCATCCTCTTCGTCAATTTCCTTAGCAATGTTTATAAGCTCACGACGGGCATTGAAAGCCTCTATGTAAACCGATTTCAAGTCGGCAAATTGCGAGTCATTCAAATCTAGCGTGATCATTTGAAAGAACCAGGATGCTTCGAGGTTGACAAACCGTTTGATGAATCGCTCAGGTCCCCATCGTCCCATCCCCCGCATCGCAGATGAGAGCGCATTCTGCTTGTGCCAACGCGCAAATTCAGCATGTTGTTCCGATGTGAGAACTGCTTTGAGGGTTTCGAATATCCCTGCGTTAAATGCTTGAATCTCGGCGGGGAAACCTTTCATATCTTCAGCCAAGTTCTCGGATGCCAGTGCGTCGGTCAACCATTTTTCCCGCGCATCAAATTTATCTCTATAGATTTCCCTCAACTTACGAATCTGCGCCATATCCAGTTCTTGTTCCAGGGTGTGATGTTGCCATGAAGCTTCCAGATTAGTTCCCTGACGCAACATCTCTTCTGCCATCCAACGCCGCCGATCTTCCTCACTCCACCCGCCATCGTTCGGACGATTTCGAGCGCGCTGCGCTGCTTGGTATTCCTCCTCATCAATGTGGACGATAAAACCGAAAGGAATCATTGCCGTTTCCGTATTTGCGTAAGTGAAATAGGAATAGGTCGGGCGCGGCTCGTATAGGGCAGGTTGAAAACGAGTGGTACTGCTACTGTCAGTGGCCTTGATTCGGAAACGGACGAGGAGACGATTTGGTTGTCCGGGAATGATGGCTTCGTAGCGTCCAGACTTTTTATCGCCTGAAATTCGTTTCATCGGTATCTGCATTTCCTCCCCCTCCGATGCGGACTTTGCAATCCGATACAGCAATGTAACCTCATCCAAACCATCTTTGTCAGCGACCTTCGCTTGCACAGTAACAGACTGATTCGGCATCGGCGTGTTCGGCGAAAATTTGACCTTTGATATAACCGGCGGAAGGTTTGCCGAATAGCTCGCGTTTTGCCGACCTGGTGTGCCGGCCGGTCGTCGTTCATCAAGTGGCAAAGGAGAAGACGCCCAGTTAGAGGCTTTGCTTTTGACAGAAGGAGAGATTCGCTCAAGTGAAGATGAATAGCCATCAGCGCCGCTGGGCCACGGCGGGCGATCGCCGTACTTCACGCTGTCGATCCGTTTTCCACGCTTGTCCGACAAGGTTACTCGCTCTCCACTGTTACTGAGTGAGCCCTTGAAATTTCCGAGTGCGTTGATTTCCTCACCGTAATGGGCTTGAAATACCTCCAGATCGAGACAGACGATGATATAAGCGTTCGGTTCGATTTTTGTGCCGCCGGGAAATGTGTATCGAATTCCATTCGTAAACGCCCAACCGGAGAGATCAATCAAGACTTCATCGGAATTATACAGTTCGATATATTCCAGACTCTCGAGCTCGTTGGGCGCATGATACATGAGTTCGTTGATAACCACTCCCTTTGCCGCGGCATTTGTGGCAAACCCGATGAAAACCAAACATAACAGCCGAAGATATTTCCTCATAGCAGATTCCGCCTATATTTTATGGATTGCGTCCCCAACCTGAATTTTTCCCGGTTTGGTAACACGCACAAAAAGCCCACGTAACCGTTTAGAGGCGTAGGCTTCCGAATTGACAAATTCGAGGGCATCTGTGCCATATCGCCGTTCAAATTTCAGACAGCCTGTGTGAGGGAGGTCTGTGACTTCAAAAGTGGCTGTGCCAATCTGAAGTTTTGTACCGGCTGGAAGGTTCTCCTTACTGAGATCGAGATCGACCAGCAGGTTATCCCCCGCAAGAGATATTCTCTCGTCACTCCCCGCGACAAGACGCAGAAAATGGGAATTCATCATTGAAATCTGCGCCCTGACATTTGGTGTCGTCACGCTTCCCCAACGGTCACCATGCAGTCCGCCTTCAGGACTGACTTCCGCTTCTTGTGGTGTTTCCCGCTGTTCTTCCGGTAAGCGAAGGACAACGCATTCAACCACACCGCGATCTTTCGGACTCTCTGCTAATTGATTGAATTTTGCCTCGATTCCATCTCGTGATAGATGAATTGCCATGTTTTTCTCCGTGAGTGTACGCTGTTAAATTTAAGGACTGTGGTAGAGGTCGAGGCGTTGCCGTGCTTCATTAGGTTCGACAGAAGCCTCGCCTGCCCTAACAGAACAAAAGTATACTACATCGAGTCAATCTCAATCCAGACAATTTCTGGAGACAGATTCTCTGATTGACAATTAGTCGAGGTTTTGCTAAACTATCTTCCTCAACTTGAGCACATGCTACGAAGGAAAGCCATGAAACGCCTGCGGCGAATCTGTTCAATAGCAGGGCTAATTTTTCTAATCGCGACATTGTTTTTCCGAACCGCGCACGTACATGCTGAAAAACAGGAGTTAACTTTCATCGCTGTCGGCGATGTTATGCTCAGTCGCGGCGTCGGCACACAGATTCGGAAACATGGTCCGACCTACCCATTTGAGTTGACAGCGGAACTTTTGCGAAACGCAGATCTGACATTTGCGAACCTGGAGACACAGATCTCGACGCTTGGGGTGCCGATGGCAGGCAAAGAGATCCATTTTCGAGCGGACACGAAATCCATCCTGGGGTTAATGCATGCGGGAATTGATGTCGTTTCCTTGTCAAATAATCATTCGATGGATTTTGGGCGCGATGCGCTGTTTGACACAATGGATGTACTCTCACACCACGGAATTGCCTACGTTGGTGCGGGCATGAATGAAACAGCGGCTCGACGAAGTGCCAACTTTATCAGTAACGCGGTGAAGGTATCCGTGCTAGCGTATTCATGGAA
>JADFGN010000284.1 GCA_022567695.1 Candidatus Poribacteria bacterium | reverse complement strand
AATGCCTGCAGTCGTGCGGGATCTGGTAACAACACAATGAGAATCTGACATCGCATCGCCTTTAAGTGCTGATCCATTCTTGATAGCAGGAATCCGACGCGTTCAATCATCCGTCGTCTCTCATCATCAAACTGTCTAATTTCCGGCCAGACGCGCACGGCGAGGGATTGGGGATTTTTCCGAACCTGTTCCAAACGAGATGTGGCATATGCTTCTGGAGTGGTTTGGTTCCAGATGACTTCTTTGACCTGATTTGGAATCTTCGCAGGTGTGAGATGCCGAGCGTTAATCAGTAGGAAAACGAGATGACTCTTTAAACTGAGACGATGTAGCCAAGAAGGTCTCTTTGGTGATTTGAGTCGGAACGCCTGATTCATGCGATGAAATCTGGCGGAAAAATGGGATTCACACGCCGGATTTACCAGCAGCACTTTGGAAAAAACGGCGGCGTCGGATTGAATCTGAGCAACCGGTTTATACGCATTATAATCAACGTCGTTACAGGTGTTGATACCATCATTTCGCGGTTGGGTTACAACAATGACTTGTGTTTTTTCTTTCAGCGGGCCAAGTTCCACTAAACTGAGATAGAATTGATCGTAGCCATAGCCCGGTACCCCCACGTTTAGGACTTTCGCCGGTCTGCCCTCGACCATAAGCATATCTGAGAGTTGGCTCGATAGGGTCTCTCTTGCGGTGAGTCCATATCCAAATACATTCGAGTCGCCAATAAGGATGACATCACAGTCCTGTGGTTTAAGCATTCCCTGATTGTCTTCCCGAAAACCCAAGCTGTTGATTTTGCATTCAAATTCAAAACCCTTTGCCTTGGAGACAATTCGGAGCCATGTGTTCGGCACTAATTTCCACCCCAAGGTGGAGTCATGAACTAAGTATGTATTGTAGGGCACTTGATAAGATTTCAAGTCCCCCAAGAAGCATCGAAACCGATGTGAATAATAAGGCGAAATTCTTCACCCAATTTGGAAATCGCTTCATAACGAGTAAGCCCTATAGGGTCGGGAAGAGGGAGGCTTATGCGGTACGTTCGGGCGAGACCACTATCCTCCTAATTCTCCGGCGCCGCATTTCTGATTACCTTCCAGTGCCGCTTGTATTTTGGATTGTCAGGTGCAAGTTGAATCACCTTTGACATTTCCTGTAAAGCCTCATCATATCGCCCCTGCTTGTAATAGAGCTGTGCGAGTGTGTCAATATATGCAGGTTTTGGTTCGAGCGCGATCGCTTTTTGGCAGAGCCGGATGGCTTCCTCCAAATTGGTATTCTGATCGGCATAGAACCAAGCCAGATTATTGTAAGCAGACGGTGAATTTGGATCGAGAGAGATAGCTTTTTGATACGCTTCGATGGTCACATCACCCCGTCCAAGTTTGGCAGCAATCAGGCCGAGATGAGAATACCCCAACGCGAGTGTGGGTTGAACTTCGGTGAGTCGTTGTGCCCAAAAAAAGGCATCCTTCAACTGTTCCTGCGAGATATAGATCTGAATCAGAGCGATGTAAGCGGCAGTAAAATCGGGTCGAATCGAAAGCATAAGTTCACACTGTTCAAGCGCGTCCTCAATCCAGCCGAGTTTGGCGTAAATCTGCACCATAGCGTACCGCGCCTTCAAGTCTTCTGGAGCGCCTTCCAGTTTCCGACGATGAGGCTTGATTTCCTCATCAACTTGATATAATTTCTCAAACAGTTGGTTTTCCAATTCGGCGAGTTCCGTTTTGCCGATTTTCGCGTAAGCCCGCGCAAGATTGTAGTGAGCAGACTTGTGTCGGGGATTCAGCTTCACCACCTTTTCCAGCGCGGTAGCTGCCTTCGGATAATTTTTTTGACGCATCAAAACTATGCCAAGTTCGTAGTAAGATGCCGGGAGATTCGGCTCCAACTGAATCGCCGCTTGATACGCCTCAATTGCTTTGGGCAGATTCCCCATCCAAGTGTAAGTCTGCCCCAAACTGTGATGAGCGGATGGCAATTTGGGATTGATTTCTATCGCACGCCGGAAATGCTCAAGGGCGTTTGCAAAATCGCGTTGTGACGCAGCGTTCAACCCACGGCCGATATATGCCGCTTCCATTTTGGCGTCCAACGCAATCGCTTCGCGATAATGGTGGTCAGCCTGATCAAACCGACGTTGACGCCAAAAGATGTCCCCAAGTTCCTTATGCGCAACGGCGAGGTTGGGTTGTAGCGCTAATGCCTGTTGCATTTCCTCGATTGCCGCATCCAACCGACCTTGTGCGGCATAAACTAACCCGGCCCCAACGTGCGGCATCGGCGACGTTGGTACACGTTCCTGAACACGTCTGAACACTTCCAACGCCTGAGTGAATTGCTTCCTGCCGTAGTGTTGGAGGGCAAGGTCGAGTTGTTTTTGAACCTGAAGATTATCTTGACTCCACGCTACTTGTACCCCCAAAATGAGGCATAGGATGAAGTTATAGATCTGTTTTTTTCTTTTGAAATAAGGTGACACTATCGTGACCTACGCTCGACGGTATTGGCAAGAAGCGGAGAATTAAACTGACCTATTGGACTGGATTAAGGCTTGACACCAATTCATTTATTTTGATATAATCAACGCAAGTTTCCGGAGTCAACTACCCACGACTAAAGTCAGTGGGATTCCTTGCGAAAATTTCTTGAAAAAGTGAAAAACACCGATTGACAATTTTCTTGACCAATGCATGATGTTCATCACGATATAAAGCGACGAATTGAAGGTAAAGGCGATGAAAAGCGAGAAACAGAGTTCTACCCAACGGCCTTTTCTTGGAGTTACTTTCAAATGCTGTAATGTTTACAGTCGCATCTATCTAAACAAGCAAAAAACCGACTTCGTTGGCTGGTGTCCCAAGTGCTGTAGTAAGGTCGCCGTAAAAGTTTCCCCGACAGGAAGTAAATCTAAATTCCTCACAGTGAGTTAATTAATCTTGGAATCCCAGCAGGGAATGAAAAGGGCCGAATTGTTGTCATTGAAGGACGCGGTGTTGCAATTATCAAAAAAAGGTGATTTTTATGAAAATTCGCTTCTGGGGAGTTAGAGGATCTATTCCGACTCCTGGTCCCGACACGGTTTATTACGGAGGGGATACGACTTGTATTGAAGTGCGAGCTGGGAAAGAACTAATCATTGTGGATGCCGGTTCGGGCATTCGCCGCTTGGGATTGCACCTCCTTGAAGAAAGTAGAGGCGCGCCGATCAATGCACATCTGCTAATCACCCATACCCATTGGGATCACATCCAAGGCTTTCCCTTCTTTACGCCAGCGTATATTCCGGGTAATTCGTTCCGAATTTATGGAAGTAATAATTCCAATAAAAAACTGAAGGAAATTCTTGCGGGACAGATGGAACATGAGTATTTCCCGGTTTCACTCGATCAAATGGGGGCAAAACTGCAATACATTCAAATTTCAGAGGAGCAATTTCAAATCGGTGATGTACAGATTGAGACAATGTTTATGAATCATCCCGGCATAGCGTTGGGATATCGAATAGAACATCAAGGCAGTGTGCTTGTTTTCACTGCCGATCTTGAGCCCTACAAACACCTGCTTTCGTCCGTTGAGCAGGCATACCGAGTTAATGGCAAAAAAATATCTCTTGAGGTGTTAGGGGAAGAAAAGTTCATTGCGTTATTGGAAAATAAACTGGTCACGTTTTTGGAAGGAGCTGACCTTCTGATTTTTGATGCGGCTTATACCTATGAAGTGTATAAAGCAGGAAAACAGAAGTGGGGACATTCATATCCAGAATACGCGGTAGAAGTTGCAGCAAAAGGCAGGGTTAAATGTCTCGCCCTAACCCATCACGATCCGCTTGAAACAGATAAAGATGTGGATGCTAAGATTGAACATACCCGGAAGTTGATTCAGAATGTGGGTACGGAGATCGAATGTTTCGGTGCGCAAGTTGGTCTGGAAATGTCAATCTAAACGTGTATTATCGAACTCGGCGATCTTCAATTTTAATGACCCCACCGACTTCTTGTGCGATGTACATAAATCCCTTTTCGTCTAGCGCGATTCCTTCCTGATCGTCCCCCGGTAACAGGTATTGGTGAGAAATATCCCCGTCACGCCTAACCTCTAGCAAAAGGTTCGTCGTATCACTGATGACGATGAGACAATCGCACAAAGAATCGTAGGCAAGCCCAGAGATGTCGATAATGGGCATTGGAATCGAGCGAATAATCTGTCCTTCGGCTTTCTTCGCTTTCGATGATACAAGTGGGAGAACGACCTCGCAAATAATTGAAGGCTCACGTTGCGGCTTCAGACTGAAAGATTGGTTGCCCACCCAAAATGTCCCGCCCTCTGGGTGAGAGTCATCAGGGATAAAGACAATCGCCTCCAGCCCCATTCCCCCTTTCCGTAGCAATTCTCGCCCTTCAAAATTTCGATTTACCTTGAACTTTCTGGTGATGCGGAAGGTTTCCGGCGCAATCTCAAGGATTGCATCCTCACCTTCAACAACCGCATATAGAAGGCCAGTTACAGGATTAACAGTAATTCCTTCCAAGTCAACCTGTTTTAAGCGTTCAGATCTGATCGGCCTACCATCCGTGCGCATTTCATAGAGATCGCCCTCATCACCAACAATGAACAGCGTCTTGCGTTGCGGGTGGTAGGTGATTCCTGAAGGTTCGCGGATGTCGGTTTGGCAAATATCACCTATCCATTTATAGGGCAATTCGGTGGGTGAGTCGAGCCCGGAGACGAGTCCAGTCAGCCGGTCATATTTCGCAGCCAACCGCTCGGTATGGGTAAGAAAATATACCAGCAGAAAACTAATACATGCAACAAGAATCAGCAGAACGACCTTATATCTCATGGGTTAGTGATGTTACGCGAGAAGGTTAATCAGAGTGCCACTTCTTGCAAATTCAGGCATATTTGGACTTTGAGAGTTTACCTGAGAGGAGGGCGGATTGGGCTCTCCCTCTTCCCTCGGCTTTTCCCGTAATTCTACACGCGCTTGCCTTTCCATCGCGTTGGCTTGGGCAGCGACACTCCTATCTTGACTCGAGGGATCCTTTGGGGCTAATGCAGCTTGACGAATAACTTTTGCTTTGCGAATTGTTGCTTCCGGGTCATCAGGCACAGGAGAAGTATCAATCTGAACTTCTCCGCCAACAGCGTAAGATTTTCCGTCTGGTCCTCTACGAAATTCATAATGAGGCCCGCCGATCGCGTAAGATCCAGCAGCCGCTTTATGCGCCTGTTCATGCTGGCGGACTTCCCGATCACGTTTTTGCAACTCTAGTATTTCTTTTTCCTCTTTAGACGTAAATTCGTTTGGACTATCTCTCAACGTTTCGGACCGCTGATTTGCTTGAGGGGCTTGCTTACCAACTTCAGTTGATTGCTTCTCTTGCTGCTGGTGGCGGTGAAGGCTGAGATGTCGAAAACTATCTACGCCAGTCGAACCCATAATCCCTAACATTATAATCTGTCTCTCTTACTAATTCTACCCAAGTTCTTTAGCGTCTTCGTACTGACGGACGTGATCGCAAGTAATGTTTTGCGAAATTGGAGCAGTCACGAGGTTGGGTGGTGGCAAAAGCCCAGGACGAACCGCGGGATGTTCTCGGTCATAAATGAGTTGAAACGCTTTTTCACCGTAGGGTGAGATGGCATCCATTATCAAAAAAGGAACAAGTCCATAGTCGTTGATAACCTGTTCAGCTTCCAAATTCTGCTTCTCGTTGAGAACTTTATTGCACACAAAGTTCAAGAGCTTTCCAGCGGATTCGACATCCAAATGCCAAACTTGAATCTCTCGATACCCAAGCACGGATAACCCTTCGGTATAACATCCAACGCCAAAATCACCAATAACATAACGCAAGGCGATTATTTGGGTCACATCCACCATAACCGCAATCCCTTCGGTATAAGATGTAATTTGCGGCTATTATACCTCTATCGTTATGCGTTGTAAAGTTTATTTTAGTCTCATTAAACGTTGATGGTTGCTCTCAATCGCAGAGCGGTGAAAGATGATTCAGCCCTTTCATCTTCTCTTTTTTATTATCGATATTCAAACCAGATTCTGTAATTTTAATTCGGGGTTGAAAGTAAGCGATCGGGATATTTCCTTTTCCGCTTCATTAAAGAGTTTCGCCGAAATGCGAGGCAACAGTAACGAGATCAAAGATATTCACCGTACCATCTCCATTGACATCGGCTAATAAATTCTCGCCGGTCTCGCCAAACTGCCCAGCAACAGTAACGAGATCGAAAATATTTACAGCCCCATCTCCATTGACATCCCCTATAAGAACAGCATCTCCGCCTGTGATTTTGCCATCTTCGGTTGTTACATTTATCCGATTTAAATCTGGATCGGAAAGGGTCACATTTACAAGCCCAATCGTCGACGCTTTGACTCTGACAACCTCAAACGTTGCCTTGGCGAGGGTGCCATCTCCACTTGATGCGCCACCCGAAGTTGCAATAAATGTCACTCTATCATTATCCAGAGTCGGTGGCAGGACAAAAGCACCGACTGGTAGGTAATCTGCATTTTCTATGCTGACAAACGAAAGGGCGGTGGAGTCAAATGTTACGGTCATCTGATAGCCTGCCACATTTTCGCCGCCCGTGATGTTGACATCGATCGTGAATTGCTCCCCAACGGCTGGAGATTCCATTTCGGATGGCTGTATCGATACAACCTGTATTGGCGAATCCAATCGATTTTCATTTGCACCTATATCAGGCGGGCTACCTCTCAGATTCCCTTCAAAATCTTCTTTAGATGCGTCATCGAGAGCTTTTTTCAGTGCTTCGTTGGAGAAGGCGTACGACTCAATTTCAGATGCGTCAACGAAGGTCCCTGCGCCGATGCATGGACTCCTATCAGATAGGCGGTAATCTCCCTCGGATGCATCAACAAAGCGCGGATCGGCATCAATGTTGTTTTTGTAAATCGAATTAGTGATTGACGTTGTGTTGCCCCCAAGTTGTGCCAGACCGCCCTCTACGTTGGAAAAGGTGATGGTGATGGTGGCCTCATCTAGTTTCCTTTGACAATCGATGATTGTGCGAGCCGGTCCGTTGACCGATCTTACGGTGATGGCTCTGCCGAAAAAACGGATGGACGTATTACCTGTTCCGGCGTATATCCCATCACTAACAAGCACTGTGTCTCCATCAATAGCGGCATCAACTCCCGCCTGGATGGTCAGTTTGGGGGTAGTCTCCGTAAGACCGTCGTTGTTGTCATTCCCCGTCGTTGAAACGAATAGGGTTCTGGGGGTTGGCAGCGTAATATGACCGGAATCAACAAGTCCGTTGAGGATTGTTTCAACGTTTGTGCCGTCATAGTTTGCCCGCTTGATTGTGCCGTCATAGTCTGGCCACTCGCCCAGCTCTGTCCAATAGATCTTCCCTCTGTCCGTATCGATGGCGATACCCACTGGATCCGTTAATTCTGTAGATTTTGTCGTAATGATATCTTCAATATCTGTCCCATCAAGGTTCGACCGCTGGATTTTGCGCGTTGTCGTGTCAAGCCAGTATATCTTTTCCCGGCTTGCATCAATGGCAATAGACAGTGGGCTGTTTAGCTTGACCGAATGAAGGGTTTCGGTCATTGGGAAAATTATACTTCCCGCCGTACCTATTGTTGCATGGTGGACACCTCTGTTGTCCGTCCAGTAGATCTCGCGACTTTCTGTCTCTGCTTGTGCCTTTGCCGATGGCATCTCGCAAAGCAGCGATGTTAATGCCGTCAGAAGCATCAATAATTGAAACGACAGGATTTGTCGCGGGGTTTGAATGCCGCAAGGGTTCATTGTGCTACCTTTCATAGACGTTTGATTTAATTCAGGGCTGAATGTGCAACAATTGTCCCCGTTTAACTGTGCCATTGACGAGGTAAACATAGGGAAAGAGTCCAAAAGGAACTTCCTTACCGAATCAATCTCTACCATCCCAAAGGATTGTATTTCCCCCACTGCTAGAGCGACTTCGTACTAACTCCCCCGCCATATTGAATATCTTAATCTCAACCTTTTCTCCGCTTGCTTTGAATCGGAATGTAGTGCCTTCTCCCACGGGTGTTGGATTGGGATAGTTATAAACTAGCACTCCTGCTGGAAAATCGATATAGTGAAAACCGTTTTCAAGTTTAGCTTCTTGTCCATCCGGTCCCGTAACAGTCACATCAACGGATTCTTCACCGTTATTCTCAGGTGCCTGGACAATAATTTTGTCTGAACGGACCGCGATTATCCGACCAGGATTGTCTCCAAAGGTCACATTGATTGGCAGGATGAAACTAGATCCGGTAATCACCACTTCGGTACCACCACTGACAGGTCCAATCTTCGGTGTGATGTTCGATGCTACTAACTTCTGATTATACGTAAACGTTCCATCTGCCTGCAGCCCATCGGGATTCGTGACGACGACCTGAACATTGCCCGGCTCAAAGTGCTTCGGGGTGGTTACTTGCAACTCTCGGTCAGATACAAACCGTAAGTCTGTCCCCGCAACACCATCTATCTCAACGGTCAGTTGTCTGTTTTCTCCTTCAATTTTTTCAATGAACCCGGCACCTGTGATGGTAATTTCTGTGCCGCCATCGGGATTCCCATTAGGCGGAGAAATATCGGTAACTGTCGGTGGCGGATTGTATGTGAAGACTCCCTCGGCTTGTTGACCATCAGGATTGGTAAGGGTGACAGAAACACTGCCAAAGTCACTTTGAACCGGGGCATGCGGAGTGGTTACCTGCAATTCCAGGTCAGATACAAACCGTAAGTCTGTCCCTGCAACACCATCTATCTCAGCGGTCAGTTGCCTGTTTTCGCCTTCAATCCTTTCGATGAATCCAGTGCCTGTAATAGTGATGTGTGTTCCTCCGCTAAATGGACCACTTACAGGGAGGATGCTATTTATCTGAGGCAAAGGATTATATGTAAATATGGCGTTTGCAGAGGACTGTCCGTCGGGATTGGTGACCCCGACAGCAACCGTACCCGGTGAGCTACTTTCTGGTGTGGGCACGGTCAACCGATCCGTAGAAACAGAGTCGGCTTCGACGGAATCGACGGAAACTCCTCCAAACTCAACTTGAATGCGTTGATCAAGAATCTGCTCGATGAAGTTCGCCCCCTCTATCGTGATCTGTGTGCCTCCAGCGAGCCGTCCACTGGGTGGAGAAATCTCCCGGATAAAGGGAGAAAATTATAGGTGAACGTTGCTGTTGCTCGCTGTTCATCAGGGTTGATGACTTCAACGACCACAGTACCTAACGTCAGTTCGACCCCCAATAAGAATCTTTTAGAAAGCCAGCGGCTACGGGTGGGAGCAATATCCTCACGCACATTGCCCAGCGTGGACTTGCTTATATCGAACTCACGTTACTTAACGGAAATTTCCGTTAAGTCCTACAGACTATTGTCATTCTGAGGCGTAGCCGAAGAATCTCAGCAGACTCTTCGCTTCTCAGAGTGACGAAAGTGTTCGAGTTATTCGATAGCAATTCCTTAACTAATTTTCATGAATAAGTTCCCGAAAGAAATCAGTAATGGTCGGGGCGCCGCAAATCATCTGGGTCCCGTAGTT
>JADFGN010000283.1 GCA_022567695.1 Candidatus Poribacteria bacterium | reverse complement strand
CGCTTCTCTTAAAGAGAATACTATCCACCTGAAGCTTTTCCATATTCAGTGTGCCGCTGAATTTCGAGCCATCCATATCGAGTTGTCCGCCAACCTTCGCACCACGGAGAACCACGTCGGCAAACTCCGCCCCGCCTCTCATAAAGAGACTACTATCCACCTGAAGCTTGTCCATATTCAGTGTGCCGCTGAATTTCGAGCCATCCATCTCGAGTGTAGCGCCAACCTTCGCACTGATGAGAACCACGTCCGCAAACTCCGCCCCGCCTCTCATAAAGAGACTACTATCCACCTGAAGACTGTCCATATCCAGTGTGCCGCTGAATTTCGAGCCTATCATAGAGAGTTGTCCGCCAACCTTCGCACTACGGAGAACCACGTCGGCAAACTCCGCCCCGCCTCTCATAAAGAGACTACTATCCACCTGAAGGCCGCTCATATCCAGTGTGCCGCTGAATTTCGAGCCTTCTAGGGAAATCAAATGCGTGGTATGTAGTCTGCTTAGATTGCCCCCCTTTTCAAACCGAGAAGCATTCAACCACAGTTCATGGGTTAGCTTCGCATTTTCCAGGTCTAGCTCTTCTTTGAACCACGCGCCTACAATACGTACACCGTGGCGAGTCAATGCACCGCGATAGGGTTCATGCAGCAGGATGGTCTCCAAGAATTCGGATCGCAAGACCCGGTTTTCTTGCCACTCTTCCGGTTTTTTCGGGTCAGGCTTATAATCTTCGGGTTCATTGAATTTCTTCTTATAGTTTTCGTCATTGAAATTGGCGATTTTCCCCTCGCATACCTGTTCCCACACCCATTTCTCTTGCTCTGTCCAATCGGACAATGGCTCCACCAGACACGGTTCGCCCGGCAGAGCAGGTTTCCCCACTTCAACTGATGCCTGTTTCAGGTCACCACTGTCTGGGAGACGGGGTTTCGCATCCACCTTTGAACCGTTATCAGCATCGGCAACGCTAACCGACACCATTGGCAGCAACAATACGAATCGACACATCATCTTTCCACCTCGTCGTAAAGGGAGTGAGTCTGAGCGAAGATTTCTCGCTTCACTTTGGAAAACTGGCGAGATTATACTATGACAACGTTAAATTAGAAACTCGATTCACTGGTAGCCCAACTTTCCTCCGATGAATCGTTGTCTGCTATCTTACCGACTAATGCCGATCAAGTCAACTCAAATTTCCATCTTCATCATTTTATTGAAAAAAAACTTGACAGCGATGAGGGGTTCAAATAAAATCAAGCTGTCGTTCAGACATAACAAGAGTTGAATATGGGCAGACACACTCATCGAAGGAGAAAATAATGTCACGAAGACTCGAAGGTAAAGTCGCAATCGTCACAGGTGGGAATAGCGGTATTGGTGAAGCGACGGCTCACCTTTTTGCCAAGGAAGGGGCCAAAGTCGCCATTATGGCCAGAAGGTCGGAACAGGGCAAAAAAGTTCAAGACGCGATACACAGCGAGGGTGGCGACGCCACGTTTATTCGTTGCGATGTTTCAGACCGCAATGCCGTTGATTCAGCGGTTGAAGAGACGGTTTCAAAATACGGTACGGTCAATATTCTCTTTAACAACGCGGGTACAGGTGCGGGAGGGAATTTTCCCAACGAAGAAGATGAAGGCTGGGAGCGGGTAATCGCCGTCAATCTGTCCGGCACCTTCTACATGTCTCGGGCGGTATGGCCCCACATGATAGAAGCCGGAGGTGGTGCCATCGTGAATAATTCATCGATTGCGGCTGTCATTGGATTTAGTAAGAACCTGTATGATTTGACCGGTAGAGCACCGTCGTCATCATATTATGTCTCAAAAGCGGGAGTCGACGCCTTTACGCGATACACAGCGAGTATGGGCGGGCAGCATAACATCAGGGTCAACTGTGTACGCCCAGGCCAAATTCTCACGCCTATGGCAACTGGTGGTAGAGAACATCATACCTTCAAGCCAGTCTTCGATCTGTGCCAGATACTTGACGGTCCAGGTTATCCGGTAGACGTAGCGAATCTAGTGCTTTTCCTGGTCTCAGAGGACGCCAGGTTCATAACGGGGGAAATCATCAACATAGATGGTGGCACCCCAAGAAAACTCTAACGAACAGCTCCTACAACATTCCGCGATAGGTTGTGGACCTGGCGTTGAGGTAAAGTTTTTCCACAGTCGAATATTGGATTCAACCGCCGTTTTTATGTTGACAAATAGTTGCAAACTGGGTATTCTAAAAGTGTTTGAACATCTGTGGAATTATTTAAGAAAATCAAAGTCGGCTTGCCGATGAATGATTAAGACGAAGAGGATAAATACATGGGAACAGGGAATGGACAGCCGAGTTTCGTGACTGCTGGCTGGCCAGTAATTGACTGTGACATCCACAACCGATTACCGTCACTCGAAATGCTCTACCCGTACTTGACGGACTACTGGTGCGATCATTGCGAAGAATCTGGTTTCTTCGGACCTGATGCAAATGACTATCCAGTCGGCACTCCGACTGCAACACGGCCTGGGATAACTCAACCGTCGGAGGATCGCCCCGCATCGGATTTGGCACTTCTACGCGAACATGCGCTCGATGCCTGGCAGGTCGAGTACGGCATACTGACCTGCGCTTATCGGGTGCAGAGCGTGCACAATGAAGACCTGGCGGCAGCGCTTGCCTCGGCAGTCAATGACTGGCAGATTGAGCATTGGCTTGACCCTGAACCGCGCCTGCGGGGGTCGCTGATTGTACCGAGCCAAAATCCCGAGCTAGCAGCCAGAGAAATTGAGCGTTTGGGGGACCACCCGGGGTTTGTGCAGGTAATGCTGCCGGTACGTTCGCAGGCACCATACGGAAATCGACGTTATCATCCGATCTACGCTGCGGCTGTGCGCCACGAGCTTGTGGTTGGCATTCATTACGGCGGTGCCCCGGGCCTTCCACCGACATCAGTTGGTTGGCCATCGACATATCTGGAGGAATACGTTGGTATGTCGCAAGTGTTTCAGGCGCAGGTGGTCAGTCTGGTGTCGGAAGGGGCTTTTGACCAGTTTCCAGCCCTGCGGGTGGCACTCATCGAAGCGGGGTTTACGTGGATGCCGTCCCTCATGTGGCGGTTTGACAAGGAGTGGCGCGGCTTGCGACGGCTTACACCGTGGGTCAAACGGTTACCATCAGCGTATATCCGGGAACATATGCGCATGACGCTTATGCCGATGGATTCGCCTCCAACTGCGGAGCAACTGCTTCAGATTATTGGTCAACTCGATTCGGACGACTTTTTGATGTTTTCAACGGACTATCCCCACTGGAACTTTGATTCCCCCGAGGAGGCTTTCCCGGCGAAGCTACCTAAGTCGCTGGCACGCAAGATTCTGTCCGAAAACGCGAGGGAATTTTACCGGCTCTAAGCTCGACTTTGTTTGGAAAGTATTTTCGGCGGAACTTGGATTGATTTGGTACTTTTAAGATCTAACCCCTTGAAAGTTGTAAACTAAGGAGTACATGAAGATGGAGAAAACGCGAACACTTCAGCACGAGAAGAAGGAACCAAAACGGCAGAAACTGCCAATTATCGATTGTGATGTTCACAACGCCTTGCCTTCACGCGAGGTGTTGTATCCGTATCTATCACAGCGCTGGCAACGGAATCTTGAGATGGTGGGAACACCGAGCCGTATTGGGTCTTACATTGCACGCGGCGTGCCGTACGCTGCCCGTCGCGACGCTTTTCCACCCTCCGGTAAACCCCCAGGTTCAGATCTCGGTTTCATGCAGGAACAGTTGTTAGATTACTGGAACATCGAATATGGCATTCTGAACTGTTTATCATTCTACAGTATGCTCAACGTGGAGTACGCTGCGGCGTTGATGCGGGCGGTTAACGATTGGCAAATCGACGAGTGGCTTGAGCCAGAACCCCGGCTGCGAGCATCGATGTTAGTTCCCTGTGAAGATGGGGAGTTGGCAGCCAGTGAGATTGACCGGCTTGGGGAGCATCCAGGGTTTGTGCAAGTGCTGATGCTCGCCCGCACGATGGAACCCTTGGGACGGCGTAAGTACTGGAAGATGTATGAAGCCGCCGTGCGTCATGACCTGCCGATTGCGATTCACTTTGCTGGCGTTGGCGCAGGCCCAATTACCGCCGCCGGTAAACCCTCGCACTACATCGAAGACCACACTGGAATGACGCAGGCATTTCAGACGCATGTGACCAGTCTGGTTTGCGAGGGTGTCTTTGAGCACTTTCCGACGCTCAAGGTTGCCTTAATTGAAG
This sequence comes from Candidatus Poribacteria bacterium, assembly GCA_022567695.1. Lineage (GTDB taxonomy): Bacteria > Poribacteria > WGA-4E > WGA-4E > PCPOR2b > JADFGN01. Next base: position 5,366 of record JADFGN010000283.1, on the reverse strand, counting down.
TTGGTTTTGCCTGGCTGCCGCCGCTGATGTGGCGGCTTGACCGTGCTTGGAAGAAACTGCGCGAGGAAGTTCCATATCTGAAACGGTTGCCCTCAGAGTACATCCGTGAGCATTTCTGGCTGACCACACAGCCGATAGACGAACCCCCGAAACGAGAGTATTTCGAGCAGTTGTTTGAGTATTTCGATGCAGATAACAAACTGATGTTCGCAACCGACTATCCTCATTGGGACTTTGACGCACCAGACCGTGTCTTGCCAACAAGTATGGGGGTGGAGCGGCGTCGGAAAATCATGGCTGACAATGCCCGTGCCCTCTATCAGTTTTAGGGAAGATATTAGGGGTTAGGCGTTTGTGCTTGTTGATTCCTAGGCGAATGCCGAATTTCTAAACCCCTTGCACGATCACATGGAAAGTTGGACATTTTTCGCGGTCTCGGTGGGCGAAAATTTGAAACGGTTATCGGACACGATTTTCGCCCGATTTCACAAACGTGACACTTCCGTGGCGCGGGTTTGAGAATTTAGATAATCGGAAAATACTCCGAAAACGTCCAATAATCAAACATTAAGGACATTTTTCTGATGAGGCTTTCTTCAGGATAAAAGGATTATCTCCAAGACATTCCCAATAAAAATTTATGCGAAAAAAAATTCTCGCCAATCAAGAGTTAGGTAGCGAGTTTGTAGGCAAAGCTGGTTAACGTCTATCATCGCCTGTGGGTAGGAAATCAATTGTGGTTATGCTATCAAGCAACGAGCCAGACCCCTATGTCATTCTTGCAGCACTTGGGATTGAGAATCCGACTTCTGTGACATCAGTCGCCGGTGGTACTGACACGACGCTGTGGTGTGTCCAGCAGGCGGGTGAAACCTATGCTTTGCGTGTTTTTCGCCCCAAACAACGAGATCTTTATCAAAGAGAGCAAATTGCCATGAATCTTGCTGTTGAGGCGAACCTACCTGTACCCCGAGTCGTCGCGGCCGAAATCTGCGGTGATTACCCAGCGCTATTATTGTCCTGGTGTCCAGGCCGAACGTTGGGAGAGCAGCTACTGTTGCAACCGTGGCGCGTCTGGGCTCTAGGAAAATCGTTTGGTCGGATGCAGGCCAGGCTGCACGCTGTGGCTGACTCTGATGCGTTGGGTGCTTGAAAAAGCATGGCGGCGCGGCTATCGGTAGGTAGCTGGTTTGCTGGAAGACATGCCGATATTCTACGTTTGGGCTGGGGAGGTTATGGCCCGTGACTTAGCTCACCGAGTGGATCAGCCAGAGGCATGGTTTCAGGAACACCATCTGGCAGCGATTCGAGCCTGGACAAATCAATGGAAACGACGCGCTGGCTTACCAGCATAGTTGCGTCGGTTGGAGTGAGGCGCGAAACCCAACGACAGAATCTTACCTAACCAGATGTTGCAGTTGACGGCGCGGTCGCGTTTTTCGTCCGATAAGCGCCTTGTTCTTACCCTACACATTTTCAAAAACGGCTTGAATCCAGTCCAGTTCTGGGTTTGAGCCGTTTTTTCTACGCCGAATACTTCTGACACATCAAGATTCCCATATCTCTCCAATAGTTTTGGAATGGTTCAAACGGATATTGAGTCTCTCATGAATCCACCACTCATCCACATGCACAATATGTAACCGTTCAGGTGGGAGGGTGAGGCTCCCGCCGAACTTTGCTCCGCGGGAGCGTCGCCCTCCCATGGCGAGACGGGTTATCAATCTGCATCAATGATCTCCATAGATCGCCTGAACGGTTACCCAAACGGTTTGGACAAGTCACGGCGAACAATCAGGTAGACTTCTCCCTGCAGGATGCTGAGATTCACGCGATTGTCGGGGAAACGGCACTGGCAAATCAACGTTGATGAAGATTCTTTACGGACTCTATCAACCGGACGAAGGGAAAATTTTCTTCCATGACCAGCTTGTCCACATCGATAGCCCTCGAATTGCAATCTAACTCGGGATTGGCATGGTGCAACAACACTTCACCCTCATCCCCGCCTTGACAGCTCTCGAAAATATCGTCCTCGCAAAAGAACCTCGGAAATTCAAGTTCTTTCTCAATTATGCCAGAGCTTCCGACGAAATCGGTGCGCTCGTTGAACAACTTGGATTCGACCTAGAACTCAATGCGAAAGTCGAGTCTTTACCCATCGATGCTCAACAGTATGCGTAACGGCAGATCGATTGCGTCATTTCCCAAAGCACAAACAAATCTCGCCCGATTGTCCGGATTGATGATTGGAGAACACACGCCCCCAGCCTCTTCTCCAACCTTCCTCCTACAAGGAAAGGGGAGGAAGAAATCTCCGCCGATGTTGTGTATGAAAGATGTCACGCTTCGCGCAAAAAACGGGCGTCCCCTGTTAGATGGGGTGATACTCGAAGTCTTCGGCGGGGAGATTGTTGGAATCGCTGGGGTAACGGGAAACGGGCAGAGCGAACTGATCGAAGCCGTGACAGGCATGCGGAAGATTGAGAGCGGCGAAATCACATTGAATGGAAAATCGATTGCGAACCGATCAACCGATGAGATTCGGCGGATGCATGTTGCTCATCTCCCCGCCGATCGACATCGACACGGTATTAACTTAGACGAGCGGGTCGATGAAAACCTGATCATTGGACGCCACAACCGGGCCCCATTTTGTCGATACGGGCTACTTCAGCGGAAAGCAATTCGAGCTTTTGCAAACACCGCCATTGAGAAGTACGAAATTCGAGTTGGGGGCATCGATCTCCCGATTCGTACCCTTTCCGGTGGCAATCAGCAGAAGGTTGTCGTTGCCCGCGAACTTGAGGGAAATCCAGACTTGATTATCGCAGCTCATCCCACGCGAGGATTAGACATCAATGCCGCACGGTTCGTGCATCGCCAACTCATCGACGCTCGTAACCGATTTAAAGGCGTCCTGCTGATCTCCGTCGATCTGGAGGAACTCTTGCGCTTGAGCGATCGGATCGCCGTGATGTATAATGGAAGGATTGTTGGTGTCGTGCGCCCTTCTGAGACAGACGAAGCGGAGCTTGGCGCATTGATGCTAGGCGTGGCGGCAAATTAGTGGGTGGTTTTCACATCATCCCAAAATTCGGTTGACTAAAATACTTTTGGATTCTGCATCTTGAATCTTGTCTTTCTATACCTTGAGATCTAACCTTGAACAAGGAGGAAATCTTGCATCCTGTCACATTTCACGGAATTCTTACAGCACGTCGTGTCGTTTACCGCTTCCTCAAACCAACACCGCTAATCTACTATCCAGAATTATCGACCATCCTTAATTTTAATGCGCATATCAAGCACGAGAACCATCAGCCGACAGGTAGCTTTAAAGTACGTGGTGGCTTGAATTTTATGAATCAACTTCCAGATGAGCAGAAGGACCGGGGCGTGATAACTGCCACGCGGGGGAATCACGGTCAATCAATTGCTTACGCGGCACAACAATTCGGTGTGCGGGCGACGATTATTGTGCCACACGGAAACAATCCAGAGAAAAATAGTGCGATGCAGGCTCTCGGTGCCGAGTTGATTGAGCATGGTATAGATTTCGACGAGTCATGTGAATTGTGCGAAGAGCTACAAGTCGAACGTGGACTTTACTATGTTCACCCGTGTACAGAACTTGCGCTCTTTCACGGCGTTGGGACTTATTCGCTAGAAATCTTTGAAGAACTGCCGACTGTAGACGCAATCATTGTGCCGATTGGCGGCGGCAGTGGCTCGTGTGGAGCGATTACGGTGGCGAAGGCAATTAACCCAAACGTGAAAATCATCGGCGTACAAGCGGCAAATGCACCGGCGATCTATCTCTCTTGGAAGGCGGGAGAGAAGGTAACGACCGACTCTGCCGATACAATTGCGGACGGCTTGGCGACACGAGTGCCATTCGATCTCCCATTCTCCATTCTCAAAGATGGCATCAACCAGATTGTTTTGGTGAGTGAGGAGGAGATTCGGGAAGGCATGCGGATGGCATTGCGATATACCCACAACCTTGCAGAGGGTGCCGCAGCCGCCACGATTGTTGCGGCACACAAACTGAAAGCAGAACTCGCGGGGCAAAATGTCGTCATGGTCATGAGTGGCGCGAACCTCGATAGGGAAACACTCAAGTGGGTGTTGAGTGATGCGTAAAAACATGCAGTCGTCCTTTTTGAAGATCGGCGAGCAAAAAAGGCATCAGATGATTGACAATTATACCCGGCTTGTTAAGCAAGTTTAAGGATTTAAGTGACAGTTCTCAAATCACTAAACCCGTGTCAATGCTGGATTTAGTGAAATAAAAAATTCAAGGTTTATATTTAAACTTGCTTAACTGTGAGCCTTTTGTAATCTTTCCAAAACGTCCAAAAACTTGCGAATCCGAACTATATTGACGCCCTGATATTTCTTCGGCGGGAAATGGCGAATATTCTTAGTGACAAGATAATCGGCTTTTCCTTCGACAGCACACTCCAGAAACCGATTGTCAGATTCATCGCGGCAGACATTGAGTTGGATTTTGGGCTCAATCCAGTCGGATTGCAGACGCAATATGTTCAAGATCCGCGCTTTCTCGCGCTGTTGTGACTCAGGGATGAGCCAATCGGCAACGGTCCGATATTCATTCCAAATCGGCGGGGACATTAGTAGCCGAAAATAGTCTTCTTCTCTTGTCATCCAATCAATTAGCTTGGCAGACGCACCTCGTGCGCTAAGAATCGCTGACATAATATGATTCGTATCAATCACGACACGTAAAATCTCTTGCAGAGGATTAACCAACACTTTGTCGATATTCCTTTATTGCATTGTCAATGGTTTCTGCTTTGATGCCGCCTGTTCGCCGAACTTCCTCTCGAACAGACTTCACATCGGAAAACAACTGTTCTTTCCAACCGTATTTCTCGTGTAACTTTAAGAATGTCGCAATCGCTTCCTGCAAGTTCCCGTCGTAGCTGTCTTGGACCACATCCATGAAGCGTCTTTCCAAAGCGGTGGGTAAATCGATTGAAATCATAGCTTCCTCAATTTCACTGAATTAATCTTGAAATATCTTCTCCACTAGATTATAGAACATCCTTGACAGATATGACTAGCGGAAAAAGGTTGAGATTTTTCATCTCAGCCCGTTTTTCGGCGAACAAACCTGACACTCATTTGCCCTTCAGCAATTCCACAACAATTCGCTTAACTTCATGCGTATGGAGGAAGACCCTCACGCACCTCGCGCATTCCCCGCTGCGCGGGATCCAAAGCGACTTGTGAATTCGGCTACCTATCAATAACGTGAGTTCGATAGTGCGCTCTGGAGGAGCACTCGTGTAATGTGGGTTAGATTCCCATCACATGATTCCGTCTGTGTGAGTCTCGAT
>JADFGN010000007.1 GCA_022567695.1 Candidatus Poribacteria bacterium | reverse complement strand
AGCAGCACTCGGGCTGGCACAGTTGGAGCAGATCGATAAATTTATCGCCCAACGCCGCGCCATTGCCCAATTTTACCAACGAGAGTTGAGAGGAATTCCCGGTATTACCGTTTGCGACGAAGCAGACTGGGCGTTCAATGTTCATTGGCTCTCGTGGATACTGGTCGAAAAAGCGTACGGAAAGAGAAAGGACGAACTCTTAAAAACCCTCAATGAACGACAAATCGAAGCCAGATCCTTTTTTATTCCGCTTCATACCCTGCCTCCCTATCGGAAATACCAAGTGTACCAAATCGACCATGCCCCCCAAGCCTATGAAAAAGGCTTGAATCTACCAAGCCACGTCACGTTGACAGAAGCAGATCTGGAAATTGTGGTTGGTGTTATTCGTGAGGCGTGAAGTGTGAAACGCTACTACGCCCAATACCATGCTGCAAGGGCGGTGATTCTTCATGTCCACCACCAAGACTGTGATAGCCATGATCAGTTACCCATCGAGATTGAAAAGGTGCTGGGAACAGGTCCAACAGATGTTAGGCGGAGAAAGTCAAGAATTAGATCTTCTCGGTACTTTCTTCAAACGTCATGAGCGGTTGCTCGCCCTCAAGTCCGGCATCAGTCCGAAGGTTTGGCTTCGGACTTTTTTTTGGGGGGCTGTGAAAAAAGGCTTTACAAAAAGTGGCGATAGATGTATAATCCGTTTGCCAGCGTCCAGAGATTTAGAAAATGGAGCTTTTGCCTAAAATGACAATTTCATTTGCTCGCCTATGTAAAGCCGTTTCGGACCGAGTGCTTGCATCGATCGGATTAATGTTGATCGCCCCGGTTTTCCTAATCGTGGCGATTCTCCTGAAAATCCGTCGCGAGTCCGTATTTTTTCGTCAAAAACGTATTGGACAATATGGAAAGCCCTTTGAAGTCTATAAATTCACAACCATGTTTCAGGGCGCAGAAAAAAAAGGAACCATCACCACATCAAGTGATCCGCGGGTAACTTTACTCGGAAAATTTCTTCGAAAGTACAAAATCAACGAGTTGCCCCAATTGCTGAACGTTCTAAAAGGAGAGATGAGTGTCCTCGGCCCTCGTCCGCTTCCGCAGGAGGAAATAGATCTTTATCCCCCTGATGTGCAAGCAAAAATCTTCACCGTCAAACCAGGGATCACTGGCCTTGCAACATTACGGTTTATTGAGGAAGAGGCATTACTGGATGGAGTCGACGACCCCGAAGTGTACTATGTGAAATTCGTCCTGCCACGGAAGGGAAAATTGGAGTGTTATTATGTCGATCACTGGAGCTTGCTTTTAGATCTGAGGATATTTTGGAAAACGCTCTTCAAGCTATTTTTATGTTTTCTACCCATCCAAACCAGGTCAGACTGATAGGAAATATACGTAAAGAAGATGGAAATAACATGCCAAAGAGAATCTGTTGCCATAGTTGGAATGGGGTATGTCGGCTTGACCTTAGCATCGGTGCTATCCGATAAAGGTTTTAGGGTCTATGGATACGACACCAATGTTGAGATTGTCAAGTTGCTTAATCAAAGCTGTAGCCCCGTTTTTGAACCCGGTGTTGATAAGATTCTAAAGGAGCAAATAGGAAAGAACCTGTTTGTATCCAGTACATTTCCGCGTCAATTTAAAGGCTCAGTCATCATCTGTGTCTCTACTCCCATTGATCCGGAAACTCATGAGCCAAATCTTGAGAATCTTCGTGCAGCAACCCAAACTATTGGTAAAAACATCCAACCAGGTAGCTTGGTTATTGTTCGCAGCACAGTACCTGTAGGAACTACCCGCCAGATAGTCGCTACTACTATTCATGCTAAAGTTCCAGAAGTTTTCATCGCTTTCTGCCCAGAAAGGACAATCCAGGGCAAAGCGCTGCGCGAAATCGTGGATTTACCACAGATAGTGAGCGGCATTGATGCAGAAAGCGGGGAAAAAGCGGCTCAGTTGTTTTCGGGCATTAGCTCCAAAACAATACTCGTTAGTAGTCTCGAAGCAGCTGAAATGATTAAGCTGATTAATAATTGCCATACCGATGTGATTTATTCTTATGGAAATGAAATTGCCCTTATGGCAGAGGAATTGGGACTCGATGCATGGGAATTAATTCATGCCGCCAATGAGGATTATCCACGTCCCAATCTTGCAAGACCAGGATTCGTTGGCGGAGGCTGTCTTTCAAAAGACCCTTATATTCTGCTTAGCTCCTTTGCTAATGGGGGGTATTCGTCGAAACTAATACAGTATACTCGGCAATTAAACGAATATATGCCACTTCATACGGCTCGAAAGTGCTTGGAGGCACTCCTAGAACTTAAGGAGGGAAACGTTCAGGGAGCCAAAATATTGATTTGTGGTTTTGCTTATAAGGGGGTACCACCCACTGACGATACGCGAGGTACCCCCGCGCTTCCTATTATTGAGTTTTTGCGGAAATATCCGTTAGACCTATATGGTCAAGACTTTATGGTTGATTCTTCGGTGATTAAGTCATTTGGTGTGACTCCTGTGGACATTATTGATGGCTTTCGGCACGCTGATGCTGCTATTTTCCTAAACGACCATCCAAACTATCGGCAGTTTTCTCTGTCCACATTAATTGATAAGATGCGATTTCCCGCTCTCATATATGACAGTTGGCGCATCCTTGATGGTGATATTATGGCAAATCAACATGGTGTTCAATATATGGGAATCGGTTATGGCTAATGTTTTGGTACTCGGTGCAGCAGGATTCATTGGATTTCATCTCTCACGTTACATTGCTGATGAAGGACATCAGGTAACGCTTTGTGATAATTTTATGCGCGGCAAACAGGATTTAGATTTTGCCAACCTTCTCAGTGCTCCCAATGTACGTTTCGTGGAAGCAGATCTAACACAGTTAAGTTCCTTCAATCTTTTTAACGAACATTATGATGAGATATATTTGCTTGCCTCGGTTGTCGGAGTGCGAAACGCCGAAACACAACCCCACGAAGTGATGCGGATTAACACGAATATAACCCATAATACGCTTACATGGGCAAAAGACCAGCATCATAACATTGGGAAAATTCTATATGCCTCAACGAGCGAAGTTTATGCAGGCGGCGTGTCACTCGGACACGTACCTGTGCCTACCCCCGAACAAATACCATTGACAATCGAGGATATTCGCAATCCGCGGTTTTCATATGCTATCAGCAAATTATGGGGCGAAGCCTGTTGCTTGCATTATGCCAATGCGTATGCATTGAAAATTAGCATTGTTAGGTACCACAATATATATGGCCCCCGAATGGGCTTTGCACATGTTATTCCGGAATTGCTAATGCGTATACTGAACGGAGAGAATCCTCTTACTGTCTATGGAGTAGATCAGAGCCGTGCTTTCTGCTTTGTCAGTGATGCAGTTAAGGCTTCAATAAAGGTTATGCGGTCAGGTCAAACAAACGGTGAGATTGTACATATTGGAAATGACACTAGGGAGATTCTCATTAGTGAATTACTTGAACAATTGCTTAACATTGCAAGTGTTCGTCCACAATTATCCCTCAATCCTGCTCCGGAAGGATCTGTCAAGCGCAGATGTCCTGACATAACCAAACTGCGCCAGTTCACCGGTTTTGCACCAGAAATTTCATTAAATGAAGGGCTTGTTAAAACATTCGAGTGGTATTCAAACTATTTTACCAAGGAATTAAGAGATAGACAGTGCTAGATCAATTCCCAAATGCTTTTCGACAACGTGCGAATATGACGGAGCGAGGTAAGATGAAAAACAGCAATGTGTTAGTTGTTGGCGCGACACATTTCATTGGCAGTCATTTAATTGAACGACTGGTTAGTCTTGGCAGTCAGGTCAAGGCGTTTATCCAGTATGATTATCACAATGACCAAGGGGCACTGAAACACCTACCGGTCTATATCCAGAATAAAATCGAGGTTATTTCCGGTGACTTGACAAACCCAGAAGCTATCGAATATGCAACTTCTGGAGTGGAGGTCATCTATCACCTTGGCACCGTGGATATCATTCCGTATTTACACATCAACCTCCGAGACCTCCTCGAAGCGAATGTCATAGGGACCTTTAATGTTCTCAATGCTGCGAAAAAATACAAGGTTCAAAAACTGGTCTACATTTCTACAGGGGATGTGTATGGCAATGTTGAGCACGCCCCCATTGATGAAATCCAACCTTTGAGTGCGTTATCCCCTCAAATTGCAACCTATATCGGTGCTGAAAAACTGGTCGAAGGATACCATCTGTCCGAAGGGATCCCTGTCGTCATCACTCGGCTCTTTAATCTTTACGGCCCCACGCAGTCAAAGAAGGCTATTATTCCAACCATTATCGCTCAAGCACTCATAGAACCAAAATTATATCTGGGTAACATGCATGCAATCAGGGACTTCATCTACGTTGAAGACGTAGTCGATGGACTCATCAAAGCGGCTGAAATCCCGGAATCCGTCGGCGAAACAATCAACTTGGGTTCAGGGCAGGGCATCTCAGTAGGAGATTTAGCGGAGAAGATTTTGATGCTGATAGATCGAGATATTGAGATTCTCTTTGACGCAACACGCATCCGCCCACAGAGCCATGATATTGAACAACTCGTGGCAGATATAACAAAGGCGAATGAACTCCTCGGCTGGCAGCCTAATACATCCTTGGATGGGGGATTACAGCATACAATCGACTGGTTTTCAGAACATCTGGATATGGGTCAGATCGTGAGGAGGTCGTGAAATGCAGGCAGTCATACTTGTTGGTGGGAAAGGAACACGGCTAAGACCGCTGACCAATGAGGTTCCCAAACCTCTTCTGCCAATTGGGAAGAAACCAATTCTTGAGGTCATTATCGATCGATTGAGAGAGTGCAATTTTACTGATATTATTTTAACGGTCGAGTATAAAGCCGAGCTAATTGAAGCCTATTTTCGCAATGGACACAGTCTAGATGTTAATATTACTTACTTTCATGAAAATCAGCCAAGCGGAACAGCTGGCCCACTAAAACTCGTTGAGCACCTACTCAAAGATCAGCCATTCCTTGCCATGAACGGGGATCTTCTAACAGGCATCGACTTTGGCAAAATGTATGAAGCACACCTAAACACAGAGGCTGAATTAACCATGGCAACTGCAATCCACACTGTCAAGTCACCATATGGGGTCATCGAACTACACGACAACAAGATTGTATCGATTGAAGAGAAACCTAAGCTGAAATTTTTAATCAATGCTGGCATCTATGTTGTTTCTCCCTCCGTGCTGGACCTTCTTCCCAAAGGTGATTTTTTCGATATGCCAGATCTCATCCAAATACTCATCAATCAGGAACGAAAGGTAGAAACTTACCATATCAATGGTGAATGGTACGATCTAGGTACGATGGAAACCTACCAGAAAATCAATGCGTTAAAGTCGAAAGAGTCTGGCGATTGAAATCGCAGCAACAATTGCAAAGCCTGCCTTCACAGGCTCAATAGTCCGCGAAGGCGGACTTTGGAAGGGTTGGTGCAGTTTCAACTGCTGTTAATAAAAACCCATGCGTGCACCTTACACTCAACTCTATCTGCACCTTGTATGGGCAACCTGGGATCGCCTACCGCTGATTACCGAGGCAATTGAAGCCCGCCTTTACGCTGCTATCGCCGCAAAGTGTCGTGACCTCAAATGTGTACCACTAGCCATTGGTGGTACCGCTGACCATGTGCATTTACTGGTGCGGCTGCATACGACGGTGACAGTCGCAACATTGGCCAAAGAAGTGAAAGGCACCTCGTCGCATCTGATGACCCACGAGATTGTGCCGAGACAGTTCTTCAAGTGGCAAGGTGCTTATGGTGCTTTTACACTACGGAAAACGGATGTACCCGCTGTACAAGTCTATATTGAGAAACAGAAAACACACCATGCAGGCCAGAATCTGTGGGAAGAATGGGAACAGACTATGATTCCAGATGATTCCTAAAGATAATCTTGAGAAATAGTCTGGCGGTTGAAAACCGCAGCAACAACTGCAAAGCCTGCCTTCGCAGGCTAGTAGTCTGCACAGGCCAACCTGGAAAGAGGAAATGGGCTTAAACGATTGAAATCGGAGCGACACTTGCGAAGTGCCGCCAAGAAAGTGTAGATCCAGCAGAGTCCGCGATGGCGGACTTCACAACGGTTGGTGCAGTTTCAACTGCTGCCATTCTCATAGCCGATAAAGTGCTGTCAATATCACCTCATGCTGATTGTCCTGAATTCCCTTCCGGTGATTCAGGTTCGTAATGTGCGAAAAAGTATACTCTCCTTTCACAATGAAGCCTCCGATGGCATGGTATTGTCCTTCAACCGAAAAAGCATGCGTTGATTGCGTAATTCCCGATAAAAACTCCCACGGCTCGTCCGATCCATCGTATGGATGCGATTTTGTAACATCTCCTTCGCCGTTTCGCAGAAGTTCGTAAGTAACTCCAGCCGCTATCGTGTCTGTTACCCAATATTTGAAGTCAACCCAGAGATCGTCGGCATCGGATCCAATCTCGTGACCAATGAGTCGATCAAAATGCGTGTATTCATTAACTGGGCGTATATGCGTGTAGGCAAATTGATTGATAAATGCGTATTCGATTCTGAGATCCGTGTTATCAATTGACAGGGGATCGACAAGCTGAACTCCCAGTTGGAGACCAAACTTGCTTGCCCAGTTTCGATAGCTATTCAATCCGTACCGCGGTTGGAAATCATCAATCATTAGCTCGCCATATAACGCGAGATTCCTAAATATTCGTAATTCCATAGTTCCACTAATCAGTGTGTTACCAAGGCTTGTCTTTACGGGTTCATCCAAAATCCCACCGCCAGAAAGTTCAGTAACAGTGTAGACTGTAAAGGGGTTGAGGAAGCGAAGCTCAAAATTTTCCTCTCCGATAACTACGGTTTCAGCTATACCGAGATTGACCCTATCCCAGAGATTGAGATCCAAGCGATGGCCTGAAAGGATTTTTTGGCCATGTGAACTTTCTGCTATCGCTGTGAAAGCCTGAAAGCCAACTTTTCCGTATTGTGCCTGAATTTGGATCATATCCATCGGCAGTGGATTTGCAGAGAGGAGGAGGTTCCCATGTCTCCCTGGTCCCCAGCTTAGGTTATCTTTTCCGATGAGCAACTCAAACCAGGGGAGCTTAAATTTTGCGTAAGCAGGGACAAGCCCAGCAGTGATGAAATTCTCTCCCGATTTATTTGCTTCCACCTCGACACGCACGGTATTAGGCAGAACCGTGTTAGTGATAAGGTAGAAACGTAAATCTGTGGAGAACGCGAAATCGTCACGAATACCTCCTCTAACAATTGGCCGGGTTTGCCAAGCATATTCTGTGCCCGACGGATCGGCAGGATTAGTCCGATGTGTGTTAATTTGACCTAATTCAAGGTTGAAATCAAAACGATAGTCTTCTCCTTTTGCCGTTAATAACGGAGAGGATTCTGCTGAGAAATATCGGGTTAATCGTGCCAGACGTTTGCGTTCGATCGGCGTCAATGGAAAATTACCAACACGGAGCTGGTCCAGGATTTTCGAGACTTTCCCATGAGTGTAGGGGCGTTGGTTTTTGAGGAGGCCCTTCAGTTGATACTTAAGCACAACTCGATCAACAAACTGGTAGACTTCCTGCACCATTGGATCGTCCAAAGGGACATTGAGTAGAGGGGAAGTTCCCGCTGCCGGATTAGAAAATAAAAAAAACAGTAAAAAGCCCAGAAAGAGGTGACCCATGGCGCACTGCAAAGACAGAGGTTGCTTTAGTATGGGAATGCTCATTGCTGAAAAGATTGTCGCAGAGCTAATCAAATTTCGGAAAGGAACTTTGAGGCAATCTATGAAGTTGGGTAAAGTTGAAGAGTTTACCTTGGGGTCTTGGATGGGTCCACACCCAAAGTTTCGAGAAAATAACAAAGCCGGGGTACAACACCCTATACCCCGGCTTTAACAGTATTCAGATCGCAGAAAACGGCTTAGAAATCCGTATTAAAACTGGCTTTTAAGTGCGCCCCACGTGGCAGCCAGTTTGCCCTGCGGCTCAACTGAAGTGCTGATTCCCGCCAATCCTTGGGTCATGATCATATTAATATCAGCTTCGGTCAGAGCGGCGTTGAAAATCCCAACTTCATCGAAGGAGCCGAACATAAAGTCATGGTGCGCTAGGAAATCGCCCATATTGACCTCCTGATCCGCGATATTTGTGTCCATCACTTGATCGTTGCCAATCTTGGGTTCAAGGGTGCCGTCAACATAGAGATCGTGGTCTTGTACAGAATCAGAGCCATCGGGGAAAACAACGGCGAGATGGTGCCATTCCCCATCACAAACATTTGTATCGCCATAATTTTGACCGCCTGCCACCTCAACGCGCAGATAGCAGTTGGCACCGTCGAGATGAGCTCGGATGTAGTATTTTTCACCAGTGACATTTGGCCCCCATTTCACCCATGAATGCTCCCTAGCGTCTTTGCTCTGGAACCAGAAAACGGTAGTTCTGGGTTCTGTGCCGCCGATTCCAAGGTAGCCAGTTATAATCACATTATCATCGACACCATCATACTCCAATGCTTTGCCAAACGGACCATCAATCCACTGCGCACCCAAAACCTCTGCGTCGTTGCCATTACCAGAAGCATCTTTGGCGACTGCACCCGATCCTTCATCAAAAAGCAGTAGGACTTCAGCAGTTGCGGAATCTATTGCGGCATCACTCATGCCCACACACAGCACTAAGAATAATCAAGCTCATCCAAGCTACAGTAAACCTTTTCACGATAACATTACCTCCTCGTTGAGTTGTTAAAAAATTGCGTTCGTAGCAACGACCTCAGTCGTTCTTTTTCGACAAACGGCTCAAGTCGTCACTACGATGTTCTTTTAGGAAACTGAATTTTATAGCCGACATCCTAATAAGCCTTAATGATCGCCCAACTGGTAGCCAATTTCCCCTGCGGTTCAATAGCAAGGGCGGCTGCCAATCCATCGGTCATGATGGCATCAATCTGTTTGGGGGTCAGCTCCACGTTGAAAATCGCAACTTCATCGAAGAGGCCGAACATAAACGCATGGTGAGCCAGAAAGTCACCCATATTGACCTCCTGAGCTTTATTGTCTGTATCCATGGCTTGATCGCCGCCTTGCTTAATTTGAAGTTTGCCATCAACATAGAGATTGTGATCTTGTACAGATTTGGATCCCTTGGGGAAGACAACAGCACAATGATGCCATTCCCCATCGCATACATCGTCGCCCCCGTAATTTTGGCCGCCGGCGACTTCAACTCGTAGATAGCACTCGGCGCCAGCAAGATGAGCTCTTACGTAGTATTTTTGGCCGGTGACATTCGGTCCCCACTTCACCCATGAATGCTCTCTGGCATCCTTACTCTTAAACCAGAAAACCGTGGTTCTAGGTTCTGTGCCACCGATTCCAAAGTAGCCCTCTACAATGATATTATCATCCTTGCCGTCATACTCCAATGCGTTGCCAAACTTCCCCTTAACAAATTTCGGGCCGCTTATAATTGTTCCGTCACGGCCATTTTCGGAGGAATCTTTGACAGTTTTACCACTATTTTGATCAAAGAGAAAGGCAAGTTCTAGGGTGTCCTTGTCGATTATAGCAGCATCACTGATGCCCGTGCACACCAAGCCAAGGATGATAGAACTTAGCCAGATTAGGGTGAATTTGCTTCCATAAACAGTTTTCATCTTTCGTTACCTCCAGATTCAATGTGTTGGTAAATAAATCGGTAGGGTGACTTGATCAAAACCTATAGGTAATTTGACGCCATTATACTATGAATCGATTTTTCAGTCAACGATTTTTTCTAAAAGCCATTTGTCGAAACTAGCGGGAAAGCGAGCGCATTGAACCCAAATTGTCAAACGCTTAATTTGCGCGAAACGTCCCTTCCTTCTGCACTCGCTCATAGATTCGAGCGAACTCATTTGAACCATCATCCTCCCACAGTTCCGATTTAAGTCCCCGGATAGTTCCTTCCTCACGCCCCGTCAGCCCACTCGGTGAAATATAGGAGCGCCCATAAAATGTATGACCACCCGGCATGTGGAGGATGCCTACATGTTTAGGTCGTTCTATCGGTTTATTCGCGGCAACCCGTGCCAGCGCATCTTCGTCTACTTCGAGCCCAAGACCGGGACTTTCAGGGACAGGCGAAGCACCCTCGATCACCGGAATGCGTTCTGTGGTAATGTCTTCCTCGTACTGGTCGTCAAGATTGATGGTGTGAGCAGTATGGGTCGGCAGGACAGCCGCCATATGCAACGCCAGCGCCTTGGTGAGTGTGCCACCTGTCAACTGGATAATCGTTTGAATGTTTGCCCTTCCAAGCGCAAGGCCAGTCGCCAACGTATTACCGATACCGCTATCAAGCATGTAAATATCAGCAATACCGTGCATAATCTCTTGCAGGCCGCCGAGCGGTGTGCCGTGCATGATAATCGGGAGGTGAGTTTGCTCGCGCAACCTCCGCCAACCGTCGATATCGTTTTTCACAAGCGGATCTTCGATATAGCCGACGATGGGATGGTTC
Organism: Candidatus Poribacteria bacterium; assembly: GCA_022567695.1. Classification (GTDB taxonomy): domain Bacteria; phylum Poribacteria; class WGA-4E; order WGA-4E; family PCPOR2b; genus JADFGN01. Next base: position 28,183 of record JADFGN010000007.1, on the reverse strand, counting down.
CGCTCCAATTCACTGATGATGGGTAGAACCGCGCCTAAACTTCGGTTGTGATTAAAATCGTAGTGAATCTGAAATCCGGCAGGCGCAACCTCTTCGGCGAGGCGCGTCTGTTCAATCACATCGTGATACGCACAGGTGTGCATCTTGAAGATGGTGTAGCCTTCGGCCACCGCCCGCTGGATCTCATCGCGGAACGCTTCCGGCGAAGCGGGGCGAGTCCATGCGGCTACCGACATCCAACTGCGAACCTTCTGACCCATTAGCTTGTAGGCTGGCACTTCGAGGTATTTCCCCATTACATCATACAGCGCACCGCTTAAGCCCATGTTAAGATTGGCATTGATGAAGTCAAACGGGTTGCGGCCGATGAGGGATTTCACGCTAGACTGGGCGGGATGTCCGCCGGGACGCCCCCGTATGTCGCCGTAGCCGACTAGCCCGTTGTCTGTATGGACCTTGAAAACCGTCCGATGGTCGATGCCATATAAGTCAACTTTGCGATTCTCGTAACGTTCTGCGAGGCGTGGGTAAATCGGAATAATCTCAATGTCGGTGATCTTCATTTTATGCTCCTGATGTTGCATTGATAAAGGTCTCGCGAAAACTCAACAGCCCGGATCTTTCAATTCAAATTGAACAGCGTAGTTATTTATTCACTCAGAATTCAGCTTTTCAAGTTGCTCCGTAATCAATTTCAGGTTCGGGCGATCTGAGTTCCTTTTACCGATGTAAAGCCATCTCAACGTGCCCTTCTTATCGATCAACATTGTTGTTGGGAGATACATGTCTCGATTGTGGAAATGGTAAGGCTTGATGAGTCCATAGGCTTCATGTACCGACGAGCCGGGGTCTGCGAGTAACGGAACGTCCATCGTCACTGGATCTTTGAAGGTTGATACAAGCTCCAGCGGTTCCGGCTTGATAACGACTGCAATCGTGTCATATTTCTCGTCGAATAATTTTCGATTCGCCGCAAACTGCGACGTGTATCTTGCACAGATCGGTCAGTAGGTCTGCAACAGCAGTGTCACCAACACATTCTTTTTGCCCTCATGTTCTGAGAGCTTAAAAGTCGTTTTGCCGTCGGCTTCAGTCAGGTTGAAATCCGGTGCAAGCGACCCAATCTCTAAAGGCTTGTCGCGCCTGAGTTTTGCCAACTCAATTTCCAATTGTTCGATTGTTGGGGCGGTAACGCTTTTCCAGCGGACATACCCCGATTTGTCGATAATGAAAGTTGCGGCTTCTCCCTCCTGACGAATGATCATTGCATCGTATTTTGCCTTGAACGCTTCAATTTGGTTTTCTAATTGCGAAACGAATTTCGCACTTGCATCATCTGGCTTATAGAACGCTACGATGACGTTAGATTTCCCGTGGAAATCGGAGAGCTTAATCTCTGCTTCTTTGGATATTGTCCGATCCGTAGCAATGTCGCCGACTTCTAAAGCCGATGAAAATGCGAGAATCGTGAGCGAAAGCAAGGCACTAAAGAAAACAACACGCAGTAGCATATTTTCCTCCAAATCATAAAAGTGTGAGCGACTGAAGGTCACAGGGTTTTCTTCCTAAGTAATTTTCGTGAATAAGTTTCCACAAAAAGTCAATAACCATGCGGATTCCATGGTTCAAAATATATACTTTAATAGAGAAATTTAGTTAGACTGGCGAATCTCTGTTTTTCATAACTTAAATCGGTAATAATCAGCAAGAAAAGCAGACGTGATAAGGAGTTGGGCGTGGCGGTCGAATTCTTCTGTTTTCAGTGGTATGCGACAGCCCAGTGTTCATCGGTGTTACAGCCGATGGCTCGTCGGCTGAATGGTCGGGGCGCCGCAAAAAGTCCAACCCGCTTGAGAATCGATGGGCTGGGTTTGGTGAGAGCGGATAACCAGTTGTTGACTTTCTCTTTGAGTGTCGTCCAACAACTACAATCTCTGTGAAGGTTGAGTACCTCATCGGTTAAGGCGTGCCAGAGCATTTCAATCGGATTCGATTCGGGGGAATAGATGGGCAGAAACAGCGGGGTAATCCCTAACTGTTGCATCAACGCCAGCACCGTGGGATGACGATGAACCGTAGGCCAGTTATCCAGAACAATGTAAATCTTTGAATAGTGACTGTATTGTTCAGCCAATTTTCTAAGAAATTCAGAGAAGACTTTAACTGTGATTGAACTGGCAAGTTGATAAGTGAGCTGGCCATTGATGCCGTTTAGGGCACCGACAATTCGTCCGCGAGTATGACTCCCACAGTGGCGAATTGCAGGGGGCTGATACCTTCTCCCCATTGGCCAGAACGCTTGGGCAACCTTGGGTTGGCGATAGTAACAAAACTCGTCGAGCATCAAAAAGGCGACCTGTTGGGGGAATCTTCTAGCGTATCCCAAACACCCCCGAATGCGGCGGATTTTATACTTTTTGCCTTTATCAACACTCCGCTGCCACTCCCGAGCGCGTTTGTAGGAGAATCGCAACCGACGGAGTAAATACCAGATACCCGCTTGGCTATAATCGGACAGATATTCAACCAGTTTTCTCAGCGTTTTCAGCGACCAGCGAGACCGAGTAAAGCCGTAATCGAAAGGGGTTTTTCGGATTAACGTCTCTTGCAACTCATTAAGCTGCTTATTTGTCACTCGTTTCTGTTTTCGTCGCGGTTTATGAGTCAGACTTTTTATCCCGGTCTTGACGAAATCCTTCACCCAACTATAAATGGTGTCGGGATCTCTTTCTTTTTGCGGCGCTTCGACCATTAGTAGTCGCTGTTTAGCGACTTCATGGGGGGATTGACCTTCGGAGATTTTTAACAGTGCGGCGGCTCTCTCTCGACGGTATGCTTTTTCGTCTTTATCGCGGACTGATATCAATAGGCCGCGTTCTTTTTTCGTTAATTTTAAGTACAACCGATTCGCTTCTTTAGTCAGTTTCGCCATCGAACACCTCGATAAAAAGGATGGGATATACCTCTCAAAGAGAGATATATCCTATCATCAAACAGACCACTTCATCAAGAGTGAAAATCTCGAACACGTTCTATCCCTTTTCACCACTGCAATCTTTATTGCAGTTTACCGATTTATTAATTTAAAAACAGAAATTCGCAGCAACCTTTGCGAAGTCCACCTTCGTGGACTGACAGTCGCCGAAGGGCAACTTTGCAAGTGTTGGTGCAGTTTTAAGTAAAGGGAAATCTACCAAAGTTAAGTTGATGACTTGGGCTTACCGTATACTCCTGTGCGCACATAATTCGGGGTCAGCGCAAAATAATCGTCCGGCCCCTCACTTAACAGACGCTCACGCCCAAGCCGAGCGATATTCGTCCCGCGTGGCACATTGAAGATTGGGTCGGCAAGAATCACATCTTCGCCCCATCGCTTCTGAACGGCATCGGCATATTTTCCCAGACCATCCCCGACGAAAACTGCGGGCGTATCAGTTCGATCCAAAAGCTGCTCAATCGTCACGCAGAGATCTTCGGACTGACGTTCCAGCCGCTTTCCGCCGTGAAAGATTGCACCGTATACTTCTTCTCGACGTGCGTCAAGAATCGGACAAATCAACCCATTCGTATACCGTAGGTTGTAGGCAATTGCCTCTAGCGTCGAGACACCGATAATCGGTTTTTGGAGAGCGTAGCAGAGCGATTTAATTGTGCAGACGCCAATCCGAACCCCTGTGAACGAACCGGGGCCAATGCCAACAGCGCAAGCATCGAGTTCATGAACGGTGAGCCCGCCCCACTTTAGGGTCTGGTCAATAGCGGGCATTAGGCGCGAAGAGTGGGCTTGCACGATATTCAAAGTGTGTTCAGCAATGAATTTGTCACCATCGATTAAGCCGACGCTGCCGATGGGAGTTGAGGTATCAATACCAAGGATTTTCATATGAGAATAGTTTATCAGAAAATTGTTATCATATCAACAAAGAAAAATACATTCCTTGACTTTATCAGGGCATTATGCGAAAATATCTAAACATCATTAGACAACATGGAGGACAACATGGAGCTTGGATTAACTGGCAAAGTTGCTGTCATCACAGGCGGTAGCGAAGGCATTGGTAAAGGTGTCGCCCTGCGGCTTTCCGACGAAGGGGCGAAAGTTTCTATTTGCGCGCGGCGTGAAGATGTTTTGCAGCAGGCAGCGCAAGAAATTCGCGATCAAACCGGAAACGACGTTTTCGCTGTTACCGCGGACGTGACGAAACCGGAAACATTGGAGAACTTCTTCAACCGAACTATCGCGCATTTTGGAAAAATCGACATTCTAGTCAACAACGCGGGACGTTCAGCGGGTGGGAACTTTGAAACGATGACCGATCAGGAATGGTATGAGGACCTCGATCTCAAGCTTATGGGGGCGGTGCGCTGTGCGCGGCTGGCGATTCCTCACATGAAGGCAGCCGGTGGTGGACGCATCATCAACGTCACTCATCCGGGAGGCAAACAACCAGGTGCGGGTTCCTGTCCGACTTCTGTCAGCCGAGCTGCGGGAATTGCGATGACAAAAGCCCTCTCCAAAGAGATGTTGCCCCACAACATCCTGGTCAACACGGTTTGCCTCACTTCGATTAAGAGTGCTCAAGGTGAACGTGCTTGGAAAGCGAGTGGTTCCTCTGGCACACTTGACGCGTATTGGGATGCCCGTGGTCGTGAGCATCCACTTGGACGTTTGGGCGAACCCACCGAAGTCGGCGATCTCGTTGCTTTCCTCGTTTCAGATCGTGCGTCGTACATCACAGGCACGGCAATTAACATCGATGGCGGGCTGTCCGCTGTTGTATAATACTATTTCGCAGTCGATGAGGTAATTTTGAAGTCTTTATCTGGAGTGCAAAAACGTTACTTTTTCAAACGCAAATTGGTGTAACACCGAAATCTAAATCTGAAAGGAGACCAATGGATAAAGTCAAACTGGCGATTGTCGGCTGCGGTGGCATGGCGGGAGCACACCTAAACGCTTACATACGGCTTAGGCAGAAAGGCATAGACATTTTCGATTTTGTGGCGATGTGCGATGTCGATGCAGAACGGGCAAATGCGTTTGCAGTCAAAGCCGCCAATGTCCAAGAAAGTACGCCAAAGGTTTACACCGCTATTGAGGAAATGTTAGGCAAGGAAACACTCAACGCGGCAGATATTTGTGGCCCTCATTTTCTTCATCACAGTCTTGCGATTGCGTGCTTTGAGGCGGGACTTGATGTAATTGTTGAGAAGCCGCTTGCGGTAACCATCCGTGCCGGGCACAAGATGATCGAAAGTGCCAAATCTCACCAACGCATTCTTGCCGTCGCGGAGCAGGTCCGTCGTTGGGTGAGTTCTCGCACAGTCGAGTGGTTGATTAACAAAGAGAAGTTGATTGGCAATCCCCGCATGTTCTTTCGGCAAGGCATCGGCGGTCCTCAAAAAGAACCGGAGAATCGCTTACGCGATGAGTCGATGATATGGCGAAGAAATAAGTTTACCGGTGGAGGGAACGGCATCATCGATGGCGGGATACACTATGTAGACCTGCTGATTTATTTCTTTGGTGAACCTGATGAGATCTATGCCCGATCGGAAAACCTAAATCAATTCCAATTCAAAGATGCGGATGGCAATCATGTCCCGCAGACTGTCGAAGACACTGCCCTCGCAACGATCACGTTCAAAAACGGCGTGATTGGGCAATGGGTCAGTACCAGTGCGGCACCGGGGCGCGGCATGAGTTATAACAGTTATCATGGGAGTTTAGGCTCAATTTACAGCAGTGGTGGTTATCCGCAATCGCCTGAACTACAATTGTGGGATGGCACAAAGCGGGACAAGGATTCGCTCCAAAACGCTTACATGGAAAGCCTCAGTGAAGGCGAAAAGGAGAGGGTATTTCCCCACGGTATCACCGAAGGCGTCGAACTTGAGGTTTACGATTTTTTGGATGCGGTTCGCAAAGGTCGTCGCCCAGAACTCGACGGGGTTGATGGACTGAAAGCTCAAGCAGTCTGCGACGCAATCTATGAATCTGGCTGGTGTGGACAAGCGGTGAAGTTTGACGATGTTTACAACGACGAGATTTCTGGCTATCAAGACGAGATCAATGAACGGTGGAAGATTTGATACGAAGATTCACCCGTTCCATGAGGAGAAAAAATGCCATACAAAATTTACCCCAAAGCTGCTTTTGACGCATCAACGGCTTTTCAGATCGAGTTAGATCCAGATGCGCTTGAAGCAATGGAGGAGATTGAAAATAACGACGTTCAAGGCGCAGAACGTGAAGCGATTTTACAGAAGTACCTCGGCGAGGATTACGACAAAGGATATCGCGGCACGGCGTGGGGGCTTCACGGCATCTCTGAAGGATTGACGCCTGCAAGGCTTGCGGAAATGCTCTCTGAGCATGGCACGTCCTTCGACCCATGTGCCGACCGCGAAACCTTCGATCACAGCATGATGGTCGATGTCGAATCGGAGTTGAATTCACAGTTGGAGTTTATCCCCGAGCGCGTTTTAAATGCCATCGTGGAGGCGTATAAACGGGAGCTTTTTGGGACATAAAAGTTACCGGAAAAATGGTGAAAAGTTGAACCTATTAACGCGATTGTTTTCCTTATTTGAAACGTTGAGTCAAGCACTGACTGAGATCGCGGGCGAGTTTCGGCTGCGTATCTGCAATATTGTACAACTCATCCGGATCGCTTTCAAGCTCATACAGCTCAACAAGATCATTGTAGTTCTGAATGAGCTTGTGCGTTTCCGTGCGGATACATCGAAAGTTACGAATCGCACTGACCGTTTCGGTCCGATGTCCTATCGCTTCACTTCGTAGAATGGGGGAAACCGAGAGCGCATCGATATTCTCTAGCGGCGGCACGTCTGCCAGTTCACAGATTGTTGGGTTGATATCAATCAATTCGACCAACGCATCCGATACACGGCCGCCTTCGATTTCCGGCCCAGCGACAATCAGTGGCACACGGAGGGATGGCTCATACGCAACACTTTTTGTGTAAAGTCCGTGGTCGCCTAGCATTTCGCCGTGATCGCTTGAAAAGATGATATAAGTGTTCTCAAGCATACCGCGCCGTTTGAGCGCGTTAAGGATTAAACCGACCCCATCATCAATCAATTCAATTGCGCCACAGTATTGCCTCCGCGTCACAGCAACTTCTTCCGGCTCTATGTCAATCACCCGCTTGCCAACCCATGCGGCCTTTCCGGTCATGGAATCTTGAACCGCTTCCGGCATATTGGCGTTCCGGTATCGGTTGCCGTACTCACTCGGTGGATCGAACGGATCATGCGGTCCCACAAAGCTGACAAAAAGATGCCACGGAAAATCATCTGGAATGCTTTCAATCCATTCTGCTGCCCGCCTCCCGATGTACGTATCTTCAAAAGCATCCGTGGGAAGAACAGAATCGTGAGACGCTCCATTGATCCAACCTTTCGCGGAACGATCTCGATAGTCTTCATAAAACGCCTGAAGTAGGCCGCGTTCTTGTAAATAATGAGTGTAAGGGCCGATGGGTGTCGGGGAACTTCCCGCGTGCATTTTCCCCTCGCATTCCTCGGGATGCGTAAAGCCCCACCCGTAAACACAAGGTCGATCGCCGTATCGTCCGTTATAGCCATCTGGCTTTGCCAAATCAAGCTTACCTATGCAACCCACGCGATACCCGTGGTCGCGTAGCCTTTGATAGTAAGTGGGAACGCTACGTGGAAGAAAGCAGGAGTTGTCTACACACCCTAAACGAGATGGTTGAAGTCCGGTCGCCAAAGCAATCCGTGATGGTGCGCAAACCGCACAGTTTGTGGTACACTGGGTGAAACGAACCCCACGTTCTGCTAACCGATCCAAGTTTGGGGTTCTGACAAAGCCAGCACCCGCCGATCCGAGATAATCGAAACGGTGCTGATCGTCCATAATAAAGAGGATATTGGGTCTTGGAGTTTTTTGAGCCATAAGTGTCCTTTCCGTCAGCGGGGCTGAGTGCAATGGGTAGCATAACCAACTGCCCCAAAGTTCTGGTCTTTTGCAGATGATGAGATAAGCAACCTTTAGCCTTGCCGAGCATATTATCTATCATTCGCAGAAATTTTTCAATAGCGAAAATTCAAAGTGAACCAAACCGACAATCCGCTTGTCAGGCGGTGGCTAGGATGGTATTATTTCTCGAAGCAGGTACTCTACAATGTTCCCATTTCTGTGATTTCTGCATCATGCATCACTTGTATCGTGTATCTCGATCCAAGATGCATGGTTCGAGATATAATATGGCAGCATGTTCAAGATTACGTTTTGTAGACGACTGATTTCCCCATTCAAATAGAATTCAAAACAAGGAGATTAAAATGGCTGTTTTTTTACATACTCGTGTTCGTGTAAGCGATTTGGACAGATCTATCAACTGGTATTGCAATCACTTAGGTTTTGTGGTGAGAAGTCGAAGCGATAAGTCACCGGCAGGCAACCAGATTGTACATTTGGAACTTCCCGGCAATGACCATACCTTGGAGTTGACCTATTCGCCTGACTATGAACTCAACGTTCCTGAAGATCTGATGCACTTCGCCATCGGTGTCCCGGACCTCGTTGCTTGCTGTGATGGATTGGAGAAAGCGGGGCTTGAGATTTGGCCCGATGGTTGGCGTGAGCAATTCACGTCGGGCGGTATGAAGATGGCGTTTATCACCGATCCGGACAATTACGAAATCGAGTTGTTAGAACGGAAGGATGCATAGGGAGGTTGTATAATGAAAGTTGGAAGTGCGGCATATTCGTTCCGTCAGTATTTGACAAAGGGCGAAATGAGCCTTGAAGGTTTTCTTCACAAGGCCGTCGAAATGGATCTGGACGGAGTTGAATTGACGGCTTATTATTTCCCGTCAACGGACGATGACTTTTTGTACACGCTCAAGCGTCAGTGCTATCTGCTTGGGTTGCAGATTTCGGGGACGGCAGTTGGAAATCGCTTCACACACGCCGATGCAGGTGAACGTGCCAATCAGATTCAGCACGTCAAAGATTGGATCGACATCTCCGTCAAGTTAGGAGCGCCCTGTTTGCGAGTCTTCGCTGGAGGAACGCCTGAAGGGCATAGCGAGGCAGAAGCTCGCCAGTGGACAATCGATGGTTTGAAGGAATGTGGAGAGTATGCGGCACCGCGTGGCGTATTCGTAGCACTTGAGAATCACGGTGGGATAACGTCAACTGCCGATGGGGTCATCGAGCTCATCGAATCTGTAGGCTCTGAGTGGGTCCGTGTGAATTTGGATACGGGCAACTTCCGTCAAGATCCCTACGGCTCACTCGCACGTATCGCCCCTTACTCCGTTACCGCACACGCCAAGACAGAGATTCCAAAGGAGGGCGGTGGCAAAGAAGAGGCAGATTTCTCAAAAATTATCAACATGCTCAACGAGCAAGGTTACAAAGGCTATCTCTCAATCGAGTATGAAGCCGCTGAAGATCCGATGACCGCTGTTCCTCGCTTCGTCCAAACGTTGAAATCTCTGGTTTGAATATCTGATGATTTTATTAGGAGTTGAATCCTTTCGACGAACTCCGGAGACAGTCGTGGAAAGGATTCCGCTCCTACAGTTTTACATTTTTACCGCGAACGTCGTTTGTTAGGGCGATTAACCCTTTCATGACGCATCTGCTTTTCCTGCTTCAGGAAAAGCGTGAGTGTATCGCCAGTTAAGCATGATGCTGTGTAATCATCATACTCCGGGTTAAACAGTTGACGCCATTTGTGGTATTTCTTCCTTCTATCCTCGCTCCATTGAATGCGCTGTTCGACATTGCTAGGAACAATTGGTTCGTACGTCGTCCGCGCTTCACGGATTTCTTGAATGCGTTCCTCGAAGTTGATCGGCTGTTCAAGCCATGAAGCGACTTTACCAGAGCAACCCATCAGCGTCAGCAACAGGATGCAAGCTAGATTTTTCCATCCATTGATCATCGGATTTACCCTTTCATTTGGTGTTTTCATCCGTTCATACGAGTATTTCAGGAAAAGGTAAAAAAATAATTCGTGGTCCATACGCGGCACAAAAAACTGCGACATGGGCTTATCGTGTTAAAGTCAAGCATTTCAATGGCCCAACGGTTGACACCTTGAATTCCAACATGTTATAATCTCCAAGCTTTTACAGCTTGAGGTTATGATTTAGGGGAAGAACAACCTATTGCACGTCGGTGGAAATCTTCAACCCCCTCTATTTATTTATCGTCTCCAGGCTCGACGATCCCCCTTCGTAAGGGGGAGAACTAATGTGGCCCATGATCTCCCCTCCTTGAGAAGGAGGGGAAGGGGGAGGTTACAGAACTGTCCGCCCCTGAACCTTACGAAGGGGAGGCAGGGAGGGGCTAAACTTCTGCCGCGATTTACTATGCTGTTTAAAATTTTTACAGTCTGAAAATGACATGAGGAGAGAATATGAAGGTCGGTATTCGAGACGGCATGCTACGTATGCCGTTTGAAGAGGCATTTGGCAAAGCGAAAGAGATGGGTTTTGATGGCATCGAGATCTGTACTGGCGTGGATTATCGTCCACATCTCCTTTGGCAGGAGGATGGGATTGATAAAATCAAGGAGTTAGCGAATGCCGCAGGAATCGAGGTTTCTTCGCTTTCACCGGGAGGATTTACTGCATATACTTTCATGCATCCCGACGATGATAAACGCGCGGAAGGAATCGAGATGTTACGACACCTTGCCGAAACTTGTCCGCTATTGGGGACAAAGGTAATCCTCGTTCCGTTCTTTGGCAACGGAAAGATTGAAAAAGAACATATTACGGCATCACGTTTCATTGATGGGTTCAAAGCCGCCGCGGAGATGGCAGAACGGGAGAATGTCTTTCTTGCCATTGAATCGACGCTGGATGCCGACGACCATCAGCAGATTATCGATCAGGTTGGATCATCGGCTGTTGGTGTGTACTACGATATGGGCAATGCAACGAGTTTTGGATACGATTCCCCCACAGAGATTCGACAACTCGGAAATGGGATTGTACAAATGCACATTAAAGATACGGGCGGAAATCATGCGGGTGAGGGTGACGTTGATTTTTCTGCGGTTTTTGAATCCGCTCATGCGATCGGTTATGATAGTTGGTTCGTGTTAGAAACACCGTCTAAGGACCATCCTATCGCTTCTGCGATAAAAAATCTCACCTTTGTTAGAGACAATTTCTAATCATTTCTCAGTGACGCAAGTTGGCATTGGGATTTCATAGTGTTCAGCTTGCACTACAGCGAATTGAGGAGGAATGATGCTGTGAACCATACTGAGCTTGTTGACCCACATTTGGAAGCGCAAAAATTGTTGGCAATGCCAGTGCCAAAGGCTGAAGCGTTGTTTCAGAGCTATGCAATGGAGCAGCAGTTGGAGATCATCTCATCGACACGCGATCCACGAGTTCGAGAGGAATTATACTATTTAGTTCCAGATTGTACAGAGCTTATTCAGGAAAGCCCAACAGAAGATGTTTTGCAAGTTCTCGATACGATGCTAGGCACCGGATATGCGTCGATCCTATTGCCATGTCTTACATCCGAGCAGTTTGAAGAGATGATGGATCTTGCCGTTTGGCGTAACGGCAAAATTGATGATAAAGCGTTGAATCTCTGGCTTTTTGAGTTATCTGAATGTGACAGAGATGAACTTAGCCGTTTGCTCACTCAGATTGATATAAGGGTACTCGCTATTCTGCTGCGTAATCGGATAGAGTTGAATACGGACTTCAAAGCACTGTTTATTGAAGCGGGATTGGTCGATCCGTCATATGCCGGAATTGAGTATGCTGACGAGCAGTCTAAAGCGATCATAGAGGCGATTTGGGAAGCTGACGAAGATCTCTTTATCCATCTCCTCTATGAGATTTTTGCCCTTGATAAAGAGGAGGATGTCGATATTGAAATCGAGGCTGCTGTCGAGCGTGTCAAAGATGAGCGCGATGAACGTGTGCAAGAACGCGATCAAGCCGCCGGCATCAATATAACTGAGGAGGAGGTTCTTCAGAAGGTCGATCTCAACAACCTTGAACTTGATGAGGATACAGAGAAGTAAGAATCCACAAAAGCAGATGTTTGAAATTGATACGCTCGCTTACTACGATAGCCGGTTATTCTTGGCGCAAACCCTTTCTCATGGGCATGACATCGGCGAAATTGTCCATGAGAAAGTCGACTCAATTCACCAAGAAATTGCTGCGCTATCTCATAAGCTAATCACAATTAAGGCGGAAGATTTCTCCTCTCGTTCAGAACTCCGAAAGCACATCCAAGATACATTTCTGTTGAGCAGCTTGGGGCTGGAATACGGCAGCCAAGGCGATTTGGATAAAGCTGTACGTTTATTAAATAGAAACGAGATTATCAGATTCTTTCAGATTGGGAACACGCTCATCGATAAGTTAGTGAAGCACTCCCAAGATACGCTCAAACAGGCGGTATTGGTTTCGCCCGAAACACTGAAGATACCAGTTTATAACGAGTGGGAGCGCGAATTTATCGAAGCTATACCGAAACATAAACTGGTCATTAATACGCCACAGGTTGTGCTTTACCAGATCTCCCCACCTCGCCCAATCACTCGTCTGATAGATTTGACTGTTGCTACGCAACAGTTAGATCATATCAACTATCGGTCGAGTTATTTGCACTCCCTACCGACGGCAAAACTTTTCGCGGTCGAGTATCCACCCAACACCGACGGTGACACCGCCCGAGAAATTACTACGGCGTTGATGGTGAATCTGCTTCTCTATCGTGAGATTGACTTCCACCTCGACCCGGCTGATCTGGATAACTTCCGTGACATCGTCTATGATGCAGAGCGCGGGGAGATTCAGAAAGCCTCCCGAGAGCGCCTGCTTGGGTGGGTAGGTCACTACCTCGACCTCGCGGATAAGCCAGATAACGTCAAAAAGTATGTGGTTGCTTATTGGCGCGAGTGCTTGAGATTCTTGGAAAATGAATGGCAAGGAGAACAAGCGTGAAGCTATTGATGTTTTACGCGCATGAGTTTTGGTTCAAAACAACCCACAAGGTGCTTGATTCTGCCGAAGAAACCCAAAGCAATCAGCGCATCCAAGACGCGGTTGTGATTTTTGTCCATGCCGAAGCTAAAGACGAAGCGGATTCGCGTAAGATTTTGACGAAGATGATAAAAAACATCAAATGGCTTGCCGGTAAATTTGCCAGCAAGAATATTGTCCTCCATTCCTTCTCCCACCTCGCCACAAGTAAATCCTCCCCAGAATTTGCCCACCACATCCTAATCGATGCCCGAAAGCGTTTGGAGAACACCGGTTTTACGGTTGAGATGACACCATTTGGGTATCTGCACGAATTCTCCCTCCATGTCAGCGGTGAATCACTCGGTCGGGTCTTTAAAGAAATCTAAAGTTGCAATGTGTTCAGAACCGAACCCTTCGGGTGGGATCGTCGAGTCCGGAGACGATAGATAAAAGGAAGAACCTCGCGCATTTTTGCAAATTCGGCTACATACCAACACCTATTTTACACTGCACTACTTGACCAAGATGTAAGGCACGATTACCATCTGAATTACTGTCAGCGTACCAAAAGTTCCGTTACCTTCTGAATTACTGTCAGCGTCCCAAAAGTTCCGTAAAACACCGCGCATAAAACCAGGCCAATCTGACGCCAAAGGGGTGGCTGGATTTCTTTCGGTAGGAATTTCCGATTGACGTAGAGCGTGTGCAGAGAAGTAATCACCAACAGGTAGCCACCAACTGTTGCAGAAACCAAGATCATGAAGAATGGCTTCGCGAGATACATCGCAATCATACCCCACACAATGTAAAGAATAAGGATGGGGTAGTAGATCCACTTGGCGTTATGCTCGTCCATCTTTCGTACCCTTGAAAACCCTGTCCAGATGATGTCCGTGTATCGGCGAGGTACGCTGTCCACACCCCCCAACTGTGTTGAAAAAAGCACCCAAAATCCACATAACAATGTGAGATACCAGAGGATTCGACCACCTTTCGCCGCAAGACCTTCTGCTTGGAATGCGGCCGCTGACCATTGATCAATCACTTGTCCTGTCGGAACAAACGCAATTGTCAGCATCGCTGGTAAGGCCATACCGATGAAGCAACCAATAACCCAAATATAATACTGCTCGAACTGATTATATTTCCACCATTCACGGAAGCGTTGCAGATTTTCAGGGCTGATCCGAAAAACCTTGCCGAAATGTGAAAGCGTTACCTGTTGCCCACCAATGATGGACGGGATAGCACCGACAAGGCTGCTCATACCCCAACCTTTGTCGCGGACATAGTTGGAGATCGTGACGTTTCCCAAGCCGCCACTCCCTGCGTAAGCCGCAAATGCGCCGAGCAATAGCCAATCAATCCCACCACCGCCTTCTTGTGGTGCGGGCAATGCACCGAAGCTAAGGAAGCCTTTGATAACCGTCCACCAAACTCTCGGCGGCACCATAAAAAGATCGATGATGACAAGGTAGCCGATAATCCAGATCACCATAAACAGTTGCACTTTCTCAAGTGCGTTATAGATTTTTCCACCAAATAGCACAATCGCTAGGCAAGCGAAAAATATGATGTAGGCGAAAGCACGGACTGTTCCTTGGTCTGCCTCTTGGGGCATGTACCCAAGATATGCCGCGCCGATGGCTGTTGCAGCGGCCATCGCCCAGCCCGGCCAGATACCGAAAAAATCGATAATCGAGTAAAAAAATGCCCAGAACCGCGACCCGGGCTTACACCGCATGTAGCCACTAAACATTGGTTCGCCTGTGTAGAGTGTATAGCGTATTGCCTCTGTGTTGAGGATCACTTGAAGAAGAATTGCGACCGTCGCAATCCAAAGCAAGCGACCACCGTATTGAGCCGTGATTGCCGGACCCAGTAGCCACTCGCCGCTACCAATTGAGCCAGCGAGCGCGATGATTCCCGGTCCCAAAATGCTCCGAAATGCCCGACCGAAACGATAGGGTGGAGGTGCCGGGAGATTGGCGACTTCCCAATCCGGTAGACATCCACCGTCAACTGTTTGTCTTGACGAATCTCTTGAATCGTCGTGTGCATCTGCCATATTTGCCTCCTAACTCTAACCAATTAAGGATTTGGGTTCATGTCAAAATAGCCCGCAATAATCGTGGCCTCTCAGCAATTTACACAACAGGCTGAAAGGCATGAAGCGCAACTCTGAATTAACCAGCGAATTCGCATAAGGTTGATTGCAGCCGCAACTTTTGCGTGGTAGAATATAGATTCTAAACTTTTGAATCAAAACAACAATAGGAAAGTGAAAATGGCCAAATATCTTGTTTACTCGCTAAATAAACCGGAGATTGAACCTTACGAAATTTCACCCACGCTGAGAAAGCAACTCCAATATTTCACGGAAGGTGAAATTCGCGATACTCAGAAACCCGATGAATACGCCTTCCCGCTTGAACGAACTTCTGAATTGCTTGAAGACGGTGTCTTTTATATCGTCTCGCCGTTGGATGATAAGCACCAAGCAGAGATTGAAATTACGGACGAGCAGGAAGACTTATTAGAGTGGCTTGTATCAAATGGGGTTGAGCACGTGAGAGTTGAAGAAAAATAAAACGGCTGACAATTCAGGAGAGATGGCATCAGTTACATAGAAATGCCTAACAATCCCCGCGTAAATTGGAAATCCGTATTCCCCTTTCCGTAGAGTTTGGGCGTGTAGCGACAAGAAGCGACATCCAGAATCAATTCAAGGGTTTCGCGTGAAAACGCCTCCAATGTTCGATCTGTCGCTGAAGCCACGAGATCTAAATCGGCTTCATAAAAAGACCGCGTTGTCTCATCAGCCGTCACTTGGATTAGCGGAATCATGCGATGTGCTTGCAGGGGATGACCCACAATATGAGCTAGCATCACATCCACGCCCGTTGCACCCAATCCCGTCAATGTTTCTGCGGGGTGATCTGTGGGGGTCTCCATGATATGAAATCCCGGTTCGACAACATTTTGACCGTAGGCCAGTGTGTTTCTGACCTCCAAATCGCCGAGTACATTTTGGATGTACACAGATGAACGCAAAAACGTCGCATTCTCCGGAACAACGATAGTTCCGCCTCCACCCACGATGTTCTGAGTCAATTTCGCAAGATTTTGTGCAACAGCTTCGGTCACTTTTCCGCTTGATGTTAGTCCGACGCGCAGATATTCCAAACCCACTTCGGTATAACGCGGCGAAGGCATTGGCGCAAAAACACTCCTAAACCAATTCTCCACTTTTTGGATGACCGCCTCGATTCCGCCATCAAGTTGTACGCTTGCCCAACCATAGTGCTCAAGGGAGACGTCGAGTTTTTTAAGTGCATTCGCCATGTGGTCATTGTGTGTCTTTTCGCAGCCATGCTCCAAAAGCAACCCCTGTGCAACAATGGGGTGAATCAGGTGCCCAATGAGGGTACGTGTATAAATCTCCTCGGACCTTCCACCCGACACACCGCAACCTTCGGTGTGAGGCAGTGCGACAAAGCGCGAGATTCCTTTTTCGCGCCCGACCCCTTGTTCATTCAAGCGATCGGTAATCATCTGAGCAATCTGCCCGGAGCATAAACTGGTCGGAAGCACCAAACCGACCTGATCGCTTCGGCAACCGGATTCCGTTTCGATGGCTCGAAATGTGAAATGAGTCGGAGTCGCGTTGATAGGCAAAGGTTTGCCATCTTGCACGTCGGAGGAAACCAACATGGGTTGCAGATCGGTGGGGCCTGTCTGTTTCCAATCTCGCCAAAGAGAAACTTGAGAATGCCCGGCCTTCTCGCCAACTGACCTTTCACCGGACGCGACGTCAATCGTGCGCTCCAGCATTTGTTGCCCCAATTCCTCCATCGAGGTTCCGTCGAGATACGCCCCGGCATTCACGTCCATATCTTTTTTTAGCAGATTGTATCGCCCCGTGGTCGTGACAATTTTAATCGTCGGCACAAAAGGAAAGTTCGTAATCGAACCGTTTCCGGTCACAAAAAAGATCATGTTCGACCCAGACGCAACCTGCCCGGCAATGCTTTCGAGGTCGTTTCCCGGACTGTCCATAAAATAATAACCCGGTTGGTGCATCGGTTCACTGTAATCGATCACATAGTCGAGACGCACATCAGGGTGTCGCTTCATCGCCGCACCAATCGATTTAATCCCGATATTATACAGCCCCCGAAAATTGTTGCCGCCGGATGGGTTCGCCTCTACTGAATGCCCATGCCAACTCGCACGTTCCTTAAATCGCTCGACGGTTGAGAGAAATTTGTTCGCCGTTTCCAGATCTTTGACGTTTTGAAGAACATAATGCTCGGATCCAATTAACTCGTCCGTTTCCGCGAGGTTGGCTGTGCCGCCATAACGGATGACCTCTTTCGCAACATACGCAGCGAGTGGATTGCCGGATACACCTGAAAATGCGTCTGAGCCACCACACTGAAGCGCAATCTTGATGTTAGAAATGGGTTGCTCTGTACGCTCCATCGCGTTGACCGTGTCCAACCATCCTTTGATGACCCCCGCGCCCTTGTCCAAATTCGCATCAAAACCGCCTTCGATGGTGAAAAAGCGATGAAGCAGGTTATCGATCGGGTAGCTGTGTTGCGTCAGATAATGCTGAAGCATCTGGTTGGTAACTGCTTCTGAACCGTAGTCAACGGCTAAAATTGCGCCAACGTTCGGGTGAACCATAAAGCCTGCCAGTGTCCGAAGCAACATGTCCAGATTATTAGGTTTTCTGCCCTCACCACCTTCGGTATGCGTCAGAGCAACAACCCCATCAATTCGATCATAGTTGGTCGTGATGTCTTTGAATCGATCTGCCAGCACCTTGGCAAAACCAGAGGTCCGCGAAGTTGTGCCCATAACTACGATGTAATTTCGGGTCCCGACCCCGCGATTCCCTTCCCGCTGATAGCCCAAGAAAAATCGATCATGGTCATAGCGAGACACCTGCGTTCCCGGTCTAAACTTATCTTCATCAAGGATGTACGGGATAATTTGATCTTTGAAATTTGGGCGCGATGGCAATTCAAAGTTTAGGTTTCTCAAAGAAAGCGAGTCAATCATCTTCTGATTGCATACATAATCGCCCGGCTGAATCTCGGTCAACGCAAAGCCGAAGGTCAATCCCCATGAGAGTAGCGGCTCGCGTTCCGAGATTTCCCGAATCGCGAATCGGTGTCCCTCCAAAACGGTATGGGAAAGGGTGAGTCGTTCTTTTTCGTAACGGATTTCTGAACCGGCGTCTATCGCTCTCGTTGCGATTGCGACGTTATCATCGGGTGCCGGAAGCCTTGCAATATCATTAAAATCGTATGCGTTTGTCATATAATCCTCTCTTTAGCACATTATGCGAGTTTAAATAATAAAACTAAAACCATCGATTTCTTGTCACTCTGAGCGGAGCGAAGAGTCTCTGCTTCCCAGATTCTTCGCTCCGCTCAGAATGACAAATTTAATCCTGAAACTTGCTTGAACTTGACCGGTCTAGGGACGACGAAAACTTATGTCCGAGCGAGGTAATCTATGATGAATTTTGCGAACTGCTCGAAATCATCAATATCACCTTCAAGGTAACCATAGACTTTCTCGGAATCAATATCAAGATAGTTATGAACCAGTATGTTGCGAAATCCACCAATTCCTTTAATCTTCTGAAAGAACTCGCGTGAGATGATTTTTGCGCTAGATAAAATTTCAAGTATATCTTCGTTGTCTTCTGGAGGACGAAACTCATCCTCTGCAATGATGTGATTGCCGATGTCCAACATACACTGGATGGCGACTTGGATATTTCGCTCAACGGCACTCTGGAGGATTGCATTATGCAAATACTGATCGAGCGTCGTCGTATCACGGATTGTCCTGAGATTTGCCAAACAGTCTCTGAGCTTCCTCAACCGAGCGTTGATAACTGCTTTTGATACGACCATACCTGCCCTCCTTGATATGTCGGTACATGACCTCGTCCTGCACATGACGCAGATAGATTGTGTCAAGGTAACGGGTGATTGCTTTGAATACAAAATCAACCGTTGTGGCTTTGTCCCTAGAAAACAGTTTGACTCCGTGTTTGATGACCTGATGTTGAAGTAGCGGCGGTGCATGGTTCAATATCACGAGGTCTATTCGATCGTTTCCAAGTTCAGCGGCGAGATCGATTTGGAAGCGAAGTCGGCTTTGCTTTACAGACGATTCATCAATGAGCAGCGCAATATCAATATCGCTGTCCTGCCTTGCCGTACCCTTTGCTTGTGAACCGAACAGATAGGCGAGAATGATCGCGGGGTGGCGTTTGAGGGTATTGGTAATTGATTTTAGTGTTTGCTTTTCGATCATTTTTCTGAATTACACGGGTAATTTGTCAATATGAGGTCGGAACGCCTTTTCCAATCGAATCATTGCATCAATCATGACATCTTGGATTTCTGGCCACTTCTCTTCGTCGTGGTAACCACCAAGAGAAAATTGCTTCTTAATTCGACAGACTCGTTTGCCCTCCATCCGTTGCCATTCAAGCGGTTCATCGAAGGCTTTCTCAATAGCCTCTTTAGATTTTGCAAGCCTATCGAAAATCTCTTCATTCTCTTTCCCTGTGTCCCGGTCGATGTAAAGCTCCACACCTGCATCATGCTGGCGGATGCTGTTCCAAAAACCCAATCCCTTTCTACCAGTTGTTCTCCCAATGTCGTTTTTGCTACTAGCTGAGATGCTGGTGTACCATTTCGTTTTCTCCCTCGCCCGATCCAGCAACTGTGTCCAGAATTGATGACGAATCTTTTCTTGTTCTGACCACTTCTTCTTTTGGTCGCCAATTTTCCGGCTCTCCTCGCTTGGACCGACAATCAACGTCAGTAGGGCTGCGGGAGGCGAGCTGCCAATCTTAACCGCCTCGACCTTAATTAGATAAAAGGAGGTTGCAGCTTCATTGAGCCAAGAGATTGCACCGATATGCTCCGGTCTAGGGTCTGCGACAATCCAGATTGCCACTTTTGCATCAAGTGCAGTCAGATAGGTAATGAGTTTGCCGAGGTGGTCATGGTCGCTTCGTTCAAGTTGGTTTTCAATGACGACCAGATTTCCTTCCTCATCCTTAGCGACGAGATCGACACTGAAATCTCCTGCCGATTGTTCACGCTCAACGCTTGAAAGGGACAAATTAATTACGTTATTCAGCACATCAATATTGTCTTCAAGCCACTTGGTGAAATCATGTGCTTCGTGTGGCCAGACTTCACGAAGTGGTACTCTTTCCAATGTTCCGATCATGCCCTTCCTCCGCCACGGATGATAAATGATAAAAGCGACCCTTTCTCAAGTTTAGCCATTTTAACACAACCGCTAAGAGGTGTCAACCGAAACAAATTCGATTCTTTATTGTTGATCTTTGTTGAATCTGTGCTATAATATGCACGCGCTAACCTTTCGGGTCAATTAAAAACGATACGAGGTTGGATGAGATATATCGCGTAGCAAAGGAGAAAACAATGGATTGCGTTGAAGGGCTTTTATCATCATTGACTCGTGTTAAAAGAGCACGTTCCTTGCGTGCAGCCTCTTGGGATACAACCGGCAGAAATAGGGATGCTTGGCGAATTGAAGCGGGCGAAACCCGTGTTCTGGCGGACATCCAAGGTAGCGGCTGTATCAATCATATTTGGATGACACAGGGCAATGGTTATCGAAATGTGTTGCTCCGGATGTTTTGGGATGATGAAGAAAATCCAAGCGTACTGTGTCCGTTAGGCGATTTCTTCGGCTTGGGACATGAAATCGTTAATTCCTACGATTCCATTCCCTTTTCAGCATCAACAAACCAAAATAACCAATTTAACACGGGGTGTGCGTTGAACTGCTATCTGCAAATGCCGTTCAACAAATCGGCACGAATTGAACTCGTCAATGAGGGTGATGAAGCCCACGGTCAATATTTTTACATCGATTACGAGCTTTATGATCGACCGCTAGATGAAGAGGTCGCCTATTTCCATGCGCAATTCCACCGCGAAAATCCGTGTGATGGATGGGGACATGAAATCAAAGTCAACACCCCCGAATCTAATATCGTCAATACGGAAAGACTGGCTTGGGACAATAATTACCTCATCCTTGACGCTGAAGGCAGAGGGCATTTTATAGGCTGTAACCTTTCTGTCACCAACTTCCAAGGCACATGGTGGGGGGAAGGCGATGACATGATTTGGGTAGATGGCTATAAGTGGCCCCCCGACCTACACGGTACAGGTTCTGAAGATTATCTCAACCAAGCGTGGGGGATGCAAGCCAACGCATTCCGGCACAACGGTTCGTCAATCTATGAACGCGATACCGATGGATATCAAACTTCGTATATATTTCACCTGGAGAATCCGGTCCGCTTTGAAAAAGAGATTCGAGCAACAATCGAGCACGGACACGGAAACCACCTGCGTAATGAAATGTCTTCTGTTGCCTACTGGTATCAGATTGAGCCTCATAAACCTTTCGGGATTTTGCCCGTTCAGCAACGAAAACCGGTACTCAAGGACGAAAACGGTGAGTGGATTATCGACGAAACAGCTCAAACGCCGCAATCAGAACCGGTACTCAATGAGGAGATGAAGCAAATGAAAGAACAGTGGGCAAAGAAACAAGAGAATTCATAGGCAGATAATGGAGGATTTGAATGCTTGCCGCTTTTCAACTGTCAGCATTGATTATAGCCGAAACAGAAAATGATAAAGTCTTGCCGACTGACAAAGTCGTAGAGGAAAATCGATCGATAGAGGAAACACTGGACGAACAAGACGACTCCGCCGATGAAAGTGAAGCGGAACACGCCGAGCAAGTCTCCGAAACGGAAGAGCTTGAAGATAAACCCGTGACAGAAACAGATGAAGTCTCGATAGAAGAAACCCCCGATACTTGTGTAGACGAAGCGGAAATTGCGGAAAGGGAGCAAGCCGAGCTGGTTTCTGCAATTGAACCATCAGAAGAAGTGGAGGTCTCCGCGATAGAAGTGGAAAAAGACGCAACAACTGATGACGCAGAAGAGCCAGAGACGACCTCAGAAACAACAGAATTACCAGAGGAGTCAGTAACAGAAGCGGAAAAAGATACAGAGCCTATCGCGGAAGTCGAAGAATCGGAGGGCGTTGAATCACCTGATGAGCCGGCGCTAACTGCAATGGAAACGGTCGAAGAGGCTGAAGAAATTGAGTTGCCCGTAGCGGAGGAAGAGTCGCCAACGGAAGCATCGGAAACTGAACAAGACTCGCAACCCGATTCGGAAGAGGAAGCGATTGAAATTCTGCCGAAGCTCGGCGTTATTGATGAAGTTCATAACTTTGTTGAGGCATTTAATCAGAGCCAGATTAGCAATGCAGAGAGTGCATCGGCAAGCAGTCAGGATTCCTCTGGAGGCGTGAAAAAATCTGCAATCTTTGAGCATCCCCGCGCTGAAGGCGATGCGCGGATTGAATACGAACTGACGTTGCCTCAACTGGAATCGAATGAAAAGCTCATCTTACATTTCAGCATTGGCTTGCGAGATGGAATCGATTTTGACTACCCTTTGACGAAACCGGATGGTGTTCAGTTTGCAATTGAAATTTTAGGAGAACGGCGTTTTGAAGCATCGCGGGGTAGCGACGGAATCCCTGATTCTGCTCAATGGGCTGAACACACGGTTGACCTTTCGGAATTCGCCGGACAGCAGATTCAAATGGCATTTTTAACCAACTGTAACGGTGCCGGAAATACAAACTACGACTGGGCGCTGTGGGGAAATCCTCGCGTTCTGAAATCCGCCTACGTCTCATTGCCGATCGAAAACAGGGAAAGCGAGCCAAAGATGATGCGTGGCATCGCTGTGGGAACGTTCGACGGCACAGAATCGTCTTTACAAACCGTTGAGTTTGCTTACGATGAACCCGCCCCTGTGTCCGAAATCGCTGATGAAATGAGGCAACGCATGTTAAGCGTTGCAAAATCTCAGGTAGCAAGCGACGCTAAAGTTGAACAGGAAGAGACTTCAATCGAATCACAGCCGAGTCTCGTCGAGTTGGCATTGTATACAGAACAACCCAAGCTGGAACTTGTGGCTGTCGGAACAACGACTGCGATTGTCATAGCCGGAGATGATTTTGAATTGCAATGTACCGTCCGAAACGACGGTGCTGTTGGCCTTGCCACAACCAATGAGGCCAGCGTCTCTCTCAATCGGATTAAGTTGCGGCGGGGACGACACACCCACTCTTTTAAAACGCTAAATTCCGGCGAAGAAACTACGTTTGTGTGGCGTATCCGGAGTTTTTCGCGGCCGTCGATTGCGCAGATTTCCGTCTTGCTCCGGTATCATACGTCACAAGGCGAAGTCCGCCAAAGGGTTGAGAAGGTCATCGAGATCCGGCCGTCAATGCCAAAATTACCGGCGCAGGCTTTTCCAGAATTGCACACGTACGAGCTTCACCCGCATGTCATTACAGAAAATAAAAACCTTCGTGCTGTGTTCGTTCGGGGCAATCAAGGATTTGAATATTATTTGCTTTTCGCCGCAAAAAATGGGCATTATCGTCAGGTTGCGATCTGCAATTCGATTTCGGAGGTTTACTATCGGGATGCGAGTGGTAAGCCGCAACAGATGAGGATTTTGCCGACCGTTTATAGTCTCTCAGGAAATAATCGAGGTGATTCAATCGTCATCCTCTCCTCTGAGCAAAAAGACAACGATGGCGTGCTCTGGTCTTATGAAGCGCGTTTTTCATTATCTGATGATGCAAAACGATTGAGAACTGAATATCGTCTTGTTACCGATGGAGAAAGGCAGTTGATTGCTTTTAATGGCCCCATTCTTCGGGCGGGCGATGGCGCATTTGCGTCGGATAAGAGCTTTGCACTTTTTCCCGGTCTGGAATTTCTGGAAAGAGATGAATCTTCATCAAGTACGCGAGATGCAGCACCATCAATCAATAATCGTCTTGTACCCCACCCTTATAAAATCACGATTCCGCTCATGGCAATAGAGCATAAGAATTCGCTTGTCGGTTTGATATGGAATCCACTGGAGGCATGGGATGGGGAGCATAACATGTTATCCGCGGTCTTTGCTTCTCCGAATTGGCACGAAAAGCAGAAGAATCACTTAATGGGAGTGTTCCTTCCGACGCCGCCCGACTGGATAGAGGAAAATTGTTTTGTTACGCAGGCTGACAACTCGCGTTGCACACCATATATTTTGGCATCCAATTGTCCCATTACAATTAAGTCGCAGATTATTGTTGATGGAAATGCCTCAATCTTGGACGCAATCTTCCATTGGACAGATGCCTACGGAATGCCTGAACCGTTGGCGCCGCCCCGTAGTAGCGAGGAGGAACTCCTGCTTTCACGACATGCGCTTATGCATACCGTTTGGGACAAGGAAACGGGCAAATCTCGACACTGTGTAGACGGGGCACCCGCCAATGCTCCCGGCTTTGCGACCCTGTTATGGTACGATTACCTTGCGACCCAAGATGCAGACGTGAAGCAGCGCGTCCTTGACATCGCTGAGAGCACCATTCGTGAATCAGGTCCGGGAGGTCTTATCTCCCCCGCCCTGTGCCACATTTTGAAGTGGGAATTTCCCTTCTACTTCGGGCACGTTGAAGCGGGGTTAGATCGGCTTAAAGAGATCACGCAGGGCTTGATCGATGCGCAAGAAGATGATGGAAGCTGGCGTTTTTACCCGGCTACAGATCGGACGAAAACATTAGGGCAGGAAGGAGACGCGGTTTTAGGTACCTGTGCGCATTCGGCATTGATGTTGCTGAAACATGCGAGAGTCACTGGGAATGAAGCATCGTTAGAAGCCGGGTTAAAGGCGCTGAAGTTCATGGATGATTTTAACATTCCACGAGGCGCACAAGCGTGGGAATGTCCACTCTATGAGCCGGATATTCTCGCAGCAGCCCATGCCGTTAGCGCGTATGTTGATGCCTACGAAATTACCGGAAACAATCGTTATTTGAGACGTGCGGAATATTGGGCGGCAACCGCACTACCTTTCCTTTATCATTGGAATCTACCCGACCGTCCGGGGATGCGTTTTGCCTCAATTCCTGTCTTTGGTACAACCTTCTACACCCATTCATGGTTCGGTGTTCCAGTTCAGTGGTGTGGTCTTGTTTTTGCCTATTATCTGCAACACCTTGCACGTCACAGTAATCGGCATCCTTGGGTGAAGATTGCAGAGGGAATTATGATCAGTGCAATGTATCAGCAATGGACAGAAGGTGAGTTGAAGGGAACGTACCCCGATGGCTTTTACGGTTTCTGCACTGATGGACGTGGACCGCATCTCAATCCAGAGGACATCATGGTGAATCTCTATGCCCTGCGAGGCGTGGATGCGGATATATCCACCGCGATTATACGCAACACACACGGGCGGATTCATCTTAGCACCGGCGCGCAAATTGAATCAGCCACTCATGATGATTCCGGGAATCTGAGTTTTAAGCTACGTTACATCCAGCACGAAACAAGCTACAGCACTATTAGTGGGTATGGAAGTAAGCCTTCGGGGTTAAAGGTGGAGGCTGAGGAAATACCTGTAGTCGAAGAGCTTGAGAAGG
Organism: Candidatus Poribacteria bacterium; assembly: GCA_022567695.1. GTDB lineage: Bacteria > Poribacteria > WGA-4E > WGA-4E > PCPOR2b > JADFGN01. The sequence continues at coordinate 2,573 of JADFGN010000007.1, read as the reverse complement.
CGGAAGTCGGTTGGCTCTATCGGGAAGAAAAGGATATCATCTTCATCAAATGCAGGCATTCAACTGAAGAAATGGATTTTGAGATTTCGCCATTTCACGAAACCGAATCGCCGGAAGAAATTCCATCTGTCGAGGTTGTTGATGAAGAGGTCACCTAACCCGAAGAACAAAATCAAGAAGATACAATGTGACATTACTTCAATGAACCATCCCCGTTTCACATTTCACATCAGTGGAGGTAACAAATGGCTAAGAAAATTGTCCACCTCAGCTTTTGTCTAGCGATTATTTGGATCGTTTCTGCATCGGTATTGTCAAACCATGTTGACGCCCAAGAGACCGTCAACCCAGCTTCAGCAACGGAGTCAATGATTGACTTCAAGGTTCTCACGGGCCTCATCGTTGAAAGCCTTGTATTCAGCATTGTCGGGCTGGTAATTTTGATGATCGGGTACAAGGTATTCGATTTCGTAACACCCTACCATCTGGATAAACAGATTGCTGACGAAAATAATATTGCCGCTGGAATGGCGCTTGCCGGAGTGTTGATTGCTCTGGGACTGATTGTTGCTGCGGCGATTGGATAATTAAATTGGGGAAGTGAGTGGATGAGGATTGACCTGTTTACTCATTTCCCTTCGCGATTTTGCGTGTTGATGAGGAGATCTGCCGATGACTGAATATTTAGCAAATCAGATCGTTAGCGAAGAACAGACTCAGGAATGGGTGGAAACGTTCCATCGTCAAGGCTTTCTGTTCATGGAAAACGTGTTGCCCCCGGAATGGTGTGCCGAGTTACGCAAGGAGTTGGATTGGGCTTTGAAAGAAAACCCAAACGGGCTTAATTCGGGGAGTAAGAAATCCAACATGGAACTCAGCCATCGGATGTTCGAGCATAGCCAAGCGAATCTCCGGTTGTTTGATATGGAGCCAATTGTCAGTTTCGCTGAAGCACTTGTTGCCAAGAATTGCCACGTCATCCATAACAATTCCTTCCGAACCTACCCCGGCGGTGGAATTTCCACCTGGCACCAAGATGATGCCCCACATTATATTGTCACACACGGCGATCCGCCGACCAATGTTCGCTTGCCAGTTCTTGTGTTTACAGCGAATTATTACCTGACCGATGTCACGGAGATCGAACATGGCTGCACGGAAGTCATCCCCGGTTCTCATCTATTCGGTGGAAGTCCACCTCACCCTTTGGAAGGTAAATCATGGGAAGATAAAATTCATTACAATCTGGGGAAAGCTGGAAGCGTGATTATGTTCAATAATCAGTCGTGGCATCGTGGAGGGCCGAATCGAAGTGACAGGACGCGATACATCACGCAGGTCACTTATGCAAGGCGGATCATTGGCCATAAATATTATCCGTTCATTAATTACGTCATGCCCGAGCATGTTTACAAAGATGCCAATCCGAGGTTGCAACGTCTGCTCGGTTTTCTTGGGCATGGTGCTTATGGCTGATTAATAGATGAGAAGACTCATGTTCAGACTGTTTGAAAGGGGATTGCGCGGGAATTTCTGTTAAAATAGGGGTAAGGTTTATGTTTAAAAAAATCAGCTTAAAAAATTACAGGACACATATAGATACAACACTAGAACTGAAAGATGTAACGCTGATCATAGGTGCTAATAACTCTGGTAAAAGTAATTTGCTTTCTGGATTAAGTTACTTTTCGATGCTTGTTGGTTCAGCTCGCCCAGGATCGGAAAAAAGCAAGATGCTAAGAAGCAGTAATTATTTTTCTCATAAGCACAGCTTAAGTAGTTCGGATACCCCTATATCTTTCTCATGTGAATGGGAAAGAGAAGGAAAGAAGATAGATTATGAAATACATATATATTGTCTGAATGAAAGGAGCCGCGCTGTAGGCTGTAAGGAAAAAATAACTATTGACTCGAAGAAAACAATTGCTCATGGACATTCTAAACCGTCTCAGGAAATGCTATTGAGGACAAAATTAGAGAACGAAGACTTAACACCTGATGAAAAACAATTAACAGGCATGTTCTTCCGCTCTCTGGCATTCCTATACTATTATCATTTCCAGCCAGCTTTCTTGAAAGGGCAGGCTGTTCCTATAATAGAGGGTAAGGTGCAGGAAAGGAGAAACTTCTCTAGAGAGTTCAATAAATCCAGAAAATCTCCAAATATAGCAAGCGGAATTGGAAGACAAGGGGCTAATTTTCAGGAGTTAGTTAGATATGTTAAAGAAAACGAAAGTATTACCTATGGGAAGTTTTTAGGCTATTTAAAGAGATTCGTAAAATCTTTCAATGAGATAATTATAGACAAAGGTATGGTCAAATGGCAATTTGACATGGGAAACTCAAAATTCCCATACTTCGACCCTGATAAAATCTCAGATGGATTGGTTAAAGCAGGAGCTGTTGCATTATTATGCGCAATGAGAACCCCACCTGCGGTGATAATGATTGAAGAAGTTGAAAACGGAATTAACCAGAAAAATCTGTCCTGGATAAAATAAATCCAGTAATAAACAGGCATTAATGAAAATGGAAATACTCGTGTAACTGCTCTTGCAATTATTTGTAAAATA
>JADFGN010000006.1 GCA_022567695.1 Candidatus Poribacteria bacterium | reverse complement strand
CACGGCATCGTCGTATTGATTATGATGAAGATTTGGCTTGAGCCACGTCAGTTGCCCGCGTTTGAGCCCGACCATCGACATCACCCACGTAACCCGGCCAAAGGTAACTCCGCGCAAGGCTGAAAAACCAACCGAGCCACCGCCCGCCCCCAATCCCGTCAAGACTGTGAAAAAGCCTTCCCCTCCGAAGCCTAAGCCAACTTCCAACAGTGATTGGTTATCAATCGATTCCGTCGAATCGCACCAGAGATCTGCCATTTCCGCGAAGTCCGATCGGGCTTTGCGCTCGGAAGAAACTTGGATTTCGTTGCAATCCAACATGCACACAGCGGAACAACCAAAGGTCAAGGCCGCCGGAATCTCGGCAGTTAATTTGCCGCAGGTCGTTTCAGAAAAGATCGTATTGCCACCGGGCCAAAATCAATCGGTTGAAATCGCTGGAGGCGAAAAAGCACTGGCGGCAAACTCTCCAGAAATCGGCTCGACAGAATTACGGTTTTGGCATCGGCGAGGCGCGGTACTTGGAGGCGCACCGATGGGCAATACTTCGGGAGGTGGTAGCACTTCAGGAACAGGCGTACAGAATAATTATGTCCTGATGATGAATGAACTTGCGCGGAATTTGGCTGATGCAGCGACAGAATATGAAATCGATCTCGTTTTTGTAATTGACAAAACAGGGAGCATGGAAGACAATGTCCGCGGCATTCGCGCTTACATCGATTTTTTCTTCGATCATCTCGGACGGGCAGGACACGACACCGCAGTTGGCTTGGTCACGTTTGCCGATGCGATAAAGAAAAAGCCGAAGGCTCGCGGGCTCACAACGGATACCGGCAAATTCAAAAATTGGCTGTACAAAATTAAGTTTGAAGGTGGTGGCGACCTCGCGGAGTCAGGTCTGGATGCACTCATGACGGCATTGACCAAGATTAAATTTCGACGTGGAGCACAAAGGTTTTTTGTTCTCGCCAGTGATGCAAGTTTTCACGATGCAGACTACGATGGTCGATCTGAATATAGCCTCGATCAGGTAATTGAAGCTTTGCAACATGAACGAGTCCGGGTAGATGTCATCGGGCTGGATTATCTGCCAATCAAGCAGATTGCCTGGGCAACGAAGGGCACATGGCGAACCATACCGGGGAGAGGCTACCTGGAGTACATCCCGCCTTTGACGTTGACCTCCAAAATGCTCTCTGAGCTTGGCTCTTTGGGTTTTAACGGAGACTCACTCGCCGATGAATTGATTATTATCCTCAGTCGCAGGACCCGCCCAAAATGGCTCAAGGTCTCGTGGAAAGTTCTCAACCCGCTGGGTGAGAAGTGCTACGGGCCATTTGAAGAGCGCGTGACGATTCCCGACGATGGCTCGGATGTGGCAAAATTTACCCCGCCAATTGACGTAAGCCAATTTCGCACGATGGAGGGAACGTACACAGTTATTTATCGCCTTGAAAATGACCTTGGGCATAAAAGTATTTTGCGTCAAGCATTTGATTTTTAACATGGCAAAAAGGGCGACAACGGGTGGATGATTGATACCGCGATATATTAACTTAATAGGGCGCGATGAGGAATTTTGAAGGAAGGTGGTAAAATTATATGGCAATCGATGTGAAGAGAGACAAGTTGGTTGTTAGTGCTTACCCCACAAAAGAGCTATTCATCTCCATGTTAATTAAGGACATAACATTGAGAGATGCAATAGGAGACCTGTTAGATAATTCTGTAGATGGAGCTCTGAGGTTACGCAGTGACGAAAGCTATGAAGGTCTACGGGTCGAAATTGAACTCGATGCTAAAGAGGCATACTTCAAAATAGCCGATAATTGCGGCGGGATTCCCGTGGATGTTGCTCGCAATTATGCTTTTTGTTTCGGGCGACCGAAGGGATCTGAAGAGACATCGTACTCTGTGGGATTATTTGGAATCGGAATGAAAAGGGCACTGTTCAAGCTGGGAAAAAAGTTTCGAGTTGAATCAATTGCCCAGACATCATCATTTACTATGGAGGTAGATGTAGAGCAGTGGAAGGAAGATGACGAGGAAGGACGGGAATCTGATTGGGCATTTCAATTTGAGAAGTTTAGGGAAGATGAGAAGAATCCAGAAGATAAGTGGGGCACTACCATAACGGTCACAGAGTTACATGAAGATGTGCAAGAATCATTTGGAATCGATAACGATGTAAGTGAACTCATTGAAGAATTACAAAGGGAGCATCTTTATAACATTGACAAAGGTTTAGAGATACGAGTAAAGGGAAAACGCCTTGAAGCGAAAGAACTGGAGTTACTGACTTCAGACAAAATTAAGACCGCTTATTGGGAAAGCTCTGATTCTCCATTGCATGTAAAAATTTACGCCGGTGTTTCAGAAGAAGATGCCAATAATACAGGCTGGTACATATTCTGTAACAAAAGATTGGTCGTGGGACCTGAAAAAATGATCGGTTGGGGAGTTAAGCAACCTATCCGCATTCCAGAATACCATAGTCAATACTACAGGTTTAGAGGATGTGTATTCTTGGAAGCGGAGAAGCCGAAATATTTGCCATGGAATACAGCGAAAAACGGTATGGACGAAGACTCGGTAGCCTATAAAACTATCTTTCAACAGATGGTTAATTTGATGCGTTCAGTCATCGACTTTTTGAATAAGTTACATGATGAACAGGGAGACTATAAAAATGAACGCATCAATGAAACCCCCTTGCAAGATGCCGTGGAGGGAGCGAAACCGCTACCCCTTCATCAAATTACTTCGGACAACTTAGGACAGAAATTTATTTCACCTAAACCCGCAGAACGCCAGCAAACGGCTCCAGACACTGTATGGATTCGCTACCGTGTTCCTGTTGAAGACTATGATGCCGTTCAGAAGTACTTCGGGGTTGAGAAGGCTGGTGAGGTTGGATCGAAAACATTCAATTACTTTTATACCAGAGAAATAGAGGATTGATGGCTACCGCAAGTTATCGCAAATTCAACTATCGCGTTCGTCCTGCCAAGAGTATTGAACGTAAAATGCTTTGTGAGACTCTTCTTCGTCTTTCTTTTTTCGAGTCCGTAGAAAATTACAGGTATATTGGATTCGGTTCAACTACCTTTGCTGACTTTATCCTTTTCCATAAAACACTAGGTATTAAGGATATGATTAGCATAGAAAAACGCGAGACGGATAAAGTACGCTTTGAGTTCAACAAGCCATTTCACTGTATAGACATGAAGTATGGTAATTCAAATGAAGTGTTACCATCCTTAGCATGGCAAACAAAAACTATCGTCTGGCTTGATTATGATGGCTTTTTGACAGACTCTGTTCTGCAAGATGTTGCCTACACCAGCATGAATTTGATTTCTGGAAGTATTCTAATTGTAACTGTCAATGCTGTACCTGATCCCCGACCAGACTCCAGACCATTTACCGAAGAGGAAGTTCAAAATTACAGGCTTGAAAAATTCAAGGGACGTATTGGGAGTGATAAAGTACCTGTAGATGTAAGAGGAAAGAATCTGGAAGGGGAGGAAATGGCTAAAACCTGTAGGCGTGTCATTTTGAATGAAATAGAGCAAAGGTTGAGAGACCGTAATGGCTTACGTTCTGCTGAACAGAAGATAGGATATAAGTCCCTATTCAATTTTCTCTATCAGGATGATGCTAGAATGCTTACCGTAGGTGGGATATTTTACGAAGCGTGTGATAAAAAAAGTCTCAAGCAATGTGAATTTGGAAATTTGGAATTTGTCAGGTCAGATGATGAGTTCTATAAAATTGATGTACCTATTCTGACTCATCGAGAACGCCTATATCTTGATAAAAGGCTACCTCATGGCAACAGTGATGATGGAAAGCAGATTGGTCTGGCAGAGAAGGATATTACGAATTACGTTCGCTTGTATCGATATCTTCCTGCGTTTGCAGAGGTTGAGTTATCGTAGAGAAGAATATGCTGAAAGTTATTGATTTGTTTGCTGGAGCTGGCGGGTTTGGACTAGGCTTCCAGCTTGCAGGTTATACAGTAAATTGTTCTGTTGAAATTGATAAATGGGCGGCAGATACCCTGCGCGTAAATAACCCCAATATGAAGGTAATCGACGAGGATATAAGGGGTTTTCAATCATCGAAAACTATTCGCCAAGTGTGTAGCGACTCACCAGATGTCGTTATTGGTGGTCCACCCTGTCAAGGGTTTAGCATAGCTGGACCTGCCCAGAAAGACCCTAAAGACCCACGCAATAGCCTTTTTAAGGATTTTGCTCGTTGGGTTGAATCCTTGAATCCACAAGTGTTTGTCATGGAGAACGTAAGAGGAATCCTCTCAAGGAAGAATGCGGATGGAGAAAAGGTCATAGGTCTTATCCAAAATATTTTTGCTAATTTAGGGTATGGAACAGAAATATGGAAACTCAATGCAGCGGAATATGGTGTGCCTCAACTGCGAGAACGGGTATTCGTGGTTGGAAATCGTATTGGGACTACAGAGATAGGAAAACCTGTGAAAACTCACTTCTGGGCAGCGCAAAATGGTAGCGGGTTACACTTGAGTTCTGATATTCTACGACCGGCGGTGTCCGTATGGGAAGCGATTTCTGACTTACCGGAGTTAGATGCTGGTGAAGGTGATGAAGAACAACGCTATATCATTGAACCAGAAACAGACTTTCAACGATGGGCGAGAGAGAATCAAAAACTTCTTTTCAATCATGTTGCGATGAAACATACTAAAAGGTTGGTGGAGCGATTTAGGCTCATTGAGTGGGGGCAATCAGGATTGGATGTTCCTAAAGAACATGGCGCACGAAAACGAGGAGGGAATGGAGAGCTATCAAAAGTTCCTTATAACTCAAATAATCGTCGCTTGCACCCGGAAAGACCTTCCTACACAATACCTGCTTCATTCTATTCAAGTTTCATTCATCCTTTCCAGCATAGAAATCTGACAGCACGAGAAGCCGCTCGGATTCAATCTTTTCCAGATTGGTATCGTTTTATGGGAAAAAGGACGGTGATTTCTCGCAAGCTACTTGAACGAAAAGGGCGACGTGATGAGAATTATTTGTCTCAATATAACCAAATTGGTAATGCCGTTCCCCCTCTTCTCGCCAAAGCTATTGCAGAACATATCCAATGTCTCATTGTCACGAGGGAAAGAGTAGTTTACTCAAATAAGCAGTCTCAACCTTCGGAAGGTTGAAGCGAAACTCTTTCCATAAAAACGTGAATGACCTTTGAAAGTTGAAGTATCTCCTCATGGAAAACGCAAATCAATCTGAACCCAAAAATTCAGTAATGCCAACAGGCACAGTGACGCTGATGTTTACCGACATCGAGGGATCGACGACCCTTTGGGAAGAACTCGGAAAAGAGGTCATGCTCCCTGTCCTTGAAACACACAACGCGATTCTGCGTCAAGCGAAAGATAACTGGTTCGGCTACGAAATCAGGAGTGAAGGAGATGCGTTTTTCTTTGCCTTTCAGACGGCTAGCGATGCTGTACAGTGTGCCGTGGAAGCGCAGTTGGCACTTTCACAGCATGCGTGGCCTGAAGCGGCGGGGGAAATACGGGTACGTATCGGCATCCACACCGGGGATGTCTCGGTACTCGATCGGGATTATCAGGGCACTCCCGCGAATTTGGCAAAACGAATCACAGACGCCGGCCACGGCGGACAGATTCTAATCTCGGCAACAACACAAGCACTGGTTAGGGAACAATTTCCTCAACCTTGGTTTCTTGATCTGGGGGTGTATCGGCTCAAAAACCTCCATCACTCTGAACAGATCTTTCAGATTGCATCCCCTGAACTTCAAAGAGAATTTCCACCGCTGAGGACACTTGATAGCTTACCCAACAATCTCCCCGCGCAGCTCACAAGTTTCATCGGCCGGGAAGCGGAAATCCGCAAAATCGCAAATCTCTTGGGAAAAGAACAAGTTCGTTTGGTGACACTCACAGGTCCCGGTGGGATTGGGAAAACGCGGCTGTCGATTCAAGTCGCCACCGACCAGTTAGAACATTTTCCTGATGGGGTATGGTTTATCCCCCTCGCCTCCCTAACCGACCCCATGTATGTTGCCGCCGAAATCGCCTCTGTGCTGGCGATTACGCTTCAACCGCAAATCGACCCTCAGAGACAAGTAATTGACTATCTCGCGCAGAAACGCCTGCTGCTGGTGCTGGACAATTTCGAGCATCTGCCTGAAGCGGCATCTTTTGTCAACGATTTGTTGCTAAGGGCACCGTCCTTACGTTGTTTAGTCACTTCGCGGGAGCTACTACAGGTGTCTGGTGAGCAGACCTTCGTGGTACCGCCGCTATCGGTGCCGCCGGACGATGCTGATATCGAGACATTGTCTCAGTACGATAGTGTGAAACTTTTTATTGAACGTGCCCAAGCGGCCCAGCCTGGATTTTCGTTGTCTTTACAAAACGCTACCGCTATCTCTGCCGTTTGTCGTCGTCTGGATGGGATTTCTTTAGCCATTGAGCTTGCTGCCGCTCGTGTGCGAGGGATGACGGCACAACAAATTTTAGACCGCCTTTCACAACAATTCCAACAATTCGGGTTCTTATCCACACGCAGTCGGGATGTTCCTTACCGGCACCGGACATTAAGGGCAACGATAGATTGGTCTTATCAATTATTGGATGCAGATGAGCAGCTCCTATTTGCCCAACTGTCCGTTTTTTCAGGCGGATTTTTTTTGGAAGCTGCAGAGCAAGTTTGTGACGTGCCTGACGCGCTTGAGTTAATTTTCAGTTTGCAAGACAAATCATTGCTCACGGCTGAAGAAATCTCTGAGCAAATCCGCTATCAGATGTCGGAGCCCTTGAGGGCGTATGCTACAGAGAAATTGGATGACTCCGCCAAATTCGAAAAGGCGCACGCTGAGTATTATCTAGGAATCGCTCAAAGTTGCGATCAGAAATTGACAGGAGGAGAACAGAGTGCCGCCCTTGCCGAAATCGCATTAGAATTGGAAAACTTCCGCACAGCGATGGATTTTACCCAAATGAGTGAAGGGAAATTGTTCGGAGAACTTGCAACTGCGCTTTCCGAATTCTTTTATATCCGCGGTTTTTTGAGTGAAGGCATACAGCATTTAAGACAAGCAGAGCACGGCTTAAGAACACTTAAAGATAACACGCTGCTTCTCCAGGTGCAATACAAGCTCGGCAGATTCTATCGAGTAGTGGGCGATAATGAAACGGCGCGAAGTCTATGTACGAAAAGCCTGCAAACTGCCAGAGAACTTGGATCCAAACAGGATATTGCCAACGCGCTAAACTATCTCGGAATCATCGCAAGGTATCAGAGAAACTACGAGGAAGCAAAAGGTCATTTTACCGAAAGCTTGCAGATTGCACGAGAACTTGGGGATAAACGTAGCATCGCTCTATCTTTGGGAAATCTCGGACTGATTGCACAGAGTCAAAATGCTTACGATGAGGCAAAATCCTTTCATGCCGAAAGCTTACAAATTGCACGAAAACTTGGGGATAAACGGGGTATCGCGTACTCCCTAAATTTTCTTGGAAACATCACGAGGCATCAAGGGAACTATGATGAAGCGAAAAGACTTCATGCCGAGAGCTTGCAGATTCGCAAGGAACTTGAGGATAAACGGGGCATCGCATACTCGCTGAGTAATTTGGGTAACATTGCAAGCCATCAATATGACAACGCGGAAGCGAAAAGGCTGTATGCAGAAAGCTTAGAGATTCATAGGGAACTTGGCGATCGGTGGGGGATTGCCATTTCACTGAACAATTTGGGGAAAATTGCATGGTATCAACGTGAACTCAATGAAGCAAAAGAACGTTATACTGAAAGCCTGCGAATCAGAGCAGAGATTGGGAATAAGCAAGATATTGCGGACTCGCTTCATGAGCTTGGCAAACTCGCTAGATCTGAGGAAAACCTGGAGCAAGCGGCTCTGTTTATGCTAGTCGCTGCCCATCTCTATGAGCAAATCAAATCGGCCAGCAACAAAAGCGCGGTCAATGCTTCTATCCGAAGAATTCAAAAGGAAATAGGGGAAAGACGCTTCAAGCAACTGAAAGAGCAAGCGGAAAGAATGCCGCTCGATCGGGTGATTGACTTGGCATTGGTTTGAGTTTTATCAAGGGTTCATTTATTGATTGCAGGTAAATGTTTGCGTAGCTTGAGACCTGACAAGGGGGAGGCGAGCCCGGAGCCGAGTAAGCCCGGAGACGAGTCAAACCCGTCAGGTCTAATGTGTGTCCGCATACTTATGTTTGGTTTTTCACTTCAACCCAGGAGATTTCCGATGCGTTTCTTTAATACCGCTGGACCGGTCAGGAGCGCGGATCACTACTGTTTGCCTCCACTAGAGCGATTAGATCTGGACGATGTAATGGCCCTGATTGAAATGAAAAAATACTTCGTGCTTCATGCCCCCAGGCAAACGGGAAAGACAACCTGTCTGCTCGCCTTGATGGAGAAACTCAACCAGGATGGAAAGTACCACTGCCTATATTGTAATGTGGAAACCGCACAAGCCGCCCGCGAAGACATCCAGCAGGGAATGCAGGCCATTCTATGGGAAATGGCTTCACGGGCACGGGATTTTTTGAAAGATTCCTTTCTAATGGATCGATGGCAAGATCTGTTGGAGCAGTCGGGACCCAACAGTGCCTTGAATGCTACATTGACGTTGTGGTCTGAAGCCAGCCCTTTGCCAGTCGTTCTTTTGATGGATGAAGTTGACTCATTGGTTGGCGATACGCTGATTTCGGTGTTGAGGCAACTCCGGGCGGGTTATGATAAACGTCCCGCCTTGTTTCCCCAGAGCATCATCCTCTGTGGAGTGCGAGACATCCGCGATTACCGAATTCATTCGAGCCGCGACAAAGCGATCATCACAGGCGGAAGTGCATTTAACATCAAAGCGGAGTCGTTACGCTTAGAAGACTTTAGCCGTCAGGAAATAGAAACCTTATATCAGCAACACACAGAGACGACCGGACAGGAGTTTGAGGGTGAGGCTTTAGGGCGAATCTGGGATCTCACCAGTGGGCAACCTTGGCTGGTTAATGCCCTGGGCTACGAAGCATGTTTTAAGATAAAAGCTGGTAGAGATCGATCAAAACCCATTACGGCAGAGATGGTATCGGAGGCAAAGGAACAAATCATTTTGCGCCGTGAGACCCATATTGACCAATTGGTAGACAAGCTGGCTGAGGAGCGGGTGAGGAAGGTAATTGAACCTATGTTAGCAGGCACAAGCCATCCTGACCTGATTCCGACAGATGATATTTTGTATCTACGAGACCTTGGATTAATACGGACGGAGGAGGGACAGTTGAGCATTGCGAATCTAATCTATCAGGAGATTATTCCCCGCGAGTTGACCTACAGCACTCAACTGACCATTACCCACCAACCCCCTTGGTATATCCGAACTGATGGACTGTTGGATATCTACAAACTCCTCTCTGCCTTCCAGCAGTTTTTTCGAGAAAACTCGGAAAGTTGGATTGAACGGTTCGATTACAAGGAGGCAGGCCCGCAACTGCTCTTGCAAGCCTTTCTTCAGCGGATTGTCAACAGCGGTGGTCGGGTAGAACGGGAATATGGACTCGGACGGTTGAGAACAGATTTGCTGGTGATCTGGCCATACCCCGGCGGCATCCAGAAGTCCGTCATCGAACTTAAAATTCGTTACCGTTCTCTGGAGCATACCATCGAGGAAGGACTTGAACAAACTTGGGAGTACATGGACCGCTGTGGGACAGAGGAAGGTCATCTCGTGATCTTTGACCGAGATACAGACAAAGCCTGGGCGGACAAGATTTTCAGTCGAGAAGCAACATATCAAGGACGGGCGATTAAGATATGGGGGATGTAGCGACGCTTAGGAATGGCTACGAAATAACTCCTACATTTCGGGCGAAGCATGCCTCGCCCCTACGTTGTGGGTCGAACAGATGTGTTCGATTTATTAAATCGTCATTCCTTAACCCCAACGCCTCGCACCTAATCAAAGGAGAAACAGAATGCCTCGTAAACTGTTTATAGGAACACAATTCATAATCATACTTTTACTGATTTCTCTGACAACGCATGCGCAAAATCAGAACATCCAAGAGGACTTGGCGGCGGTTCAATCTGCCCATGAACTCTACTATAGCCGTAAATACTCAGAAGCGATTGAGGCATATCAAGCCCTTTTGAAAACGCCTTTGCGACAAAATACAAAGGACTCGATTCGCATAAACATGGGGCAATGCTACGGCAAAACGGGGGATGATACTGCCGCAGTCCGAACCTTTCAAGCAATCATCGATGATGCTCCGGACGGCTCGTATGCAAGCCAAGCTGTGCATCAAATTGGGAATCTGTTTGTTCAACGGTATCAATACAAGGAAGGGATTCTCAGTTGCAGGCAACTTGCGAATAGATACCCCAAAACGCAAACTGCCGCAATCGCCCACTACTTGATCGCTCAGTATCTCTATGCGGAGGGCAAATATGATGAGGCAATCAAGGGCTATCTTCATTTTATGGAGAACTTCCCGAACTCTTCTTATCGCATCAGTGCATTGTACAGCCTCGTGCGGCTACATATCAATCAGCGTGAGTATGCCAAAGCGGAAGAATTACTTCGGGGTTACCTGCGCCAGGATCCAAATGACACCGATTTGATGGAGCAGTTGGCAGATCTTTACAAGGAGCAGGGAAAACACAGCGATGCGTTAAGCCTTTATCGTGCCGCCCTTGAACGCGATCCAAACGACACGAGCCTGATCAAAAAGCTTGGCGATCTGTATGCTCAACTCGGTCAGCGCGATCAAGCTGTAGAGCAATGGTCACAGATTATCCGAAAGGATCCAAACCAATCGTATCGATACCAACAACTGGGTTCGATTTATACAACCCATCAGATGTATGACAAAGCGATTGAAGCTTACGAATCCGGCATTCGGCTCAATCCTAAGAGCGCGTATCTATACACTCAGCTTGCAAATGTGTACAAAATCCAAGGGCAAATTGATATGGCGATTGAAACTTACCTGCGAGCGTTGCGGACGGTGGACATCGGCTATAGCGGACGTAGCACGATTATCGAGGACATGGCGGACATCTATGAGGGGCAACAACGGGAGAACTTGTTTGAGCGTGTGATTACTCAAGTTCAAACGGATTTAAAAGCGCAACCGCAGAATCCCAATCTAGTTCTGTCTCTCGCGGAACTCTACTTCTATCGCGGCCAACTCGATCTGGCACTTAAAAATTTCGCGCAACTCTTGCAACGGAATAAGGATGCGAAAGCCGTTGACTTCTATCAGACAATTGTCGAGCTTTTTCCGAATACGCGCCTGGCATGGAGTTCACAAATGAAAGCCGCTCGACTTTATGAACAGTTGGGGAAGTGGCAAGAAGCACTCACCGTCCTAACGAATATGAAGAATCTTGACACATTGGCACAGTTGTTTTTAGGACATATATGGTTGCACGGCATTCGTGATGTCGAAGCGGCGATGCGCATTTATCAACCACTAACAAACCGTCCACTATCCACCAAACAGCAGTGGGAAGTCCGGCTCGGTTTGGCGGAGTGCCACATTTTGCAAGAACGATATGCCGCTGCTCAGAACATCTTGCGGCCAATTGCCGATGGACATAGCAGTTTCAAAGCGGCCGCCCGAAAACTGATTGGCGATTCGTACCTTTTCCAGGGGAAGTTTGAGGAAGCAACCGCGGAATATAAACGAGTGCTTGAGGTCGCCGTAGACCATCCAGAGAGCAACGATGCCTTGGATCGAGTCGTCCTGATTCAATCCAATTCCGATTATTCTAATGAGCCTTTCAAACTCTACCTTAAAGCGTTGCAAGCAGACCTCAGCGGGAAAGCTGATGAGGCATTGAAAGGGTGCAAAGAAGCAATTGAGAAATATCCCAAAGCCCTTATCGTTGATGATCTCTGGATGCTAATCGGCGAAATTCATCAGTGGCGACAGGCATATACCGACGCAATCAAGGCGTATCAGCAGAACGTCACGAATGAGAGTTCAGTCGCAACAGAGGCACTTGTGAAGATTGCGGGCATCTATCACCGCCAAATGGAACAGCCCGACAAAGCGCGGGAGACGTATGCCGCCCTGATCCAAGATTATCCGGAGAGTGTCATTGTCGATTATGCACGTCGGCAGATTGATGAGATTGTGCAGTTGCAGTCTCACTGATTAAGATCTGGAAATTAGGCGTTGACGAGAATACCGCATTCTGTTATACTTTGAATACCCAAAATAATCACTGTCAAATGTATTTGGAGGTATATTCCCAAGATGAGACCCATAGTTATTGCAGTTTTACTATTGATTTGCGCGACACTCATGGTATCTGTAAGTCAAGCACAACTCACAAACACGAAGATTGCCTTCATGTCAGACCGCGATGGCAACAACGAAATCTACGTGATGAACTCCGATGGAACAAATCAAACTCGGTTGACCAATAACGCAGCACTGGATGGCGCACCTGCATGGTCACCAGATGGGACACAGATTGCCTTTACATCAGACCGCGATGGGAACAACGAAATCTACGTGATGAACGCTGATGGAACGAACCAAACGCGACTCACCAATAACCCGGCAGTTGACGAAATACCTTCATGGTCACCAGATGGGGCGAAAATTGCCTTTGGATCAACCCGCGACGGTAACTATGAAATTTATGTGATGAACGCCGATGGAACGAACCAAGCGCGTCTGACTAACAACACGGCTACTGATGAAGTACCCTCATGGTCCCCAAATGGGGCGAAGATTGCTTTTATATCAAAACGCGATGGCAACAACGAAGTGTATGTCATGAATGCGGGGAACGGGACAAACCAAGTTAATCTTACCAACAACCCTGCAAGTGAAGCTTTCCCGGCGTGGTCTCCAGATGGAACGAAGATTGCTTTTTATACCGCCCGTCACGGTGGCCAGCAGGAAATCTACGTGATGAACGCGGATGGGACAAATCAAACAAGGCTGACCAATAACCCGGCGGGCGATCGCGGACCTTCATGGTCACCCGATGGGACGAAGATTGTCTTCCATTCAGACCGTGATGGAAATTCTGAAATCTACGTGATGAACGCCGATGGAACAAACCAAGTCAACCTGACTAATAACGCGGCGGAGGACAGAGAGTCTGATTGGTCGCCGTTTCTCGTGACTGTTGACATACCCGTTGACATCGACATCAAGCCCGGTAGTGACCCCAATTCAATCAACTGCAACAATGCGAAGGGGGTTATTACCGTGGCCATCTTAACGACAGACGATTTTGACGCGACCACCGTTGACCATACCACTGTCACCTTTGAGGGCGCCAGTGAGACACACGTGAATAAAAAAAGCGGCAACCCTAAGCGTCATGAAGAAGATGTCGATGATGATGGCGACACAGACTTGGTGCTTCACTTCCGAAATGGAGACACCGACCTCACGTGTGACTCCACAGAAGGTACGCTTACAGGCGAGACCTTCGATGGTCAAGCGATAACTGGTAGCGATAGCATTAATTCCGTGCCAGCGGCTCCTGCGTTGAATTCGCGAAACAAACTCACGACGACGTGGGCCCGAATCAAGAGCTAGAATCCTCACAAACAAAAAGCCGCCAGCATGAACTAACACTGACGGCTCGGAGCCTTCGGGTGGTGGGAAGAACTGCGCGGGGTGCGTGAGGTCTGTCCTCCCACCCGCAGGGTTCGGCGGGTGCCTCACCCTCCCGGTCACTTTGCATAATTTATTTCACAGTGCAATACTACTGTGTGAAATAAGTTTCAACCTAACCCCCCGGCCCCCTTCCCTGCGAGGGAAGGGGGAGAAGTTTGTCTCCCCTCTCCTCGTAGGAGAGGGGCCGGGGGAGAGGTCCATAGTCAGAACATATTTCACAGTGCAATACGTATTGTGTTAAATTGTGACAACCTGTCTCATCTCTTTGTCTCAGCCTCCCAACTATTCTGATTCTAAGAACGCCGGACTTGCAACGTAAACCCACGCTTCCTCCTCATGCCCACCAACGACAACCTTCCGTCTTTCCCGCTGATAAACAGCGAATTCCTCGTCGCACCCTTCGTAATAGTCAAGGGTGATAAAGTCCTTCTCGGTCAATTCCCGCCAGACGACTCCCTCAACGATAGAATTTGACTCAGGGATAAGTACAGGATATCCCCACTCTGAGGCGATAATCATTGTAAAGCCGCGTATCGTTGCCTCGACCGGATCGCCCAGTTTTCGACGCAGCAAAAACTCAATCTGTTCTCGATACATTAAAGTGCCATAGACGAAAAGATTCATCGATGTTGTCCACCTTTCAGCGTCACATAGAAGCGACTTCCCACCCCGACCTCGCTCTCCGCCCAAATTTTTCCGCCATGTAGTTCGACAAGATTCTTCACAATCGGTAACCCCAAGCCAATCCCTCCCACACCACTGTTTTTTGAATCGTCAACCCGGTGGAACCGATCGAAAATGAAATTTAAGTCTGCGTCGTCAATACCCATCCCGGTATCTTCAACGCAGATTTGAACGTCCTGATCTGGTTGGGACGTGACGTTGACCCAAACATGTCCGCCTCTTTCCGTGTATTTGACAGCGTTATCGAGCAGATTGGTCATAATCTGCTTCATTTTGTCGATATCCACGCTTGCAACGATGTCCCGAGCGCAGTCAAGATTAATTTGAACCTGTTTTTCATCTGCCATTGGCTGCATCCCAGCAACTGCTACGTCCAGAATTGGGTACAGTGGCATTCGTTCAAACTGCAATGAAATCTGACCTGACTCGATTCGTGAGAGATCTAGCAGATCGTTAATCAGTCGAATTAGCCGATCGCAATTATCCGTCACGCGCAATAGATAGCTTGTTTGTTTCCCTGAAAGCTTTCCACCAATGCCAGCTAGCAGATTATCTACAAATCCTTTGATATGGGTCAAGGGCGTGCGGAATTCGTGGGAGACATTATCCAAGAATTGAGATTTAAGCCGGTCTAATTGTCTGAGCCGATCGTGACTTTCCTTGAGAGCGGCTGCAATATTATTGAAATCTGACATCAAATTGCCGCTTTCTGATTTAGGCATTGTGCCACCGAGAGTGTCCAGATAGGTTGCCATCAATTGTTCCCGTGCCTCTTCCATTGCCTTTGTCCGCATGCTCAACTGGGCATAAAGCGTTGCGTTTTCAATAGCTGTAGCCCCCTGATGTGCCAGTGTCCCAAGCAGTGCGAGGTCGGCTTGTGTATACGGCTCCTCCGATAACTTTTGTCCAAGCACAAGCAGACCCACGAGATTTTCCAACTCTTTGGTCTGAGTGATAAAGGGAATCCATACTGCAGATCGAAGGAACGTGATAAAATCCTCGGTTTGTGCTGAATTTGCAAAATCGGTTTTGCCCACCAGCAATTGAATATTATTCCGATCAAGCGGCTGGTTGGAAAAATCCAGCGGTTTTTCTGCCTTTTTCAACAGGTCCAGCAACGGCGGAAATAGCTTCACCTGCACGCCGCTAGGGAGAGAATCCATACCAACCGTTGCTTCAGGAACGAACTCCGGTTCTGCCGTTGACACACGATACATCACAACTCCTCGACTAATGTGCATTGCTCGGGTCACTTGGCGGAGTAGGGTATCGACCAGAATTTCTAGATCGAGAATTGAATGGAGCGTCTGGCTCAACGCCAAAAGCGTTTGACGGTAGTTGTACGTCTCGCGATCAAAAGCGCGATCAATCAAGTTCTGTATCCGCGTTTTAGCAGGCGCAAAGAGGACGGCAACAATCAAGACGGATACGGCAGTCACCGTCCGTGAGCGAATTGCTGTGTGGAAAAATAGGGTCAAGCCTTGAATGCTCAACAGATAAATTCCGAGTGCGAAGCCACTGACAAGCATGTAGACTAGACTACGATTGATAATCAATTCAATGTTCATCAACCGATGCCGAATGATCGCGACGATATAACAGATTGGGATAAGGCATAAGGTGTAGGCAGAGGCGCGAGCATAGGGAATGGATACGTCCCAAACCTTTGGAATCGTTGTAAAAATAGCCTGCGGCAACGTGCCTGCGACGATGCCAAGTAGCAGCCACCGTGCCTGACGGCGTTGGGAAGCGGAAGGCGCGGCAAAACATGTGTGTAAAAGAAGCAACTGTCCTGCAATCGAATAGAAAAAGAGAAAGCCTGTTGAAATCCCTTCTAGGGGCGGTAACTGCACGAGGAAAAACTCACGGTAGTAGTTGTTTCCCTCTAAATAAAAGAAGGACATTGCGAGGAATAAGACAATGCCCGGAACGTAAAGTGCTTTCAACACCCACTGATAGCGCAAGGTAATTTTTTTCTCCGCTGGAAAGATGAGAAAGCAGTGGAGAAACAGGCAGGGCAAAATGGTCGCCGCGAGAAACTGAGCAATTGGCACAATTCGGCTGCTCCACGTCCCTTCACCGATCGAGAATGTCGCGTCAACAGAGCATACACTCATCAGACCGATGCTCATCAGATAGGAGATTCGCGCAGCCCGATTGTCCACCTGTTGCATCCAAACAAGCGTGGCAAGAACCCACGTGATCAATCCAAGCAGGTAGAAATAGCTAGTCTCAGGCGTATCTGGAGCTCTGGCGAAGCTTCGTCCTCCAATAATTAGATACGTGCCAGATGTGAAGATATAGAATGTGGTTGTGAGGTCGCGTTGGATTTTCATTGTTCGACGAACTATCGAATTACGCTAAAGTCTCTCCCGGTTTAAGAGCAACGATTTCGACGTTCTGATCTTTCGTCAACTCACGAAGTGCTTCAGGCGTCCCCGTCAAAACAGGAAACGTGCCGTAGTGGATGGGGACAATAGCAGGAACGTTGAGCAACTGAACGGCATACGCTGCTTCGCGTGGGCCCATTGTGAAGTGGTCCCCAATTGGAAGGAGCGCGAGGTCGGGTTGATAAAGCGAACCGATCAGCTGCATATCACCAAACACATTCGTGTCTCCTGCATGGTAAATTTTGTAGCCATTCGAGAATTCGATGACATATCCCGCAGGCTCTCCAAGGTATACGGTTGTGCCATCTTCCTCCGTAAAACTACTGCTATGATTTGCTGTGACCATCGTAGCGTTCAGGCCATTGACCGAGACAGTGCCGCCTTTGTTCATCCCGATCGTGTTGTCCACGCCTTTACTTCCAAGCCAACCCGCAATCTCGACTATTGCCACAACGGTTGGTGAATGTTTTTTCGCAAGCTCTACAGCATCACTGACGTGGTCAGCATGCCCGTGTGTGATGAGTATCGTGTCAAGCTGATCGAAGGTTTTAAGCTCCTCCGGACAGGCAGGATTGTGCGTCACCCACGGATCAACTAAGGTTGTTTTGCCGTCAAATTCAATCTTAAAAGTGGAGTGACCAAGCCATGTGAGTTGAATGCCATTATTGAGATGCATCTAATCCTCCTGAGTGAAAACTTCTGTTCTGCTATCAACTTCATATTGACAATTATACACTGCAGCGAGGTACAGGATTCAAGATGCAGGGCACACAGATTCATGTGCATGGTTGTCTCCTGTACCAGTAAACGCAAAGTGTCATTCTGAGGTGAGAGAAGCGACGAAGCATCTCAACCATCAGTTCTGTTTCAGGGTGACGGAGATCTGTATCAATGTCTCGTAATTGTATCAAAATCATGTGCGATTCAGATCGAAATTATTATACAGAAGCCCTATATTCTTTGCAACTAATATTGGCATTGACTGCCATAGTCCAATCTGCTATAATCCGGCGCAATATATGTGGAGTCGTCATCCGACCGAATCAATCGCAAGATAAATAATCTCACACAACCGGGAGAAGAATCATGAAGTTAGTCAGTTTCCAAAGTGCTAATGGTGCCAAGTTAGGCGCACTACTTGATAATCAGATTTTAGACCTTCACGCAACATGTCAAGCGGTTGCGCCAGATATCGCCTTCAACAGGCTGCTAAGTGGAATGCTTCAGTTTATCGAAAAGGGAGAAAGTGCATTTGATGCCGCAGCACGTGTCATTCGTGCTGTTGAAGCTAATCCTGATAAAGCAGTTTGGTCAACAGACCCGCTCCTGCCACCAGTTCCGAATCCGAAAAAACTGCTGCTGCTTGCTGGGAACTACGCTTCGCATATTGAAGAGGGTGGTGGAGAAGCTTTAAGCCGGTTAGAAACAACGCCGCGTGTTTTTATGAAACCCCCGAGTACAACCCTGACAGCGCACGAACAACCGATCATCATTCCTGAAAACGGGATGTTTATCGACTGGGAGGCGGAACTTGGCATCGTGATTGGGAAGCGCGGAAAATTTATCGATGCCGACGATGCCTACGATTACGTTGCGGGATACACCATCGTCAATGATGTTTCTGAGCGAGAACTTAAAGTTAAGGAGAGTCGTGTTGATCGGGATGGGGATGAATGGTTCGATTGGCTAAATGGAAAGTGGTTCGATACCTTCGCGCCGGTGGGACCTTGTATGGTGACGAAAGATGAAATTCCAGATCCGGATAACCTGCATCTCACGCTCAAAGTCAACGGCGAGATTAAGCAGGATGCGAACACCGGGCAGATGATCTTTAACGTTGGCGAACTCATCGAATTCACTTCGACACTTGTCACGCTTGAACCCGGGGATATCATCTCAACTGGGACACCCTCCGGCGTTGGACATCCTGACGAAAAACTTGCCGATGGAGATGTCGTTGAAATCGAAATCGAAAAGATTGGCACCTTGCGAAATCCCGTAGTTCAGGGATAATTTGCACAAAATATCGTAGAAATTCTTAGCGTACATATTGACTCTAAAACAGCACTGACTTTATGCCAGTGCTGTTTTTTATTGGGCGGAGATCTGCTCGTGGCAAACCCGGAATATGCTGGCATATTTATTGCTCAATTTCCGCCATAGAAATGCATTTATCTTCAAAATATACTGATGGTTCATTAAAACCGAAATCATCGTAAACCAAAATTCAAACAGTAATTAGGAGGTCACTCCCCATGCAAAATCAGATCTCATACGAAGCACCTTTTATGCCTACAACAGCTCCAAGTATGGAATCCACGGCGATTCAAGCCGTCCCTTCCCTTCCCAATGTCGTAACAGTTGAGGAAAATCACATTGACCGACAGGCTATCTGTCTAGCCCTCCCCAGTTTAATGCATTCTGTTTATATTCTTGACGCTGTCATCTCTGAAATTGTAAGGCAGATGGGATTCAATGAAGAAACAAGCGAACAGGTGATTTTGGCGGTGACCGAGGCGGGTACGAATGCAATTAAGCACGGAAATAAAAAAGATGCCAATAAACTTGCACAGTTTCAGTTTATCGTGAATCCAAACAAACTCACGGTTGTCGTCCAAGATCAAGGGGCAGGCTTTGATCGCAATAACATTGCGAATCCATTGCATCCCGCAAATCGATTCAGAGGCAGCGGGCGAGGTCTCTTTCTGATTGAAGCATGTATGGATAATGTAACTTATGAAGCATCTGGGACAGTTATCAGAATGGTCAAATACAAAAGATAATGAGATATGTGCTTGCGGATAAAATTCAGCTTTGAGTCTTCAGAGACAAAAAGGGCAGGTGATACGAAAAGAAAAGGATTTGGTATCACTCGCCGAAATCGGATGATTAGACGTAACATTCAGGTATCTATGGAGAACATGCATCAGGTTTGATTCTAATGCGCCATGGGAGGGCGACGCTCCCGCGGAGCAAAGGTTCGGCGGAGAGTTTCTCACCCTCCCATCTGAACGGTTACCTCCTATTACACAATGCGAGAAAAGTTGAGCCAAAACACGAATTTGGTCAGAAGTAGGCGTTGAGAATTGACTATTTTCAATTGCCATCTGTCAAAATCTCCTTCAGCCGTTGTGCAATAATTTCCTCCTCGCCAGGCATTAAAGTTTGCCCATTGATCAAGACACCGTTTTGTCCAGACCCAGCAATATCAATCGATGGTTCCCCATCCTTTAGTTGCTGAAGAATCTGATTGCGGGTGATGCCCAATCGATCCTCGTCAAAGATGATTTCCGTCCGGGGCATTGGCTGCCCCGCTTCGCTTGGGAAACTCCGCCGAACCTCAATGCCCTTCACATCTGCAAATTCCTCCGCGAAGTAAACGACGCCATCCTCGTAACTTTGCATCAGTTTGTCGTGGTCGAGGTTCACATAACGCTTGACAGCAGCAAGCAGTCCAACCATCTCCTCTTTACCGACCTTCATACCCCTCCCGATAAATGGATTTGGGGGGCCATTAAACGCCATCGCCTCAATTAAGTCTTTGCGCCCGACGGTCAAGCCGCTGCTTTGCGGGCCGTTCAATCCTTTTCCGCCGCTAAACATCGCCAAGTCCGCCCCCATCTGTGTGAAACGCCAAAGGTTGTCCGGAGCCGGCAACTGTGCTGCACAGTCAACGATCAGCGGCACACCGTGTTTTTTGGCGATCTCAATTCCTTTTTCATAGGATAGCCACCGCCATTCCCGGCCAGGATTGGCGAAGTAGAAAATCGCTGCTGTTTTCTCGTTGATCGCCGCTTTAAGTTCTTCAGGTGTCGTGCCGTTTTCGTCACCGATCTCGACGAGCTTAACACCGACCTGTCTGATGGCGAAATCATAACCAACACGACCATGTTTATGGATGATGACTTCGCTTTTCATCGTTTCATCAAGATGGGGTAACTTTTCGCGCTTGATGGAATCGAGTCCTGTGATACAAGCCGCGGTACTCAAGGTCAGTGCTGCCGCCGCGCCACAGGAAACGTAAGCGGCTTCGTTATGTGTCAGTTTCGCAATTTCCTCACCGACCCGTTTCTGCAACTCAACAATGTCTACAAAAGCACGTGAGGCTTCGACCATTGCTTCAACGACTTCTGGCGGCATAATCGATCCGCCGAGCCGTGTCAGCGTTGCATTACCATTGATGACTTTACGGATTCCGAGTTTTTCGTAAATGTTCATATCTTCCCCAAAAGCGTGATGCGTCGCATGTAAAGCGTAAAACGTAAAACGTGATTAAGAAAAAGGGATGTTATTGAGTGAATCTTCGCTTTCTACTTTATAGGTGAAGCTTTCTTCGCGTAGAATTTGATTTCGTTGTTGCGGAACCATTGTCAATAGTAAACGAATAATCTGAGTGAGGAAACCGAGACGATGGCTGATAACCTTTTGGCCAAGTATGTGTCGGCCTTTGTAGTACCAGTCTCTGCTCTCTCTAGCTGAACCAAGCGCATACTCATAGAAGCGAGCCCGATCTTTGCCTGTCCCGCGTGAGTAGCCTTCGGCCAGATTTGCGCTAATAGAGCCCAGGGCGCGGTAAAGTTGATTCGATAACTCAATTGTACGTTTATCCCCCATCAACTTTGTAACGTCATTCCACCCAATATCCGCAGCAAAAAGTGCTAACCGATAGGCATTCATTTTCCACAACGAATCACCAGTGATTTCATCAGGAACCGATCGCGTCCATTCTTCATAATTCATGATTTCTCCTATCACGCTTTACGTTTCACGTTTCAGGTATTTTATCCCACCTCTTGACCATCTAGCTTACCGACATGCAGGTCAGCTTCCTCGCGTGTTTCAATTTTATCCACTTTTCCATCAATCATGTGGAAGATTCGATCGGACACATCAAGCATCTTGTGATCGTGAGTGGCGGTGATGATTGTCACACCATTTTCCTCATTTAATTGCTTGAGCAGATTGATAATTTCGAGCCCGGTCTTGGTATCTAAATTTCCGGTCGGCTCATCGGCTAAGACGAGGGCAGGATCATTGGCAAGGGCGCGAGCAACTGCAACACGTTGTTGTTGTCCTCCTGACAACTCGAGCGGTTTATGCTGAACCCGATCGCCCAATCCGACAAGAGACAGAAGTTCGATAGCTTTTTCGCGGCTATCATCGGCAGTCAGGCCAGCAAAAATCATTGGTAAAGACACATTTTCGAGGGCGGTCATAACCGGAATAAGATTGAACGACTGGAAAATGTAACCAATTTTGCGACAGCGCAACCACGCCAATTCATAGGCATCCAACTGAGCAATATCAACCTCATCAATGTAAACTCGGCCTTCCGTTGGCTTATCTAAACCACCGATCATATTGAAAAGTGTCGATTTTCCCGAACCCGAGGGACCAACAATGGAAATATACTCACCACGTTGGATTTCAAAATTAGCACCCCGTAGTGCCTCGACGACTGAAGAACCCATCTCATATTTCTTAATGAGGTTTCTAACGCGCACTGTGTTTTCGATGGGTAAGTTCCGTTGCTTTTTAGGCCGCCCTGGCGCATCGGTCGGCACAGAACCTGCGATAGGATTGATAGCTTGAGCTTCTGCCATTATTCTTTACCCCCTTTGGTTGTTTTTTTGGGCACGGCAAATCCGATGATGCCACGTTTGCCCAACTGACGCATAAAAGTAAACAGAGACGTCTCTGCCTCTTTTCTTGTCATTTTATACTGTTTGCGAAGTTGGTTGACAACCGAATGAATTTGATTACGACCATCACACAGTTGCCAGACGAAAGAACCGATACCATCTAATACGATGACCCGTTTATTGGGTAACATAAAAATCTTTGAGGTGATTCTCACCCATAGCTTCCGTGTCTGAGGAATGATGAGCGAAACTTCCCCTTTGTCATCGACCTCCCATTTGATGAGCTTGTTGCGAAGGGGCAGTGAATTCAGAATATCCGCTCGCTCAAATTGGGAATCTGGACGCTTTTTGAGTTTGAGTTTGTAAAGAATTGCGTTAATCATTGTAGTGCATGAAGCATGAAAGGGAGACCCCTTTCTAATGACATCGAATACTTTTTGCAACGATCTCTGCCGTCTTGACTGCATCACGCTTTGCGATTGATTGGACAACGTAAATGCGGTTAGATTTATGACATCGCCAGAGCCGGATAGCAAACGTCTTTCGACGCAACACCTTATCGATAGCCAAAACGGGTGTAAAAGGAATATGATCGGTGAAACGGGTTTCCTCACCCATCAGCGCGAATCGTTCGTCCCCATCGTCGGTGGTTAGTGTCATCTGAAAACCGTATCCACGAATCGCTTTGGCGTATTTGGCGCGAAACCATGATTCAAGGTCAGAATTCGCAAGGGTCACATCTGCGGGGCCATAACGTTCAACACTTACCTTCCGACTGCCATCGACAAACGGAAAAAGAAGGTAGCCGGACAGAAGCCGATATTTTTCCAGGCGATACCGCCGAGGCACTTCAACGTTGAGTTGATATGCGCTCCAGAGGATATTCTGTCCGATCGGGTGATCTTCAATGGCACTCAAGATGCGCGTGGTGAATGCGCGCAAATTCTCCTTGAGGCGTCCCATAATCTGGACAATCGTGATTCGTTTGCAGGTCTCGCAGTGGAAGATGGCACCATTTGCACGAATGTCCCCTTTCCAACTAAAAGTAACGACACTTCGTCCTTCAAAAAACTGTTCATCTCTGATCAGATTGACATCCCGTTGGATATTAAGTTTGGTATCTTTGCGCTTGTAATTCTTGCGAACCAGTTTGAAATACTCATCAAGGACTTTATGTAGATCTGGCTTTTTTCGCTTGGACTTCGCCCACTTCAACTCCAAACGCGGCATATCCTCATCATCCAGACGCAGATAGCCTTCCTTATCATCTCCAGATAATCCACTCAATTCCCAGTTCGCGGGAATCTCAAGCCTGATACCCGCCCAACCGAATGTCATCCAGTCCATAAAATCAAAGATTCAGAATTCCTATTGGAACGAAGTGAGGACGCCGATCCATCGGAGATACAGGATTCATGTGCATCTCGAATTTTGCATCTCCGCTTAGAAGGGCTTAACAATCACAGATTTGGACACCAACGCGATGGCAACGGTTCCCATGCCAACAAGTCCAACACCGCAGAAAAAGCCGGCTGCCAAAACGGGGTTAAACATATACCACCGTTTTAAGCCATATCGCTTAATCATGTAAAACCGCCCTATGACTGCGCCGAGGACCATCGGCATCATCATCCCGGGATCGCCGCCAATTCCTCCAACGAATCCGTAGTACCACATGGAAGGCATCTTGACAACCCAGAGTAGCCCATAAATTGCAAGAGAAACTGTAAGTCCTGCCATCACGTAATCACCACGAAGTGCTTGCAACATCTGGCTATTTCCGTCTCGGAGTGCGGTTATCCTCAAACATTCTTGGGTCACATTAATGGGCCACCATGTTTGTATAAACGGATATTGAGAGGAAGGCACAGGAGCAATTTTCCAGAGGAAGTGCATTACCACAATGCTAGAAACAAGCAGAATCGGGGTGAGCAACAAACGCGCAGCAACCATACTGGTAAAGGTGGTGCCTGTCAGTTCTATTTCACGCCACCCTTGAGTGCCCCGTCCGTAGTCCTCATCCGGCAGATGGACAAACCAGATGTCAATCTCCTCGTATTTACTTAAAATAAACGTCATTTCGTGCAGATACGGAATTTCAAAAAGATCTCGTCCTAAAACCCCGAACGTCCGTGCCGTAATATAGGAATTCAACGGTGTGTAAATAAAAGCGAAACCGAGTAGGAACGACAGCGGAAAGTTTGGCACCATAAACTTATGTACGAACCATACATAAGTTCCCATACCAACTACCCACAATCCTGCCATTAGCCACAGCGGGAAATCTCCGCGCCCCGGTGGGGGTTGAAGGGAGCCTCGCTGACCGATTCCTTTCTGCCGTGCGGATCGGAACTTCATCAGCATTGGAAGCGAAGCCGCTAGCCCAACGAATGCAAAACTGAAAGACTTGCCTAGCCCGAAACTAAACCAGAAATCGAGAAAATTAAACAACCCTGTTCCGCGGTTATCCAAGCCTGGACGCCACTGGTGTAAAATTTCAAAACGGTAAAGAATCTGCGGATTCAGAATAAATTGACTGAAAATCGCGGCTACAAACTGGGTCATAATGACCGGAAATGGCATAACAAAGCCGGGTAGCATTTGCCCAAAGTCTGTGGCAAGCGCAAATACGCCCGTCGGGGCAAAGCCTTCAATGCTTGGCGTAAAATCGATGAATGGGATTTTCAGAATCTGAATCGGCTCCGACATCATCACGCCTGTTAGCGAAGGCACACCGATATAAATGAAGCCCCAAATTAACCCGGCCATCGACCCAATCGAAAACACACGCCATCGCCATGTTTCCGACCTACCGGTGGTCTCTGCGAGTGCTGTTGCACCCTGCGCTGCGATGGGTGCCATCGGAAACGGGAGGCGTTCAAGGTCTGCTGTTAGGCGGAACAGAAAATACCCTGCCCCAAGATTTCGCATCTCTGAAAGCACCCGCATAAACAGAAAAATGATGATTGGCCATTTCCAGTCCCAATGCAACAGTGAACGTTCTGCAATGGCAATTGAATCCCTAGCGGGCGCTATCCACCATGGAATCTTGTCCGCTATCTCATACGATGCGGCTTGGGGCGTATTGATAAAGTAGCCGTACCAGATGAAGCTGCGATAATTGTTTCCAGAACCAACCGCCATGCCGGTCAGACCAAGCAGCATATACAGTTCCTGACGTCTGACAGTGGCAAAAGACCGACGTGCCAATTCGGTAAATAGGATAACCGCCACCCACGGCGCAGCACTGGCACCGGTCCCACCGGATACCCAGGATAAATAGATCGAGCCCGGCATCATCAATAGCCCAACGAAGATTGCGCCCAAAAAGACCTTGAGGGTCAAACCAGACTCAAAGGTTCGGACGCCGCCATCAATATCGTAGCGCTGTGCCCACGCTTGCCACTCTTCTGATTGTGATACTCTTTCTCGCGCCAAATGTATATGTCTCCTTTCGTGCGTGAAGCGTGATGAAAACACGGATGTATAGGATTACACGAAATCCGTGTTTTAGTATAATCCGCCCCCGTTCATTCGTCCTCCTTGTGAACAGCCTCTTCCCAGAAATGGGCGAGGAAAATCCCGAAGAGTAGGATGACTGCAGCTAACATTTGCGGCTGCCATCGCCCTCCCATAAATAAAATCGAGATGACCCAAAAAACGGCACCGATGATGATAATAACGCTGACCAATTTTTCCATATTTTATATCTCCGATCTTGTGTTGCGTAAAACATCAGACGTAAGAAAAATATAGGATACACAGATTCAGGATACAGAATGCAAGAGTTACTTGAAACTAATTTTCAGTATTAAAGTCAAGATTTTATGGAATGTGTGAGGTTCTTCGGACCACCTCCCCCGGCCCCTCCTTCGTAAGGAGGGGGGATCCGCAGATGACGCAGGTTCTTCCTCCCACCCAAAGGGTTGTCACTACAAAATTGACAGCTCATCTGCATCCTGTATACTGGATTCTTTCTTAATCCGCAGGTTGTGGAGCGAGTTCAGTCGTTGGCACCACTTCGGCGGCGTCGCTTTCCTGACGACCCCGCTCGTGGAATTCACCACGAATGTCCGCGCTGAATGTCCGCCAGATTAGCAATTGTTTCCGAATGAGATTCAAGAAGCGGCGATTAACCCGTTTCCATGAAGCGATCTCTCCACTTTCCCGATGGACCTCAAGTGTGAGTTTGAAGAGATCTTGTTCCTCTCCACCAGATGGTGACGTAACGAACCGTATCGACTGGCTGACGCCGAGGTCATAAGGCGCGAGCCAAACCATCATCCCAACTGCGTATCCTTCTTCTTCCGGATCTTCGGGGTTTGCACTCCCACGACTAAAGGCGATCTGATCGGTGTAAAAATCACTAGCGGATTCATCAGAGTGTGCCTCAAAATAGTCGCGCATGAAGATATTCAAGCCAAGCGATTCCTCAGACAAGACTGTGAACGGGAGATCGAAGAGCCACTCATCCCCATCTGGCTCCGGCAACTTCCACTTTCGCTCGATGTCGGGAACCGCCATCTGGGACGCCTTGATAGCCGGATACATCGTACTCCCGAGCACAACAAGCATGACGATAATGGTTGCCACTACAGTAGACATTGATGAGTAGTTCAACGTCAAACCAGCGAGTAGACCGAATTTCACCAAGAAGGTTGCTATGCCCTGACCAAGCAAGTAACCGAGGACCGCACCGACAACGGCGTAAACGCAGGCTTCCGCCAGGAATAGGAAGGCGATATGAACAGGTGCTAAACCGACTGAACTGTAGATGCTAATCTCCCTGACCCGCTCATAGACTGCACCAAGCATTGTATTTAGCACGATTAGTGCAGCGATCAGAATGGGGACAAACAGATTCCCCATGCCTGAGAAGGAGGTCATTCCGATTGAACTGTAGAGGTATGTATCTTTATCACGACCGACGAAGAAGTCGAGTGCGATGCGATTCATCAGCGGTGCCATAATCAGATCGAGCTTGTCTCTCGCACTTAAAATTGAAGGATCGCCTGACAGAGGCTCCATATTAACCGCGACACTTCTAAGTGTTCCGCCCTGATTCATCACCACTTGGTAAGGCAGGATGGCGATGCTGTCGGGGGTCAGGTGGAGATACTTCTGAAGTTCGCCTTCAAGCGTTTCATCTCCCTGTCCACCGCGGGAACGCTGTTGCTGCATCAACTGGTAATCGACCGGCGTTAGCTCTTCGCCATCGTTGTCGGTCAAATCTTTAAAGCCGATGCCTAAGACCCCAACAACGGTGAAATCGGCACCGTAGACGGAAATGGTCGCTTTCCCCATATCTGCCTCAGTGATACCTAAGAGATCTGCCATTCCTTTCGGTAGGACGCACACATAGGGCCACTGTGTTGACCAAGTATCTTCATCCTCCGGATCAAACCATTTACCATATTGGAGATAGCGGTCGATACCAGTCACTTCGGGTTCAACGGGCCCCATGCCAACCAACATGCTGGCGGCGAAGGTTAAGGGTTCCCCTGTTGATGTATTCTGTGGCGGTACCGGATCAAGCGGGTTACGGGTACGTGTCAATTGCACGAAAGACTGATCTCCGGTACCCGAGGATTGATACCATGCTCTCGGCGCAACGACATTACGGACCATCAACATTGACCCTTCACCACTGCCAGTCAAAGCACCTTGTGCACGCAAATCGGTAATAATCTGGTCAATTTCCGCTGGCGAATGCTTCTGCTTTTTCAGAAGTAAGCGGAAATTGCGTTCGGGAATCTGCGTCTTCTGCAAGTCATTTAGAATTGACGTAATTACTGGTTCTTCGAGGGGACGCCAATACTGATCGCGAATTAGCATTCCGGTATATCGCGGAGTTACTGAGGGAAGGCTGGTGCGATTCGGACGCATGAACGTCTTTACTGAGGTAAAGGAGATTACTGTAAAGGTTAGAATAACTAGCGTTACGCAGGTGAGTATGGTACGCCCTTTTCGTTTCCGCATATTGGAGATCCCCAAACTGAACGCCGCCGCACTTGCCGACAGCCTACCTACATCCGCTTTGTACACTTTCGAGCTTTCTTGCTTGATTTTCTCCAACTGCTCCTCGAATTTCCGCACGATGATAATAATGACAATCGTCGTCAATGCAAGCACGACAAACGCGATCAGAATAATTATCGGTGTTGTGGTGATTTGAAACGCTGGGTGTACCTGTGCGAGGAAGATGAAAACGATGAGAAAGATGCCAAACGTTGCAACAATCTGTTTGTTAACACTTGGGAAGGCGAAAAGCAGACGTTCCATGAAATAGGCAAAGGGCATTAAAATTGCCAAATAGAACATCACACCGTTGACAACGTCATTGCCAATTTTCTTGACATCGGGATAGGCACGAGATTCATATCCCCATGCGGCACGCGCAAGCTTCAACGCTTGCTGGTAATCCTTCTTTGCGAGGGCAACCTCGGCCTGTTCAAGGTGTTCGTTGGCGAATTGATGGAGTTGGTCGAGGCGATCGCTGGAGATACCAAAACGTTTATAAAACCGGCTGCGGTTTTCGTCGAGCCACCACATATCCCGTACAACCACGTAAGGTGTCACACGGATACTACCATTCTCTCGAACGACGAAGCCTTCACCGGTATAAAGCGTCGGGTTCTTCATGCCGCTCTTGGTTGCTTTAATCAGCAAGAGCCTTTTCCCGATTTGACCATACGCCATGCCAATCTTGATTCGTGTGTTGGGTTCGGAGTAGACGAGCGCAATTGGTTCTGCAGCAGAGATACCTTCCTGTTGCCACGGTTTCGAAAAGCCATACTTCTCGGGCGCACTGTCGGTTCTGGCGTCGTAAACATTGAGTTCCCGTAACGTGCGTAAATACCGTTGATCGACAAGGTCATAAATGGTCGTCGAAACACACGGGAATACCACAATCCGGCAACCACGCCGACGGGTGTTGATTCGTATCTTATTCGGCAGCAATTTCGCACCAAAATCGCCGAGATCGGGTGCATAGACAATATCGCCAGAATCCCGATCGAGGATGTAGGCTTCTACATCTTGCACGCCAGCGAGACGGTTAGTTGCGCGTCCTTCCATCGCAAGCCCCGCGACTTCAAAGTTGCCTTTGTTGTCGCCCATTGTAAATAGATCGCCGCGCACTCCCATCATCGTTTTGTGTTTTCGCCGAATCGTGAGAATCGGGTAGGAAACAGGTTTATTCGGCAGGGCACTTTCACGGGCGTCATATTCAACTACATCGCCGAACAGGTTGCAGTAGAAGTTTCCGACCCGCGCAGCGGTTGGCATCCGCGGATCGCGCATCGCCTGAATGAGTATTGCTGCAAGCGTTCTGACTTGGCGATGGAGATTCCCATCTTCAGAGAGCTTCATTCGATCAATCGTGTCGAGCGGCGTATCGGTGAGCACCCGTGCATCTTCGATAGTTGCAAAGGCGATTCCGGTTCTGCCGACGAGCGTTGCCACTTCGCTATCGAAGGCAATTTTGCCCGGGATGTAAGTCTTCCACGTTTTTCCGCCACTTGCGGAGATGGCATTAACGAAGTTGGTTTGTCCACCTAAACCTGCAATCCCGATCAGCGTTTTGATATCTTCAATTTCGTCTTGGGTTAAAGCAGAAGCATCCTCATGTCGCAGCGCGAGCATCGCATCAAGCCGGTTAAGCAGACGGATTTTGTTCTTGCGGTCCTTTTTTGCGGACCGCAGGTCGTTGCGGATAAACCGTTCAACCTCCTTGCGAATGTAGTCTATATCCTTGAGCATATCTTCGGACGGTTCACCGCGATCTCGCATCTGTTCAAACTGCATCTTCATCAACCGAGAAACACCCGAAAGCTTCGTGAGTATCCCATAGTGCTCATTAATAAGGGTTTCCAGCGTTTTGCCTTCGACCATCTTTTTCGCTTCAATGCCGGAGGCGACTGACCACTGGCTACTCATCACTGCCTGCCGAATCTGATCGTCGGTAAAGGTCCACAACTTCTGAATACGCACGCCGAAATCTGCTTCCTCAGCGTACTCCGCGAGCTTATTGCCGATAGATGCAAATTCACGTCTCAGAACAAATTCAGGCTGTTGATCGTAAAACCACCCCTTGTTGAAGATACCAAATTTATCGCTCTGAGTGGATAGGTCAACCGAAATAAATAGGGAGGTATAGTATCGGTTAAAAAGATCTTGCAGGGTAATTGCCTGCTCAATTGATGTAATCTTACGCTTGTATTCCAACTCACTAATTCGAGCAATCTTCTCCACACGCTTTTGGATGTTGCGAAAACGCGCATTACGTAGTGTAAGCATGTTATCTCGAAGCAGTCTTTTCGTCTCTTCATCGACGTCGCGGTCAATCGTATCCAAACGATTTAGCAAGTTTACGAGTTCCACGATGTCGTCCGCGGCTCTCTTCTTGACCTGCTCAATCAGGAAATCTTCCTCACGATGAGCGGCGATTTGTGTGCGCGCTTCAAGTACCTCTTCTACCTCTGCTTGGGAAAGGTAGTGGGAGATAACCATCTTCTCTTCGCCCAGATAAGGACGCCGTAATTGTTTATGGAGCTCTAGGAGGGTTTGAATACGTTGCCGTTCAAGTCGGGCATTTCGCAGAGCAATTTCAAAAATGCCCTGTTTATCTTTTGTGAGATCTTTAACGAGGACATCCTGCAATCCTACAACCGCTTGTGTCTCTGCGGCTTTGGCTTCGGTTAACTGTTGTTTAATTTCGGATTGGATACGTTGTAGACTCTTAAAGGTCGATGAGTTGAGGTAAACCATCAATTTGTCCATCGACGTAGAAGCAGCGGGGTTAGACCGGAGTTGTGCAATCGCACCTGTAATCTGTGTTTCGATGTCATCTGTATTCTGCGGGATTTTTGCAAGGATCTGTTCAAGCAACCGTTTCTCAGTGGTAATATAGTCAGAAAGCTTCTTGTTCGCTTGACGCGCACGATTTACAACCTTGCGTGCTTCCTTCATCCGCTGTAACCCTTGAAAGTCGAGGTGGCGGTCTAGTAGTCTGTCCGACGCATATTGAAGGGAAAATTTACGTTTATCGGCAAATTCCCAATCCTGTAGATAATCGGAAAGTCGCTTTACATCATCTTGATACACCGTGTCCATCCCAGCAACAGGGGGGAGTTCATATCCTCCCTCTTTAGTCTTTCGGGGTAGGAGGTAGGAGTCGGACGGATTTAGAGAGTAACTCCCTTCGATTTTCCCCTCTTGCAGATCGGCTTCAAGTTTCGAAAGCGCCCACTGATCTAGACGGGCCATCGGCAAGGCAACGCTTTCGATGAGTTCCCGTTGGGCTTTTCGAGATTCAGTCAGTGCTTGATTGCGGAGTTGAGTGATTCGATCCACGAGAGAGCGCAAAAAGTGGGTTGTTTGGGTGGCATCCTTCTTGAACTTGGCAAGATTCACCTCCAGACGCGATTTTTCCTCCAACGTAAATCCCTGTTTTTCTCGTTTCTTGACTGTGGTTTCTCTGCGTTTTTTCTGCTTTTCTTTGAAATCACGCTGGGCATTACGGAGTGAGTCGATATTTCCTTGAGTTGACGATAGGTCTGTGAGCGTGATTACCAACGAATCGAGATCTTCATCAATCCTATTGACTTCATAGAAGAAGTCGGGGGGAAGGTCTACCAGAACGGTCCGATCAATAGAGAGCAAAATTTTCCGTCCAAGTTCCTGAAATTCAAAGAGGTCTGCGCTAATCCCACGCCGTAAGCCGCGCATCGTTGGCGTCCCCGCCGAATCTGCCTCACGCCCAACGACGTCCTGCCCAATTCCTTCCATAAAAGCTCTCATCCCCGCTAACCCCTGAAAATGCGCATCGATAGCGACAAACAGGAGCGATCGACCCGGACGAAATTCCTCTTGGCTGAAGATACGGGCAAGTTCTAACAACGCAGCAATGCCACTGGTCGGATCTGCGCCGGGTGCCATTGCAGGAACAACGGACATCGAATCGTAATATCCGTTAATAACCACCAGTTCATCTTTAAGCCTCGGATCGCCGCCTTCAAGGAAACCCCGGATGTTCTGACCAATTCGGCGTTCCCATGTCATTGTGCAGGTTACACGCGCGATAACCTTTGCTTCTTCAAGCATCCCCAGCAATTCGTCTGCATCCGCTTTAGAAATCCAAAAGCGTGGCATATTCGCAGGAACAGTAAGGAATTTATTTTCCGCTTCCCCACGAATGGTTGTCTCTGGCTCAATGAAAATCACCACCTTCGCACCAAGCATCGCCGCGTTAAGCCAACGGGTAGAAGAATTAAAATCGATCAGCATGATGCTGCCTTGTGGAATAAATAAACTTGCTTCTGACGCGGCGCAAAACTCACCTTCCTCGTCAATTTCCCCATTTCTGTTATTGTCTATTCCATCAGTTTGGTCGCCGGGAATCTCGTCAACAAAACCATCCCTATCGTTATCAATGCCGTCACTATCCCAGAGCGCAATTTCTGAAAGCGGAGGAATCTCCCCATATTCATCGATTGTGCCGTCTTCGTCGTTGTCAATGCCATCCTCTGCCTTCTGAAGGTGGCTATTAAGTATATCATCAGTAATGCTTCCAGGCCCCACGCGAAAACGATTTGCGATATCTTTGAGGGTATCACCGGGCTGAACCTTGTACCAAAATCCACCAATATCTAACCCGTTAAAGTCGGCAAGTTCGGAATCGCCGCCATAGAAAAGCGGTGCAGTTAATCCACCGGTGGGAATGAAGACGGTGTTTCCTTCGACGAGCGCAAGTTCGCCAGCCTCGTCAACCTGTCCGTCTCCATCGTTATCCCGTCCATCTGTCGCTTGATCGCGAAGGTATTGGTTATGAGAGTCTGAAAGGATGGATTGAACGTCAACTTGGTAGGATTGAGCAATGGCAGAGAGGGTTTCGCCTTCACCTACCAAGTGCTTGATGCCATTGGGCAGGAGGGAGGTTCGGACAAGATTGGGCCAAAGAGGCAGGATTTTGAAGGTGCGGAGGACAGTCCCATCTTCTGTTACGACTTCCAGCTTACCATCGCCCTGATCGATCGGGACGGTGAGTTCAAATTCACGGCTCTCAACATTCTGTAAGCCTGTTTCGACGAACCGATCGAAAATGTATTTGCTTGCGTTTGCCGCTTGGGGATAGCCAGTGACGCGGGTCGATAGGCTGGAGAGCCGAGCGATGTCTTTCCGCATGTTGCCGATATCAACGTCATCACGAATCTTGACGGCAGTTTCCGAAAGGCCGAGCGTGCGCTGACCGTTGGCAGCAATAACAGTGGATGCGAAAAAAAACAACGTGAATAAGCAAAGACACAAACTTATGTACGGAATTCGCGTTTTTATCATAACTCTCTACTTCCTTCCTCCGGGCGATGGATTTCAATTTGTTACGGGGACGTAAATAAGTGGTTTTACATTTCAATTCGCGTTTATATTTTTCAAGTCTTCAGATTCTATCATAGACCTCACATCTTGTCAAGAGACAAAACAACTCAAATAGGACGTTTAAATTATTCATCATTGCGCGGTTTTTGAAGGCTTTAAGATTCATTGCAATGCTCAAGATGGCCTGCTATGACTGGATTCGTCATTCTGACCAACGTGAAGTGCATGAGGTCTGCCCTCCCACTCGAAGAGAATCTCGATAATTAAATGTTCCTACAACTGGACAGAATTCAAAATTCCTTTTTTAAGACTTGCACGTTGTTGTTTTTTATGTTAAAATGTGTGTTACATTTGTTAGCTTATAATAAACATGAATCAACCCAAATTTTTAGAATCACGGATTTCACGGGCGTTTGGGCTGCTACTGTTGCTATGCAAGATACAGGCTGCATGACTCATTGGTATCTGCAATTATGCATCTTGAATCCGGCTTCTTGAATCTCGTGTCAGTCAACTCAAGGCTGCCTTAGCCTGCCAGCGTGAAAATTTGGGATGACTAATACCTTCTTCAAAAACTGATGAAAGGAATGTGTAAAATGGGAGCCATTGCATTACTTGTTAAAAGGCGCCGAAGGGAACTGAAAATCACACAGACAGAGCTTGCGAGAGTCGCTAATCTGACTCCAGCAGCAATCTCACAATTTGAATCGGGAGCACGAAAGCCATCATTCGATACGCTTTTTAATTTAGCCGATGCGCTAAAAGTGACTACAGATTACCTGCTCGGTAAAAAAGAAAGGGGTTATGACGATTTGCTGGCGGATCCGAAAGTCAGCATCATGTTTCGAGGCATCATGAAACTTCCAGAGGAAGATAAAACCACGATGTTTGAGTTTTACGAATTTCTTAAGAATAAAAACGAAAAAAGTGAGAATGCGGATCGAAATGAAGCTTTAGAGGGTTGAAGATGAGTGGGCGACAATTCCGAAATCGCCGTTCTACAGAGCATCAATCAATCAGCCCAGCGAGATGTGCATGGCAACTGCTACGAGATTTGAACGTACAATCCATTCCCGTTCAGCCGCGAGAAATCGCAGAGGAACTTCAGATTGTCGTTTGGGAACGTGAAATGGACAATCGGTATGACGGTTGCCTGATGCAAGTTGGAGGTGCGTGGGGAATACTGCTCAACAGTCTGATTCAGTCTCAATCCCGGAAGAACTTTACAATCGCTCATGAACTGGGACACTATAAATTAGATGGGATTGGCAAATCTCAACATCGGTGTCTTCGGGATGATCTCCGCGCTTTCAGCTCTCACCAACTGGAGGAGCAACGGGCTAATCAGTTTGCTGTTGAGTTGTTGATGCCAGCTCCGATTTTCAAGGCAGATGTTGTGGAATATCCAGATGTGGGGCTATCAGCAATCGATAATCTTGCCGCCAAGTACGCAACCTCCTTGACAAGTACAGCAATTCGCTATACCCGATTGAGCCAGCATATTTGTGCAATTGTGTGTTCTGAGAATGGGAGAATTAAATATTTTGCGTATTCAGATGGTTTTCGTCGGAACTGCGATTGTTATCTCGTTAAGAACCGACCATTGCATCCGGACTCTCTGGCACTCAAGCTAACTGAAAGCCGCTCCAATGAAATTGAGGAGCTAAACGGAGAAGTGCCACTGTCCCACTGGTGTCAGACCGGTGCGAAGCATACCCTCATCGAGCACTCCCGCCGCCTCCCTCGTATGAAACAGGTCATCTCATTTCTGTGGCTACATGCCGCGTGAATGAAGGTGAATTCAGAGACATATCTTCTAACTAATTACGATTAAATCGCCCTGGTATCCCTTTTATTATGTTTCGGCACGTCGGGAGGCTTGGGCTGGGAATCGAAGCCGTAGATTCGTCGCATGACTGGAGTCGCTCGCTCAACCACCCCTGGCTTGAGATAATGTACAAAATCAAACATCGGTTTGAGGAATGAACGGCAGCAAAAACAGATTAGCGCAATGCGGGCCTTGCCCGTTCGATTTGCACCTGCGGAATGCCAGACCGCCCCGTTAAAAAGGAAAACGGAACCCTTTGGTGCTGAAAGCCGAACCTCTTGTGGATGATTTGCCAGACCGGAAGGCGGCTTGGTTAAACTGCGGTGACTTCCCGGC
Source organism: Candidatus Poribacteria bacterium (assembly GCA_022567695.1). Classification (GTDB taxonomy): domain Bacteria; phylum Poribacteria; class WGA-4E; order WGA-4E; family PCPOR2b; genus JADFGN01. The sequence continues at coordinate 3,067 of JADFGN010000006.1, read as the reverse complement.
ACATAACGTGTTCCTCCGTTTTCAGGGGTGAAGTCGTCAAGTAGCCAGAGGCTGTTAACAAACATTGGAAAGCTGGGCAGCGGCTCGGGCATTGCGCCCAGAGCGTTGTCGACGTGGTAACCCCCGTCCGAAGCACCGGGGGAAATAATGTTGGATGTCAATGTGCTGAGGGTATAATTTACGCCCAGCAGATATTCAAAGAATGGCATCACTTTAGGATGGGCGACTAACTTTTCAAATATCTCGCCTTTGTTCACCAGCCATCGAACATGTTGCCCTAGCCCGTTTGTATGTACTCGTCCAGAACCGTCCTCCCGCTCTTTTTCCGCTAACTCCAGCAGACGCGCTTTGTACATCTCAATTTCCGATTGGGAAAGTACATCTGGGATGAGAATGCACCCTTTTTCGTTTAATTCACGTTGTTGTTCTTTGGGTATTGGCATATTGCTTTCCTCACACACCCTAGTTTTCACGTGGCGCGCCAGCCCTGCCATTATTTAGACTATTCTTTTGATCTCAAGAGCCGTTATGTAAATTTCGACTTGCTCAAAACGCTGTTCTAACGTCTGTTTCAATCTGCTTAAGAATTCAAAATTTGCGTCTGTTTGAGGCGCCTCTACGATGAGAGACTTGACTGCATCTCTATAAAAAGTTTCTTCATCAACCCAATATCCATTGAAAGCTGGGATACCTTCACCTGATGTGATTCGGCATCCCCCAAACTTTTCAACGACTTCTTCCACAGTTAAATCGATCTTTTGTCGTTCTACTGGTGTACCGTCATTGTAAAATAAAGGTAAAAGAATCTCAATTTGATGCTTTGGCGCGTACCACTTCCGTCCTCTTTTTCGAGCGAAAATCATTTTCCTTTCTTTCTACCAAACCATAAGGTATCTTTGCCTTATCCAGAAAATCCAGCGAACTTTTAGGGACGATAAACATGCTATCTGGTAGACAGTAAACATCACCGTGTAAAATCAGAGTATACAGTCCATCTGCTCGATACTTTTCCTCAAACTTAATTGCTGGCATTTCATATTCTCCTGGTGAATGAACTGGCAGCCTGCTCTACTCCGTCTGGACAGAGACAAATCTTTCCGAAATGTCGCCGTGCTTCGATAATCCTATGGGCTTCTGCAGCCTTGCTCAATGGCAACACCCGATCAATAATTGGGGATAGCTTTCCCTGCTCCGCAAGACGGATAATCGTTCGTAGCTCTGACGTGGTACCCAAAGCAGACCCCATAATGGAGATCTGTTTCTGATACATTTTTCGGATATCAATCTGTCCGATATTTCCGGTTGTTACACCGCAGGTGACAAGCCTGCCATTCTTAGCAAGACTCGCTACGCTCTGCTCCCATGTCGCTGCCCCAACATGCTCAAAAACGAGGTCAACACCGCGCCCGCCTGTCGCATCTAGAATCGCTTCGGCAAAATCGGTCTGAGTGTAGTTAATTGTGAAATCTGCCCCCATCTGTCGGGCACGTTCTAGTTTTTCATCCGTACTTGCGGTGGTGAAAACCTTCGCCCCACACAGTTTGGCAATCTGCAGTCCCGCGCTTCCAACGCCGCTGCCCGCCGATAAAATCAATACATCATCGCCAGGACGTATTTCCGCCCGTGTTACGAGCATGTGCCATGCTGTGAGATAAGCGATTGGAATGGCTGCAGCGTCACAATATGTGAGGTCTGAGGAGATCGGAATTACGTTTTGGGCAGGAGCTTTGACATATTCGGCGTAGCCACCGTTGGTTTGGAAGCCGATAAGCACCTGATTGTCGCACATGTTTTCATCGCCGTTGAGGCAATCAGCGCACTGACCACAGGGAATGCAAGGGGCCAGCACAACGCGATCGCCACAGTTAACGTTGTAAACTTCAGATCCGACTTCGACGACATCTCCAGCAATGTCGGAGCCAAGGATATGCGGGAATGGCTGAACTTCCGGGCGGTCGTGACGGGCACGAATATCAAGGCGATTTACGGCGCACGCCTGAACTTTTACTAAAATTTCTGTGGGATTGATAATCGGGTCGGGGACATCTTCGTAGCGAAGTTTATCGATTCCGCCCTGTTCGTGGAAAACGATCGCTTTCATAGTCAACGGTTTTTACTGCGAATTGAAACTTAGGATTTGTATGAATTTTCTCGCTTCTGGGATTTCTTTATAGATCTTTTTCAAAGAGTCGGGCACTACAAATTCAGATAAAACTTCATGAAGTTTTCCACTTTGAATTGCTTTTGGAATGCTGTCCGTTTCATATACTTTCTGTTTTAGTGCGGGTTTCGCTTTCAACACCCGTAGATTTTCTTTGCTGAAATCATACATACATGCCGCTACTAGGATTTCGGAGCTTGGAAACAAAATCAATGGTAGTATCAACGGCAAACTTTCATAATTAAAACCCCCATCTACCCTCATACTGTAAAATTCCTCGATTGCCAACCATAATACGCCACTCAATGTATAAGCCCATTCATTAAAGTAGTTGTGTTTTTTCCCTAATATTTTCTCTGCATCTGTATTTACGACAAGGATATCTTGATTAGAAAGATAAATTCCATAATCCCTATCTAATTTTTTAAAGGTTGTCTGCAATACAATGGTAATGCGCTTCCGCAATTCATTTGCGTGTTCACTGTGTAAAGTGTAATCGCTGTGCTTGTCAGCGTTGTCAACGTATTTTGCCATAGCATCACTAATCTTCAAACCCCCTAACTCAAAGAAGTTGTCGTCAGTCAAATCAACCAAATGGTGGTGTTTAAAGATCGCAGTGATAAATTGTTTAATCACACAATAATCGCTGTAACCATCTCTTATAATTGCTACTTGTTTCACCTTAGTGCCCTATTTTACTTTCCTCGAACTTTAAAGTTCACCTAATACACCATCGTAAAATAGCTCTGTTAGTTTATAAGGTTTCACCTGCACGACCTCTTTTCCGTCTCTTTCTACGATAGCTTCTTCTTCAATTGTTCCCATATTCACTAACGGTTTAATGGCGTCATTTAAGTTAGTAACTAAACTTCTGTAGTCTTTTTCCCTGAGATGTAGATTATAAAC
>JADFGN010000282.1 GCA_022567695.1 Candidatus Poribacteria bacterium | reverse complement strand
TAGGAATTTAACCTACATTGCATTAAGTTTTGTTAGAGCGCACAACTCTTGATTAGACAGAATTTTTTCTACCCTAAAATTTTAGGGCAAAATTTCGCGGCATCAGAAATTGCCGCTAAGTTGCTAAGCTAATTCTGACAATTTAACGGGTCTGCCTTCTGCGGCTGACAGGTCTGCGGCAAAGACCACGCGATGGGATTCAAACGCCGTGTCGAAATCTGTCAATGGCATGGGTTCATCTCTGCCGATAGCATCGACAAACGCTTGAAACTGAGGCTCGTAGGGGTGATCGCTCACATCTCCCGAATCAATTAGCGATGTTTCGAGCGTGCTCCACTTATCCTTAACCAGTCCTTCCAGTTTTGCCGAATAGAACCGATTATCCAGAAGGCTTCCTTCGCTCCCCACCAAATGAATGTGGAAGTAGTATGGCTGTAGACAATCCACGCAGGAAGTCACTTTGGCAATCTTATTACCGCCTTCAAACTTAAGGATTGTCACACTCGTCGTTTTATACTCATAATCTTTGAAATCGTTCCCTTGCGATTGCGTGTGATAGCTGGTGACCTCTTCCACCTTACCGTCCATAAAGAACAACATCGAGTCAAGTGCATGGCAGCCTGCTGTCAACAAGGAACTACCGCCAAAGTCCTTCTTGACGTTCCATTCGTACTGACCATACCATGGACCGATACCGTGATAATAATCCACTTCTGCGTAATGCAGCTCGCCAAGCAATTTCTCATCAATGACAGAACGAATCATCTTGAAATGGGCACTATAACGGCATTCAAAACAGACGCACACATTCACACCCGATTCGCGAATGGCATCGCGTACCGCTTTGGCGTCTTCGTAGGTGAGGCAGATCGGCTTCTCGATGATCAGGTGTTTCCCCGCGCGTGCCGCAGCAATCGCCTGCGCCGCATGAAACGGGTGAGGTGTGCAGATGTCCACAATGTGGATGTCCGGATCGGCTAACATCGCTTCATAGTCGGTGTAAGCTTTTAATGGAACACCGTACTGTTCCTTCAATGCAGATTCGTCGTGTTCCCGACGTGAACAGATTGCCGTAACGTTTGCACCATTAACGGCTTTGAATGTTTCAATGTGGGCTCCAGCAACCCAACCCAGCCCAACAAGACCAATGTTTAAATTGCTCATTTGAAATCTCCTTTTTGATCGTCCCTAGCGACTTAGGGAATAAGCTACAATGTTCATGCCTTGCCTAAATGCCCACCGCCGTTGTTCTTCGCCGCCCGGCTCGCATACCCTTCCTTCCCACGCACAACCGAGATCGCTTGGACACAAATAAACAATAATCCGATCATCGACCATGATTGCCTCGTCAAAATCGCTCAAGCCCGGGAGTCTCTTATCACCACCAAGGTATTCGTCATGAGTGAAAAGGGTATGATAAACTGGATGGCTCATATCGATCCGCTCAAACTTTTTATCTGGAAACACGCGCTTCATCAACTCGTGTATCTTATATCGCATACCACCACCCCGGCTCAAGGAGTATCGTATATCGCAATCTTCAGCATGGAGAAAACCACCCCGTTCTAGATATTCCCGCAAGCGTCGAATCTGAGCATCCGACATGCTGGTACCTACATGTCCGCTCATGAAAATGTAAGGATAGTTGAAAATATGTTCGTCATCGATTGAGACATATTGCGCATGTTGATGGAGTTCAACATCAATCGATGTATTTTTTGCCAACTCTTCTGCAAACTTGACTTCAGGGGCTTTCCCGAACCCATAGCGATACCAATCGACAGCGTAAGTGTACCAGTCTCCTCCCGGATATTTAAGTCGGACAAAAACGAATTTTTCGCCCGTTGCATCCAACGATGGCTGATGATGTTCGATCCAACCATAGTTGTATCCGTAGTGAGCGTCTCGTGTTGGATCATAGGGGAGGTATGTCCGGAAAGCAGCTTGGCTAGACGGTGCAAACCGATCGGTGATAAGGGCGGAAGCCGCAACCCCTGCTGTGCCTTTAATAAACGTCCGGCGTGAAAAACGGCGAGTCGTTGGACGCAATATACGTTTCTTCGGAGGGTAAGATCGTTTTTCGGTGAACATGACGGGGCTCTCCTTTCAAATTTCCGTGAGTTCTTTTCCTGTAACCGCTCAGATGGGAGGGTGGGGCTTCGGCTGAACTGCGAGGCTCCACAGCTTCTGAACGGTTATCTTTATCCTCTTTATTATGGCATTAGTGGCAATGCTTATAACAATTATCGGGGATGAACGTCATTGTATTTTGCTAAACTTTATAGAGAAAATACCCGATAGATTTGATACCATCCCAAGCCTCAACTTTCAATATCTTTATCCACGTTTTAGTTCGCAATGTAGCCTACGAAATACTAACATATCGAGTGTTAGAACACCAGACAAAGGAGTTCCATAATGATCAACGGAATAAGCCAGATTTCGCCGAACAGTATCTCATCTTTTTTGGGGCGGCAGAGCACGTTGAGCTATGATCGGCTGGATATACGGACTAGCGAACAGATGGGCATATTGTCCGAAAGGAGAGATGCTTCCGGCTCACGTCGGACAGCCCTTGGATTCTCTCGCCAACAAGCGTTGTCATACGAACGGCTCGTCATTCAAGAGGACACCAGCCAATTCCAGCAGTTGCAAAGCGGTAATGGACAAGATCGCTTTGACCTGCAGGCAAGCCAACAGTATAGTTCTTACCTGCTTATTGAAAAAATCACGTTTCGCGTTGAGGAGCAGTTTGGATTTTCAGCCAATCAAAGCGATCGACTGTCCGGATCGGACACCTCCGTCGAAGGAACAGCATCATCAATTTATGAACTGTCAATCACCGTCTATAGTCGGTATGAAGGCGCGGCACTCGAAACTGATGGAGCCGTAGCTCGGGATAGCGTTCTTGATGGCTTCATGAGCAAGATACACCAAGCGGTCGATAAAGGATTCAAAGATGCAACCGAAACGCTGGAAGGCATGCGCGGATTCAGCGACGAAATCAGATCGAGCCTCGAACAAACACGCCGTCTGATTAGAGACCTACTGAGTCGGTTTGAGTTCTCTGAGAAGGAACGGGAAGACCCTTTATCAATACGCGAGGGAATTCTGCCGATCAAAGATCCAACTGAAATGATACTTGAAAATCTAACTGATACGAGTTTTTCGCTTACGGGTCAAAAGTAGAGTAGGCGCTCATCCAGCTTGTTCTCTTATCGGCGCGGTTTGGCAACGGGCAGGCTGCCCGCTCTACGTGCTAACTGAAAAACTCGTGTAACTGAAACTGATAAAACGCCATTAAACTAATGATTCGATGCTGAATTGTTCAACCTCAATTTTTAGCACCATCGCCGCTTATCCACCACACTCCGCAACGGTTCACCAGAGACAAATCGACGGAGATTCTCTTTCACGACTTCGATACGTCGGTTCACCGTGTGAGGTGCAACTCCCGCTGTATGCGGCGTGATGATTACGTTTTCCATGCCCCAAAGCGGACTATCCGCTGGCAGAGGTTCTGTCTCAAATACATCAAGCCCCGCCCCAGCGATTTCACCGTTCTGTAGAGCCGTTGTCAAGGCTGCGAGGTCTACGACAACACCTCTCGAAATGTTGATCAGATACGCTGTTTTCTTCATCTGTTTAAGTTGCTCTGCCCCAATGAGTTTAACCGTGTCGGGGGTATGTGGCACGCAACTGACAACAAAATCGGATGCTTTTAAGAGGGCTGCCAATTGATCGTTGCCCCACAACGCCTCGACAAAATCTGGCTTTTCCCGTCTGACCGCATCGGTTGCAATGACTCGCATCTCCGCCGCTGCCCCGCGTTTCGCCAGTGCCGTACCAATCCCACCAAGTCCAATGACACCAAGGGTTTGATCGGCAAGATGCATGACAGGTACACCGCTTTGCCACTTCCCGTCAAGTTGCCGCCGCAAGTAGATATGAAGCCCTCGCGCAAACATCAAGATGTAGCCCATTACATGGTCTGCAATCGAATCGCTGTAGATGCCTTGCATGTTAGATAAAGTGACATCACTCTCGATCAATTCAGGGAACATGTAATGTTCGAGCCCTGCCATCGGTGTTTGGATCCAGCGGAGTTTTTTTGCCCGCTCTAGCATCGGTGAAGTAATCCTACCGTACATGCCCTCCACCTCGCCAATGACCTCAAACGCTTCCGCTTCCTCTTTAACATTTAGCACTTCAACTTCACTGGAAACGGATTGGATCTCTTGAAATGCCTGTTCATCAACTGCCGGATAGATTAGAAATTTCATCATAAGTCCTCCTTCAAAAAAATCTCCTGCTAGTATAGCATCTCGCTTTTCAACTGTAAAGGCAAGACGCTCGCTTTTCTTATTGACGCCTCACGGTTTGTATGCTAAAGTAAGATTTCTGCGGAATGCGTACGGATACAGTCTCTGTTTCGACTTTCAATCGCGGTCAATGATACGGATGAGCTGCTCAAGACATTTGACTTTGCCCATTACGAATAAACTGTGAAACATACCCATACCTCTACCACCGACCCAATTCGCCCCCTCACCATTGTCTTGATTTTTTTCCTCGTTCCACTGAACTGCTGGTGGGTCGTTGCTTCCACATTGCGGGTCGGCACAAGTCCAACGCAGGTTTCGCTGTTTTTCAACGCAATATTCACGACATTGGTTCTGTTGTGTCTTAGCGTTGTATTACGGAAGGGCAGAGAGTTCACCAACCACATCCCAACGTTGAATCGCGCTGAGTTACTGGTCATTTACACCTGCGTTTCCGTTGGTTCAGGACTTGCGGGAGTAGATCGGCTCTTGGTCCTTATCGCGTTGCCCGGTCACGCGCATTGGTTTGCCTCGCCAGAGAACGACTGGGCGGGGCTTTTCCATCGTCATATCCCACAATGGTTGGTGGTTAGTGATAAGCATATCCTCGAAGGCTACTATCGAGGTGTTTCAACATTTTACACTTCTGTGATTTTTCGGGCATGGCTACCCGTTGTCCTTTGGTGGAGTGCGTTTATCGTTGCGATTCACCTTGTGATGCTGTGCATCAACATTATTTTACGAAAACAGTGGGTTGAATCAGAACGTCTCAGTTACCCGATTATTCAACTCCCACTTGAGATGACACAGTCGCAAGGCAAGTTCTTCGGAACGCCATGGATGTGGCTCGGCTTGGGCATCGGGATAACTATCGACGTCATCAACGGACTCAACTTCCTGTTTCCGGTTGTCCCAAGTCTTGGTGGAAAACTCTACGATCTCCGCCAGATTTTCACTGAACGCCCCTGGAATGCAATCGGTTGGAGTCCAATCGCCGTCTTTCCCTTTGCCGTCGGGCTATCATTTTTCATCCCACTAGACCTCTCATTTTCATGCTGGGCATTCTGGCTCATCTGGCGGGTGGAACGTCTTCTCGGCGGCATAATGGGATGGCGTGCACTTCCTCGTTTCCCTTACGAGGCAGAGCAATCGCACGGGGCATATCTTGGACTTTGCGTTGTTGCGCTCTGGATGAGTCGCCGACATTTGAAGCAAGTCGCGAAACGACTCTTCATCTGGGAAAGACCTGCTGATGAACCCATTTCCTATCGTCTCGCAATAATCGGGCTCATTCTTGGACTGGCATTCATCGGGGGCTTCTGTACCAAAATGGGAATGTCGCCCGGAGTTGTTGCCCTATTCTTCGCGATTTGGTTTGCAATTTCAATCGCGATCACCCGACTCCGCGCGGAACTTGGATCGCCCGTCCACGACCTCCACTTCATCGGCCCTGACGAAATGTTGCCCCGCATGTTTGGCGTGAGGAGTCTCGGCGCAGCCAATTTGACCGGTTTTTCCTACCTCTATTTCCTCAATCGCGCCCACCGATCACATGCCATGCCGCATCAACTGGAGGGTTTCAAGCTTGCGGAGAGAGCACGAATCCCTTTACGCCGCTTTGCCGTCCTCATGCTGTTTGCTTCTGCATTAGGGGCAGTTTCATCTTTTTGGGCATTTCTCTCGCTTGGATACTGGGAGGGTGGTCCGTCTGGGTTTGCTAGGGAATCTTTCAATAGGTTAGAAAGCTGGTTAAATTACAATGCACCGCCAGATCTCCCGGCAATCGGATTTACCGGTTTGGGCTTTGGACTCACCCTTCTGCTGGCAGGAATGCGGATGCGTTTTTTGTGGTGGAGTCTCCATCCAGTCGGATACGCCATTTCGGGAAGCTGGGCGATTAACCCGATGATTGGCTCAATCTTCATTGGGTGGCTACTGAAATGGATTGTTCTCAAGTACGGCGGCATCCGTTGGCATAGAGCAGCAATTCCCTTCTTTCTTGGGATGGTACTCGGTGAATTTCTCATCGGGACATTTTGGAGTTTGCTGGGCATCACCTTAGACCAACCGATGTATCGGTTTCTATTTTGAGAGCACAGGTAATGCCATATCCTTGCGCAATCACCTCGTTTTCCTCATCAAAATACGGCGGCTCAACTTGCTCTAATTTTGCGTTTCCCCATACGGATCGTCCATCTTATCACCTTTCGTGACGAACCCATACAGTTCAATTTCCGCGATCTTTGCAGGGGCGCGAGTCCTTCCCTTATAAATCCGATAGCCCCCTACCCGCTCGACGTTTTTCCGCCGCATCTCCGCATCATCTGATGTACGACGCACCTTAATTTTAATGCCTGTTGTATTGAGAGTTCTATTCAGTCGAAGATCGATGACTGGCTTTTTATTTCCTTTGATTTCTTGAAATTTCTCCCACCTGCTTTGTGCGTCCATTACCCAAAGATCAAACCACACAAGGTTTGACGAGTATATCACGATGCGGTGAATGGATTTAGCTTCGGGGAGGAACACAATTGACTCAGACGGCGCATTAAAATCGCGAATCGTGTCTCCCGAACCTTCGAGATACTGAGACTGCCCAACTGTTCCGACATCCCCGTCGATGATCGCGGGATCGTTTGCCTCCACCCCTTGCATTAAGGAATAATTACTGCTCCATTCCTGTCCGGCGGAGATGCCTTTTAATACCGCACAGCCACAGACGGAGATGAAACCGAGTCCAAGAAAGAAACAGGAAATCTGTAACCGCGTCATAAGATACCTCTCTTTGTTATTCAGTTGCTTGCTTGATGACTTTAATAATTTCGCCTCTTGTCAATCGACGAGTTTGAAATTTGAGATCTTGAAAAAATGGAACAAGGTCTTGTCCAGCCGCTTGACCCATGTAGTAAATCAGCATGCTTGTACTCATTGCTCCGGGAAGCCTTTGGTGAAGTTTATCTTCCTCAATGAGGCGAAATAGTTCGGGGTAGAAATCTTCACCAAATCGCTTGTGCAATTCTGAAACAATAGAATATGAGTAGTTGTAACTCCAACTCGAAGTTGCAGCACCGATTGCATCAGTATGCCCCCTCCACGTTTGAGCGGCGTTGATGCCATCCGCATCAAGTTTTAAGTCATCGTAGAGATCGACCTTGCCGTGGGATTTTCCTTTGGCATACTCAACTTGGACCAAAACGGCAATCCCTTCGGCAAACCACGTTGGAAGTAAATAAATGTTCGTGAAAGCGTGGGTGAGTTCATGGGCTCTAACATCTTTTTGGTTGTACATTTCCAGCGGAAAATTCATCTCGATTCCGGTAACAACTTTGAGAATTTCTCCGTTCTGATAACTCCTTTTATACTGAATCTGTGTCGTTGCAAGCCGGGTGGTGCCTTTATAGGTCTGATGGAGTATGGTCCGAATCCGCTTGGGTGGTTCAAAGCCAAAAAGATCATGAACATACTTATAAAGGCTCTCCATAAATACTAAAGCGCCGCGTCCCATATCTTGACGCTCGCTGATTTCATCGAAATCCTTGTGTTTGAGCAGATCGTCGGCAAAGGTTAAAATGTAGTGATCGCTTTCAATCTTTAAGCCGTCGGGCGAAGCTCTGATTTGGGCATCAGGACGTTCGAGGGTTAAGTAGCGATCCTTCTGCTGTTTTTTTATTCTTTCCTGCCTTTTTTGCTGTGCTTCATTCAATGCTGCACAACCGACGAAGTTGAATGCAACTATGAGTGAAATCGTAAACGCGATCCAATGTGTGTTGGAGGGATTCAGTTTTCTCACCGTTGTTCTCCTGAACAAGTGATTTAGAATTATACATATACTAACAATCTGATGCAAATGAGATTAGGTATTCCACACCTAGCTTGAAGTTTCGGATGTAAAAACTCGATATATTTTAGCAGAAAGCCGCCTCTATCTCAACCGAAAAAACGATTGAGGGAATTTTCCTATCCTTCTCTTCAGAAATCATGCTAAAATAACATCGAAGCATATTGAAACGAAGGGTTCGCCAATGTGACACATTCACCATCAACAAGGAGATCGGCGATGACATCAGCCGAACGATTTCCCATTTTTCATAACGGCAAATGGGGTTACATTGACAGAAACGCAAACATTGTTATTGAGCCGCAGTTTAATGACGCTGGCCGCTTTTCCGATGGGCTTGCAAATGTAAGGATTGAGGATGAATGCGGGTATATCGATCCGTCAGGAAAAATTGTAATCGGTTTGCAATTTGAGGCGGCGTTTGATTTTACCGAAGGATTAGCGGCAGTTTATGTGGTCAACCGATCGCTGTTTCAAACTGAATCGACATTCCAACCGGATTTGGACAAAGGGGTCATCCCGAGTGGTTTACGGCAACAATTTGAATATACTGGCATAGCCCTTCCGCAGAATACTTTAGTTGAGGTTGTCGAGCGAGGCAGTGAGTGGACCATAACCGATCCGCTGAATGAACACACCTACTTTGTCGAGAAGGATGACGACGCCCTTGACGTTTACATCAAGGGCAGGACACAAGCGGAAAAGCAACTGCCTGACTACAAGAGACTGGAGAAGGTTGGCGGCGAGTGGGGTTATATCGACAAAACAGGCGAATTTATCATCGAACCGCAGTTTGACAACGCCGCTCCTTTTTCTGAAGGACTTGCGCGGGTAAAGGTTGGAGAACGATGGGGATATATTGACAAGACAGGAAAACAGGTCATTCCACCGATATTTAATAACGCTTCAGATTTTTCTGAAGGCCTCGCAGGCGTTGAAACCACCTCACTTTCCAGTGCTGTGGCAACCCCAAAAAAGGCAAAAAGCTATCTGATTTATGCGACCTATCTACTAAGCATTTTTAAGTTTGGGTTTATCCGCAACGCCATGACCGCTGGAACAAAATATGGATTTATTGATCGGACTGGGGAAATTGTCATCGAACCTCAGTTTGAATCGGCGTTCAACTTTTCTGAAGGGCTGGCATGTGTTAGGGCTCATGTTGGACTTAGCACAAAATGCGGATATATCGATCGATATGGGAACATGGTCATCGACCCCCAATTTAGATGGGCAGATCGCTTTTCCGAAGGACTCGCATCAGTTGAAATCAAGGGAAAACGGGGCTATATTAACAAACGGGGTGGGGTCATGATTAAACCACAGTTCGATGATGCGGCGAACTTCTCTGAAGGTTTGGCGTTAGTGGAGATTGACGGAAAATTTGGTTATATCAATGCAACAGGGCAGTTTATCATCGCACTTCAGTTTGATTGGGCTGAGAATTTTTCCGACGGTTTGGCATTGGTCGTCGTTGACGGCAGACAGGGCTATATTGATAAAACGGGAAACTATATTTAACCCAAGTTGTGATGAAGAGAAAATATGACA
>JADFGN010000281.1 GCA_022567695.1 Candidatus Poribacteria bacterium | reverse complement strand
CGTGGTCCAGACCAAAGACAAATTCGCAAAATGTCCATAATCCCTTCCTCACTTTGATGAGTTCGTTGAAGTCGATAGCATCCATGTTAATTTGATGAAATGCAGTAAAGATATTTTCGCCCACGCAGGTAGATCTCCTGATCGACAATTGCTGGTGAAGCATCAAAACCATCGTCGAGTACGTTTTGGGCGAGTACCTCAAAGGTCGCACCGTGTTTGATGACGAGTGTGTTGCCATCTCGATCGGCGAGGTAAACACGATTGCTTGCCCCAACTGGAGACGCATAAATCTCCGCTAGACCTTCCAAACGCTGCGGCCCATAGTAGGCCTGTCCCGTCTTCGCGTTGAAACAGGAGAGAATTGGGTTGTTGCGTTTCAGGAAATAGAGCGTATTGCCGTACAGCAGCGGTGAAGGGACGTAGGGGGTATCCCTGTCATATTCCCAGACAATCGCATCCGAGTCCGTGATGTCACCTTTTGCATCAGCCAGGCGGATAGCTTGCAAAGCGCTACCCCGATGTCCACTGGTAACGTAGACAATGCCGTCGGCTGTCACCGGTGATGGAATCACATTGGCAACCATACCCACGCTTTCCCAGATAACATTCCCGGTCGCTAAGTCATAGCCACGTGTGTGACCGGTCGCATTGGCGATGACCTGGGGCAAGCCACCGTGATTGACAACGATAGGGGTCGACCATGACGTAACTTCATCCCGGGCAATCTTCCAGCGTTCTTCACCTGTTTTCTTGTCAAGTGCAATGATGAACGATTGACCTTCGTGGTCCCAGTTGATGACGATTGTGTCGCCGTACAGCGTGGGTGAACTCCCCTCGCCAAAGCTGTTTCGGGTTCTCATGTTCCCAAGGTCTTTTTTCCATTTCTCATTTCCCTGCATATCATAGCAATACAACCCGCGAGAGCCGAAATAGGCATAAACATGCTCACCATCGGTAATCGGTGAATTCGACGCCCAACTCGCTTCGGCGTGAGTTCCTTCGTGCGGAATCTGTTGGTCCGCTGTCCGCTGCCATCTGATTTTACCATCATGGCGGTTGATCGCAAGGATGTCGAATTTGTGAACTTGTGTCGGTTGTCCCCGTCTTCTTCGTCTCTGACGTCGGTCTGGTGGTTGAGCTTCCTCCGTTGCTCCTTGCTCAACGGGAATCGCGGTCGTGACAAAAACGATTTCGCCCCACACAATCGGGGATGAACTGCCTTTGCCGGGGATGTTGACTTTCCATCGGATGTTCTTATTTTCATTCCACTCAATCGGCGGATTGCCATGTGGTGCTGTTCCCGTCGCGTTAGGTCCACGCCATGTAGGCCAATACTTTTGGAAATCTTTTGGAGATTCATCTCCCCATGTCAAAGCTGAAAACAGACAGAAACAGACAAAACTTGTCGCTATTTTTTTCATTGAACGATTCCTTTTTTGTTTAAGTGACGGTTAAAACAATGTGTATGGTTGCGCAACTCATCCGTAATGGCACAGAATTTTATCATACTTTTGCAAGGAGATCTATGGATAATTTCAACAAGGCGTTGCGCTAGTTTCGACGCAGGGCATCGGCGAGGGTATTCCAATGCGGAGCATCAGAACAAGTTGCATGAGGTGCACGAAATTCTTTTCCCTTTTTCTGTCCACATGCTATAATCTCTCACATTCGTAAGTAACGCACCTAACCGCTGTTTGACGATATCGTTTGGTACATCACGAAAAGTGCAAGGAGTAAATGAATGAGCGAAGACATACGGGATTATCTCTTTGACCTGCAAGGTTATCTAGTTTTAGAAAATGCAATCTCGGAAGCGAATTTGAATGAGATAAACCGATGGATAGACGACCATTGGTCTTACGTAAACGAGCCGTGGGCGGAAAATGACGACTCGCAACGAAAACCGCGTTGGATGGGTAATATTGAGACGCACACCTACAATATCGAAAATGGAGTCAACTTTCAGAACATCATCGAGGGAGGACAGGTTTTTGAGACGCTCATCGACCATCCGGCTTGGATTGACCTTGCCAAGAAGTACATCCATTCCGAGGTAAACGGTCTTTCCATCCACGAAAACTTCCTCAACGTTCGCGGCCCTGGCGGTTACATCCACATCCACTGCGGCGGTCACGTCCCGCTCAGTTATTTAACGTTTCGGCAGGCCAACACCGGCGAATGGTTAGTCGGTCAAATTAACGTGTTTATGGCACTCAACGATATTGGCCCCGGCGATGGCCCGCCGGTTCTGATTCCCGGTAGCCATAAATGCACCGAAATTCATCCTCGCTTGGAAAAAGACGGAAAAGGATTGGTTTACGATGGTGTGAGCGGTAAGCCAGCAGGCACAGCCTTTGCCACGAAAGAGATGTACCTGAAGGCGGGAGACGTACTGTTTTTTACCGACGCGATTACGCATGGCTCTGCGGAACGAACCAATCCCGGATACCGTCGTACGGTTATCTATCGTTACTCGCCGAAATTCGTCCGCGAGCGGTTCGACTATCCACACTCCGAAGCATTGTTAGAACGTCTTACACCGGAAAGGCGAAAAATCATTCAACCCAATCTTCCACGAAGACCACCACAAGTATCGTGTTACGATTGACTCTCACGACTATCTACACGCGCAGTATGACCGGACCGATGCCGTAGCGTATCTGTCTGATGCCCTTTGAACGAAAGCAGGAGGAAGACTTGGAATCTCACGGCATTACGGGGAAGTCGATTATCGTTACTATTGCCCTCATCCCGCCAAGCTTTTATTGGATTATCGCTGGCGAAGTTGGGCTCGTCGGCTATGGATTGAATACGTACGCCGTGCCATTTTATAACGTCGTGTTCACAGTGTTTATCCTCGTCTTGGTCAACGTTGTGGTCAAAGCTGTTGCTCATGTGAGATTGTTCGATAACGCAGAACTCCTCACGATTTATATTCTTTTGAGCGTTGCGTGTGCTTTCCCGTCAATTACATTGATGACCATCCTTGTGACCACTGTCGGTCACGCCTTTTGGTTTGCCACACCCGAAAACGAGTGGAAGGAGCTTTTCTGGGACCATCTGCCGTCCTGGCTTGTTGTCAGCGATCGAGATGCACTGGTCGGATACTATACAGGCGAGTCAACGCTCTACACCATGACACATATTAAAGCCTGGCTTGTTCCGACGCTCTTTTGGTCTGCGTTCATGACCATCTTGGTCCTTGTCATGCTGTGTGTCAATGTCATCCTGCGAAAGCAGTGGGTAGAACGTGAGCGTCTCGCCTATCCAATCACACAGATTGCTTTTCAGATCACGCACAACATTGGTCACCTCTTTTCTCATCGGATGGCATGGGTTGGGTTTGGCATCTCCGCTTCTATTGCGATTATCAACGGAGTTAGTTTCCTCTTTCCGAATATTCCAACTATCCCTGTGAAACGTATCGGAGGGTGGCGCGGATTCGGTCACCTTTTTACTGACAAACCGTGGAATGCCATCGGCGGAATCAGCATGTCGTATTATCCGTTTGTCATCGGTCTTGGATTGCTGATGCCGCTAGATCTGTCGTTTTCGAGTTGGTTTTTCTTTATTTTTTACAAAGCCGAACTGGTATTGTCGAGTGCGCTGGGCTTAAACAGCTTGCCAGGATTTCCGTACATCAACCGGCAATGCTTCGGCGCGGCTATCGGCATCTTTCTATCCATCCTCGTTCTCAACATGCGACATTTCAAGGAAGTGATTCGAGCAGTAATACACCCCTCGGCCGTGGACGAAGGTGAGCCTATTCGCTACCGTTCCGCCGTTTTAGGAATCATCATCGGACTCGGTTTCCTCGCGACTTTCTCTCAACAGATCGGTATGTCACCCTGGCTCATTCCACCGTTTTTCGGCATATACTTTATTATTGTACTCGTGATTACGCGAATGCGAGCAGAGCAGGGGTTTCCGGTGCATGCCATGGAGAACATGCCCAATCACCACATCCTCGTAGATACATTTGGCACTCGTGCACTTGGAGCGAACAATCTTGTTGCGTTGACACTCTACAGATGGTTTAATCGAAGCTACACCTCTAACCCCATGCCACATCAACTGGAAGGCTTCAAACTGTCGGAGCGTTCCAATGTCAATCCACGCCGCCTTTTCTTTGCGTTGCTTGGCGTGTCAGCTTTTGGCGCCATTATGGTATTTTGGGTGATTCTCCATATCTTTTACAAATATGGCGCGCTAAATACCAGTGGCGGGAGCAGTTGGGCATTGGGGTTTGGTTGGCGCGTTTTCAATGGACTCCAGCGATGGCTCTATAATCCGACGGAGGCGGACTATTACGCCACCGGTGGCATCGTCGTCGGCTTGCTGTTTTCTACGTTGTTGATGTTCATGCGAACCCGATTCTTCTGGTGGCCGTTTCACCCGATTGGGTTTGTTGTCTCCAGCGACTGGGGGATGCGATACCTTTGGAGTTGTATGCTGGTGAGTTCAATCGTTAAGTGGAGCGTGCTGAAGATCGGGGGGCAAAAAACATCTCAACAACTGGTGATGTTCGCCATCGGACTCATGCTGGGAGATTTTACCGTCGGTGGGATATGGAGTCTCATCAGCGTGGTAACTCGCAGGCCTATGTACAATTTTTGGCCGTGACCATCGGTAATAGTGTTGCCTACCAACCAATAATATCATGCTTCCTGAATGTCCGATAAGTATTCTTATCGGACGAAAAACAGGGCTAAAATGTCCGATAAGTGAAACTTACGTAAGGTTTTTGCGTTTTCTATCTATAAATGTAAATCCTGTTCGTGAATCTACTTCTCACCAAAGTTAGCTGGAATCCAGATATACAAACAGATTCCCGCATTTTTTAATTCTATGAAATTTAAAATGAGAATGCTTAAAAGACTTTTCTCAAAAAAAATGTCCGATAAGGATGGTGAAAAAATTGAATGAATTGTTACAAGACTACCGGGATTATCTTTATGATCAGGATAAGTCTGAAAAGACTATCCAAGCTTACACCACAGACCTCCGTTTGTTTGCACGGTGGTTTAATAACTCAACTGGTGATGCCCTTCTACCGCAGAATATCACACCGTTAGATGTTGGTGATTACCGCAATACCATGCTTGGGCAAGGCAAAAAACCATCAACAATCAATCGCTCCTTGATTAGCATCTCAAGTTTTTGCCAATGGGCACAAAAAGAAGGACGCATTCCCAGTAATCCTGTTGAAGGTATACGACCTGTTGCTGAAGAACCCCTAGGTCCGCGAGCTTTAGAACGTAAAGAACAACTCGCACTGTTAAGAGCAGTTCGTAAAACAGGAAATATGCGAAATTTGGCAATCGTTACGATGCTACTCCATACCGGAATACGAATTAGTGAACTCTGTAATCTTCGGATTTCTGATATATCCTTATCTAAGGATAGTAATACTATAATTGTCCGACAAGGAAAAGGCACAAAGCGGCGAAGCGTACCATTAAATTCAACAGTCATAGGCGTCCTAAAGGAGTATTTCAAATATTTGGAAGAGAGGAATTCGATACTCGTTGCTGGCACACCACTTGATGAAAATCGGTTTCTGTTTTATGGTCAAAAGCGCATGCCGTTGACCGATCGAGGAGTTCGCTATATTATTAAAAAATATGCCTATAGTGCAAAATTAAGGCATGTATCTCCGCATATACTTAGACATACCTGCGCAAAAAATCTTATTGATGCTGGGCAACCTATTGATAGAGTTGCCAAAATATTAGGGCACTCCAGTATTAATACAACCGCAATTTATACAATGCCAACTGAGCAGGATTTGCAAAAGACTGTAGAAAGCATATCTTGGACTTGAGTTATAACCGATATAATTATTGAGCCAGTATGAATGGCATGAAAACAGGTATAAGTTGAATATGGATGACATATAAGTTAATTGTCTTGAATTTTCGGAAAGATATGATATAATTTACCGATTCTCAAAGTAGCGAAATTTTAGACGGTAAATCATAACTGGAAACAATGGAAATCATTAAGTATGACAGTTTAGGTTTATTCAATATGATAATGCCAAACATAATAGTATTACTTTTATCTAAAATATAAAATGAAGGAATATCGGCAACCTAAGAATTCACTAAAAAAACAGATTAGCCTATTGCTACCGCTTGATGTTTATGAAGGCACAAAACGGGATGCCAAGAAATATAACCGATCGATGGCATACCATATTGTTGAAACACTTCGAATTACCTTTGACAAATCCATTCGGGAAGTGCAAGCAGAACGAGAAGAAGCCGCTAAAGTGAAAATTCTCCACCAGATGAAAGAAAAGGCCGAAGCCCAAGGGAAGTCAGAAGAATGGACGCGAGCATTAGAGAGTGTGTTCAAGCGATTTGCCCAAGCTAAAGTTGCGGAGGATTTTACCGAGGATTTTCAGGCAGACCTCATGATGTTTGCAACGATGATGTTGGAAGCGAGTGAATTGGCACTGGCTGGATCGGAACAGTGATGGCTTGCCGGAAATCAGGTCCAGACGCTAATTTTCTCGGTATGATTTTCACGAGGCAATAAAGTTCAGTTAATTCAGGAGGAAGCTGAAATTATGGAACTCTACGAAGCCGTCAGTCCACTCGATTTTCGATACTACGGCGGTAACGAAGCTGTTATGAAGAAGCTTATGCCCTATGTCTCCGAAGCGGGTTATGTTAAATATCAAGCTAAAGTGGAAGTTGCGCTCGTTCGGACGCTCGCCAAGCACGGCATATGCTCACATGAAATCGCGGATGAGGTTGAGCGGGCAGTAGAGGAGGTAACAGCCACAGAAGTCTACGAGGAGCAGTCTCGTATTCGCCACAACATCCGTTCGTTGGTAAACGTGATTAAACGGAAAATCAGCCCCGAGGCGCAACCTTACATTCACCTTTTCGCTACGTCCGCAGACATCCTTGACACAGCCACAACGTTGCGCTTCAAGGATTTGACGCAGGAAGTTATTCTTCCAGATCTAATTGAATTTGAAAATCGGCTTATCCAACTTGCACGCAACCATGCCGAAACCGTTCAGATTGGGCGCACACATGGACAGCACGCAGAACCGATTACGTTCGGTTATGCTATTGCACTCTACGTGAGCCGAATCGGGAACCGAATTGAGTTAATTGATCAAACGAGCCGCAACCTCCGTGGGCAATTCTCCGGTGCAGTTGGCGCGTTCAACGGGCTTGCGCTGATTACCGACAATCCAGAGCAAATCGAAGCGGAACTCCTTTCACAACTGGGTTTGAAGGCATCGGATACCCATACCTCAACGCAATGTGTCGAGCCGGAATTTATCACCGATCTGGCTTACGCAATCACGTCAACCTACACCATTCTTGCAAACTTCGCAGACGACATGCGGCATCTCTATCGTACGGAGATTGCGGAGGTCGGAAGAAAGTATGACCCACAGTTGGTCGGATCATCGACCATGCCTCACAAGGTCAATCCAGAGGCATTTGAAAATGTTAAAAGTATGTGGAAAGCGTATATGCCGCGAATGATTACCGTATTGATGGATGGCATTCTTGAGCACCAACGCGACCTCACCAATTCGGCGTCGAGCCGCTTTCTGACGGAGTTGTTCACGGCATTCGATTACTCCATTTATCGACTCAACCGCGCCCTAGCAGAGATGGATGTAAAATCGGAGCGAATGCAACACAATCTTGAAAGCAGCGCAAATGAGATTATCGCGGAACCGATCTATCTTTTGATGGCATATTACGGGTTGCCTGATGCCTATGACTACACCCGCACACTCGTCGCTCAAGCGCATCAAACGAAGCGTTCTTTGGTTGAACTGCTGTGGGAAGACGAAACGTTGCAGCCCTTCCTCGAAAAGCTGACGGATAAACAAAGGCAAATCCTACACCATCCAACGAAATACATTGGTGCTTCCATTCAACGAACCCACGCCACCTGCGATGAGTGGGAGGAACGGTCAAAGCGCGTATTAAATCATAGTGGTAATTATACCAATTCATGAAGCGAATTTCCGGGAATGTGCTGGGAGGGCGACGCTCCCGCGGAGCCTTAGTTCGGCAGGAGCCTCACTCTCCCATCATGAACAGTTACGATGCAAACTCAATGAAGTCATAGGGCAAGGAGTTTTCGATAATCTTCGTGTGACTTACATGCCAATCACGCCCCACATTTCACGCCTCACGTTCTACACTATACATTTCATTAAACGCCATCGCCGAATCTTTATCACTTTAGGATGTTTGCTAATCTTTTTTGCAGGCACCTGGGCAGGGCGATCTGTCCGTGTCAAACGAATTACCACACTACTTAGATCGCACATGAGCCTGTCTCGATACGATGTGACGGTCCAAATTGCACCGGGGATAAAGCACCGTCAGATTAAACGCGGCGTGCTCATGAATATCCTTGAAATCTCTCCTGATGCAGCAATCGTCCGCCCTTACCGTGCATTGGACATGGGAATCGGTACAGAGTCACTCGTCTCGTTGGCGCGGCGGCACAAAGCACTGGCGGCAATCAATGGCGGCTATTTCGAGATGGCGAGCACGTTTCGCGGTGAATCCGTGGGCGCGTTGAAGATTAACGGAGAATGGATGAGCGAACCTGAACAGGGACGTGCTGCAATTGCACTATCGACAGTGGATAACCAAATGTTGGCGATGATTGATCGGATTGAACTGAGGGTTGAGCTTGTTCTACCTTCTGGCAAAACCCTTACAATTAGCGGTATCAACCGGGGGCGAATTGCGGATGAGTTAATTCTCTACCGCCCAATTTTTCACCCAGTGACATTGACCGATCCGGACGGTTTGGAACTGATCGTGAGAAACAACCATATTGTTGAGATTCGTGATAGGCAGGGTAGCAGCCGGATTCCTGATGATGGCTATGTTCTTTCCGCGAATGGGAAGAAGCGAGATTGGCTACTGGTTCATGTATCAGTTGGAGACAAAATCTGCATCCGGGAGATAGTTTTCCCTGACCAAATCGAACATCAAGGGTACTGGGAAGCGGCAGAACACATCATTAGCGGAGGCCCATTGTTGCTTCGCGACGGGGTTTCCATGACATCAGACGAACAGGATGGGGAGGGTTTTGATCGATCTTTCTACGGTTGGTGGCACCCCAGAACCGCGGTGGGGATTAAACCGGATAAATCGTTAATATTTGTAACAATCTCCGATGCAAACCCCAAAGTGAGAAGAGGCGTCAAGCTATCCCGGCTGGCAGAACTGCTGGCAGAGTGGGGAGCTAGGGACGCACTCAATCTGGATGGGGGTGGGTCAACCATGATGATCATCGATGGGGAAATTGTCAGCACACGCTTGTTGCAACCTCGTAAAGAAAAAACAGCGCGTGGAAATCGCCGAATTCGGCCCACCCCTCCTAACTCAGGAAGACCGATCGCGGATGCTTTTCTGGTTTTCCCACGAAAGAAATAAAGCCTTCCAATAATCAATGATTCGCAGAATGTCATTCTGGACCCTTCGCTGCGCTTCCTTCACTGCGTTCGCGGACAGGCTACGGACAGGCTTCGTGAAGAATCTTTAGGTACGGCAAAAACAAGATCTTTCGCTGTGATCAAGATGACAAAATGTGTGAAATTGCGGACACTGATAATGTGAAATTTCCGATAGAGCTTGACAATTGAATGCAGATCGGTTAGACTCATTGTGACAAAATTGAAAAAATAAAGGAGGTGAATTAAGATGC
>JADFGN010000280.1 GCA_022567695.1 Candidatus Poribacteria bacterium | reverse complement strand
AATGCATTGGGATTGCTAGTTGTATAGGTTAGATTCCTGTACCTGTCTTGCAATGCCCGACGGAGATATTTCTTCGCGAATTGTGCTCTGTTAAGCTCCTCCGGTGGGTAGGCTGGGAGCAATTCCGGATCATCGTTACGTACATTATAGACTCTTCTGTATTCTCTCAACCTCGGATCTTGTGGGTTTTGACGGATGACTATTCTGTTGCCTAGTGCCCAAGTCTCAAGGCAAAAGTGCTGAATCACGACTCGGATTTCTGCAATACAGTGTGACTTCGACAGGTGAGCATCTATCTCTGCATACTTTTCGCCAAATGCCATCTCCTCTGAATCGACCGCCACAACTAATCGATTGATATTGCCGTGGGTGTTAACATCATCAATCGCCGCATCAATGACTTCGTAATAATGAGGATATCCTCCTCCGGCTATGATTGTAAAATGATTGTCCTGAATTTCGGATATGTGTGGAACGTAGCTTAAATTTGGATTGACTAACGGTATCCAGTGTTGATAAACCTTTTTCTCTCCAACAACTCCTTCAACAACTATGTGGATGTTCATTCCACGCCCTCGGTGTAAAATGGATCATTGATGAGTTGTATGAACGCTTGTTGCTTGGACTTGCTAAAGCGATTCTGAAGTTCTTTTCCTTGTTTTACGAGGACGTTTGCACCTTTCCTGTGAAAGACGATCCAGTTTTTGACAGGGACGTTTCCGATAATGTAAGGATGGTGGCTCGTGAGGATAAATTGACTGGGACTATCGACCTCAAATAACACAGATGGAAAGAAATTGATGGCGTTTATCCCAAGTGAGTTCTCATATTCATCAAGCAAGTACACACCACCATCAACAGGGAGAGTGAATATATCGGTGAGAATAAGCAGAACTTTTCTCATGCCGGCTGAAAATTCGGTCACGGGAATCCAATCATCGCTGTGCTTTTCCTTCAGAGCAAAGACCGGTACTATACCAGCAGATTCTACGCCGAAGTGCTCCGCATCAAGGACTTTCACTTGTGTGACAAATGGGAATATAGACATGAACTGACTGCATATTTGTTTGTAGATACTCTCAAAATGAAGGGACAGTATGTAAAGTTTTCCACTCAGGTTTAAACCAGAGGAAAACAGTTTATTGAAATCTTCCGTCCTTTGGATTTTCCGTAGCAGCTTCTGAGGCACAACCTGAGATAAAGCCTCTTTTGTCAAGTCGGGGCCAGAGAAATTGCGACGCATGATGGCTGAAAGCCCCTCGTACATTGGCTTAATCAGATCCTCTTCTTGTAACAGTGATATACTAGATTCACGAGGTTCTAACTTCGGTAACTCTTTCCCATCGAAGACAAACGAGTCAGTGTCTCTTTCGACTATTACCTTCTCCTGGCCATCCTGAATTCTGAGGATACGTTCATTAATCACCCTAGCGTCTTCGCCTTCATCGACACCCGTCTCAATGTACCATCGGTAGCGTTTCTCGTCGTGCTCGAATGTCATATCCCACGAACCTCGATAGAATTCTCCTTTTCGCACTGCTAGCTTTGCGCCATTGAATATTGTGTTAAGTAGTCTGGTCTTACCAGTCCCGGTATCGCCAACGATGAGGTTCAGCTTTCCAAACTCTATTCTGGCAAAATGCAGATCGCCTGCAGTACCGCTATGAGACTCATATGATAAGATCCTCATGACATCTCTCCATCACATTAACTATCGAGTAAAACGAGACAACTCGGTTAGTTGCTATTGGGTAGAAAAAGGGGGTGTAATTTATCATAGTTGATCAGATCGGGTGGCGATTCGGTCTTGGACTAAAACGATAAATTCTTGGAGAGGCATGCCATTTTGGCGTGAGCCGTCTCGTTTGCGGAGAGAAACGTTACCATCGTTGACTTCCCTGTCTCCAACGACAAGCATGTAGGGAACTTTCATCAACTGGGCTTGACGAATTTTTGCGTTCATCCGTTCATTACTCACATCTGCTTCAGACCGGATGCCAGCCGCTTGTAACTGCTCGATCAGTTTGTGGGCGTAGTCATTGTGGCTGTCTTTGATAGGAATGACACGGACGTGTTGCGGTGAGCACCAAACCGGGAATTTGCCAGCATAATGTTCAATGAGAAAACCGATGGTGCGTTCGTGTGTGCCGAGAGGGGCCCGGTGGATGCATATCGGCGTTTCAGCTTCACCTTTCCGGTTAATAAAGCTCAGATTAAATCGGGGTGGAACGGCGAAATCAACCTGATTGGTAGCAAAGCTGAACTCGCGACCGATGGCACTCCAAATCTGCACATCGATTTTAGGACCATAAAAGGCGGCCTCATCGGGAGCTTCTACGAAGGGCACGCCGCCGTTTTTCATTGCGTTGCGAACCATTTCTTCCGTTTTCAGCCACATCCGTTCATTGTCAATATACTTTTTTCCAAGCCCCGTTTTGTGGTGTGTGCAGAGCCGCATGACATATTTCTCGATACCGAATAACCGAAAATAGTAAATATATAGGTCTACCACTCCCATAAACTCTTCTTCAAACTGCTCTTCTGAGCAATAGATGTGAGCATCGTTCATCTGCATTGAGCGAACACGCATCAAGCCAAAAAGTTCGCCACTCTGTTCAAAACGGTAGCAGGTCCCGTATTCAGCGAGGCGCAACGGAAGGTCGCGGTAACTACGGGTTTTGCTGGCAAAGATCTTGTGGTGGAAGGGGCAGTTCATGGGCTTGATATAGTAACGCACACCTTCCATTTCCATCGGTGGGTACATGTCCTCGGCATAATATGGCAAGTGACCACTACGAAGAAAGAGAGAATCTTTGCACAGGTGAGGGGTCCGCACCTGCTTATAGCCTGCTTTCAGCTCCATTTCTTTCGCCAGCTTTTCTAACTCTTCGATGATGATTGTCCCATTGGGTAACCATAGCGGCAAGCCGGGACCAACTTCCTCATCAAAAATAAAGATCTCTAGTTCCCTACCAAGCTTACGATGGTCACGTTTTTTCGCCTCTTCCAGCATTTGAAGATACGCTTTAAGTTCCTTTTTATTATGCCAAGCCGTCCCATAAATGCGCTGAAGCATAGCATTATTTTCGTCGCCTCGCCAATACGCTCCGGAAGTGCTTAAAAGTTTGAAAGCGTCAGGCGGAATTTTGCTCGTGCTTTCAGTGTGCGGTCCCCGACACAGGTCCTCAAAGGTATCGTGCCGATAAGTGCTAATGGTCGTCTTTTCCTCGGTTTCGTTTCCATATTCATCGGTGTTGCCTTGCATGAGTCCATCGATTAACTCTAACTTGTATGGCTGATCTTTGAAAAGCTCTCGCGCTTCATCAGCACTAACTTCACGATAGGTAAACGTGTGATTGCCAGCGACGATTTGTCGCATACGTTTTTCAATTTTTGCAAGGTCATCCAACGAAAATGAACGTGGAGTTCCATCTTCATCCGTTCCCAAATCAAAATCGTAGTAAAATCTGTTTTCAATGGGTGGGCCGATGGCGAGCTTGGCATCGGGATAAAGTTCCACGACTGCTTGTGCCATGACATGAGCCGCGCTATGCCTGATTTTGTATAGCGGATCGTTTTCAAGCTCAATTGAGTTTAGCATGGTTTTTCTCCAAGAAATTTGAGGCGAGGTAAACACTCATATAAAAAAAGAGCCTTTCGGCTCTTCAACAAAACTTAATATGATGGGCGGTATAGGATTTGAACCTACGACCCCTTGCGTGTCGAGCAAGTACTCTAACCAACTGAGCTAACCGCCCGTATATCAAAATGGAGGCGGCGATCGGAATCGAACCGATGAATAGGGGTTTTGCAGACCCCCGCCTTACCACTTGGCTACGCCGCCTAAAAACTGGGGCGGGAGACGGGACTTGAACCCGCGACCTCCACCTTGGCAAGGTGGAGCTCTACCGCTGAGCTACTCCCGCGTGAGATTGTAAAGTGTATCAAAGCAAGGCTTATTTGTCAATAAAAAAATAGATGTAAAACGCATTTTCCAAAACGGGAAAAATGACTTCAGAGTCAAAATGTAATCGAGAATCGGAGAATCTTCGTCAGCTTCCTAATCACTTTGTTCTTCCTTTATTTTTACATCTTCAATTTCGATATGCTGTGCTTCTGCTTCTCTATGGACCGCCTTGACAATCTCCATCGAAAGCTTCGCCAATTGTTCGGGAAAGTTTGCCTCGCTTCCTAACGCACCCACATAACGACGCTCGCGTTTAAATTGCGACAGCCTATGGTTAGCAATGCCGAGGGCTGTAGTGATGAGTTCCACTGGCACAAACAACGGTTGTTTCTCCTCAGACGCCGTATCTGGTTTGCTCGCACTCACAGCACTAGGCATGGCGTTAACTTCAGTTTGGCTCGAAGCCTGCAATTCTTGATCAACAACGTCAAGCAATTCCTTTGCTTCGGTTTGGTTGACAACCTGCTGATTCTTATTATCCAAGGATTCCATCACCTGTTTAGCAGCCATATGCTCCGCATGTTTTTTGCTTCCTTGAATTGGCTTAGGCGTCGTATATTCTGAATCACTCCATCTGACAGTCACCATCCAAGAGGGAGCATTTGATGGCCCTTCTTGCACGGAAGTATAAGTGGGTACAGCTAGCTTTTGCTGGTGGCAGTAGTGCTGTAAATCACTTTTATAATCGTATTCGTTCCCTTCGATCAATTTGTCCTCCTTCTCCGTCGTTTATAATTTATCATGGTGTTTGGGGTTTATTGATGCGATTGCGACCGTCTATCGATCATGGCGACTCACATCACGTTCCCACTTTGTATTCACGGCAAAGCGGGGTCGACGCCCGACGTTCTGGCTTCCGCTGTGGGCGCAAAGGTAATGGTAAAAGAGTACATCCCCTTGGTTCGGTGTTAATTCGATCGGTTCGCCGATGTCCACTTTATGAAGGTCACTCCCGAGGCTCCACATATATTCGTAATGTGTCGGATTGCTTCGGGCAAGCGCTCCAATTTTGCGATGTGAACCCGGCCAAACAACTGTCCCACCGCTGTGAGGTTCGACATCGTTTAAGTATGCCATCGCTGCGAGCCGAAACGCAAACGGAAACGTCTTTTCACCGTGAGACTTAATTGAGTGATCAATATGTGCGCCGTGGTGGCGCCATTCGCCTTCCTGTGGAAAGATGGGAAGCACGGAGTGACGCTTTCGGGGACGGTAGATTTCGGGGTCGGGTTCCCCTTCACCCAATTGCATCGCGGCGGTCAAAAATTCCGGCGTATAACATGCGCGAATTTCAGGGGAAATAAGCGACCAAGTTTCCCAATTTGCATTTTTCCATGTTTCAGGTTCGTTTGAATGCACTCCCAACTCCTGCCACATTTTTGCTTCGGCACATTCCACAATATCGCTAGGGATAAGTCCCGGCACTAGAAGGTAACCGTTCTCAAGGTATTGCTCAATCTGTTTACAAGACAGAATCATCTGAATCACTCTCCAATATAATTTTAGCTAACCTATAGAAAAGGTGCATCAAGCGTTGAGGTTTCAGATCGGACAAATTCAATCAACTGTTGGACAAGTTTTCCGCCACGCCAGCCATCAGTATTTGCGGTTGCAGCATCTTTGAGTCCATCCAGCTCTACTTGCGCGGCTGCCCACGCCTTAAACTTCCTTTCGTGATTCCAGCCGTGCCAGTGAATACCGTTTAAAATTTTCAACGCTTCCTTCGCCGTTTCAGGCGTCACAGCCGGAGAGCGATTGGCGCGAATGGCGTCAAAGAAATCAGCGGTCTGCCAGGTCTGATAACGACCACGATAATTCAGATCGATCACCTGTTCAAATTCTTTTCGCAAATCGGCTTCGGCGTTTCTATCTTTGAGCGAAAAATCGAGTTCGTAAAGCCACGCGCTATTTGTGTGGATCTCACCATTCTCACCAATAATGCGGATGCCTTGTCCGTTTTCCGGCGATTCACACGCGCTGGTCGCGAAGCATTTGCCGATTGCCCCGCTTCTGAAATGCACAAGCCCGTATCCAATGTCCTCAACTTCAATCTCCGGATGTAAGATATTTGTCCAGTAGCCGTAGGCAAAATCGACGCCACCGAGCAGGTCCTGCCATTGATCCCAGGTGTAGATAGCTTGATTGACGAAAACTCCGCCGCCCTCCTGCGCCCACGTCCCTCGCCACGCACCTCTGGCGTAATAACTCGCATCGCGATAGTAGAAATCGACCAGCCAGCTAGATTTTATCTCGCCAATTTCGGGCAACACTTTGTCATGGATAAATCGATAGCGCGGGTTGATTCGTTCTGAACCCACCGTCAGTTTGACGTTGTTTGCCCGCGCCGCTTCGATCATCTCATTCGCCTCGCCGACTGTCAACGCCATCGGTTTTTCGACGATGACATGTTTTCCCGCCTTTGCCGCATCGATGGTGATTGGCGCGTGCAGGAAGTGCGGTACAGAGACGCTGACAACGTCAATTCGCTCGTCCGCCAAAAGGTCGTGATAATCTGCATAACGCGTCTCGACACCAAAGGTATCTGCAAGTCGATTAGCGTTTGCTTCGACCGGATCGCAGACGGCGATGAGGTCGCATTGATCTGGTAGATTTCGATATGCTTCGGCGTGTGCGGACGAAACCCCACCACAACCGATAATGCTAGCACCAAATTCTTGGGACATATCTTCTCCTATTGAGTATAGTAAATAGCAAGATGTTAAGGTAAGTTCATTGGAGCTACCGCTGTCAACAACGTCCTCAAGCCCCTCTCGATTGCTTCTCCTTCGTCCGCGCACACACCACTTTGTATCAGTTGGTTCAGCATATCCCGTACACTTTTACGGTTCAAAATATCATAGAACCAGCGTTCTGTGCGTCTGTGCTCAAGTGCTTCTGTTAACGAAACGACATCCTGATGAACGTCTTGTTCATCCAACAATTCTGCGTTGGGTTCGGGAACAGTCTTGATCATAGTTTCTCTTCTTTCCCACGAGTGACTTTACCGCCTCCAACTACCGTCACATTTCGCGAATTGCCTCTTTGATTTCGGTGATGACTTCCGAATTGGTTTCCACTCGCAACCGCGCCTGCAATATTCTTCTAGCAGATCGACCACCGATTCGTCCCAATGCCCATGCCGTATGGCTCCGAACAAGTGCTTCGTCATCATTCAGAGCTTGCTTGAGTGCGGGAATTGCCGCCTGACTGCCCCAATTCCCGAGGGCAACAGCGACATTTCGGAGGAATCCACGTCGTTTGGCTCGCTTGATTGGACTGCCCTTGAAGCGTTTGCTGAATTCCGCTTGCGTCATGTTAATCAAAGAGAGCAACTTTGGGACGAAATTCTTCTTTCGTGGATAAAATCCGCGTTCTTTTGTCTGGGTCGCCTTGCTATTCCATGGACAGACTTCCTGACAAATGTCACAGCCAAAGATTAGGTTGCCCATTTGTGGCCGAAGTTTCTTTGGAATACTCCCTTTTAGTTCAATGGTGAGATAGGAAATGCACAGTCGAGAATCGAGAACGTTGGGGGCGATAATAGCATCCGTCGGACAGGCTTCAATACAGAGGGTACAGGTACCACAACTCCCACGCGGCGCCAGTCGATCATATTCTAACTCAATATCAACGAGGAGTTCCGCGAGGAAATACCACGAACCCGACTGCCAGTTGATCAGGTTTGTATTTTTACCAATCCAACCGATTCCAGCTTTCTGAGCATATTCACGTTCAAGGATTGGACCACTGTCCACAAAGACTCTGCTTTTGAGTGTATTCTCTCCGATTTCCTCAATGAAGCTGGTCAGCCGACGCAGCTTTGTACGAATAATATCGTGATAATCGGAACCCCAAGCGTAACGAGAAATCTGCCCTCGTGACGAATCATCGGCTTGTTCTTTCGGCGGATCGGTTGAATAGTAATTAATCCCCAAACTGATGATCGATTTGACTTCCGGGAGTACATTGCGTGGATGGTCCTTGAGTGGCAAGTGCTTTTCGAGATACCCCATCTTTCCTGCGTAGCCGTTCTTCAGCCACTGTTCGTAGAGATCGATCGTCCGACTACGTTCAGCCGGGGTAATACCAACAAGCTCGAATCCGAGCTTTTGAGCATGTGCTTTGATCTGTGCTGTTAAATTCATAAATCTGCAAACCCTTTGAATTTTAGCTAGTCTTTCCCAATTGGGTTGATGTATAATCAGTCGTTGAGATTTTGGTTAATCTTTCCTGGCCGCGTATCATCCTACTGTTTCTTAATTTGAAATGTCATTCCTTCGTTACGCTCGAGGACAGGCCTGAGCAACGCGAAAGATCTAGATTCTTCGCGTTGCTCAGAATGACATTATGATTTCTGAATTCTAAAATAGTATAACAATTATCCATTTACCCTCCCGACAGATTGGCAAATCCGCAGGGAGGTTTCCACCTTCGTTAAAGTAGAAAGGAATCCCTATGCCCACATTCCAACCCGAAACACTCCGGCAAATTGGCTATCAACTCTTTGAAGCTGCTGGTTGTACGCCCGAAGACACCCGGGCGGTCGTCGATCATCTTATCGAATCCAACCTTTTTGGTCATGACTCCCACGGCGCAATCCGATTTTACGAGTATGCGCGTGCTATCCGCGACGGCAGGTTTCAGCCCGGTGCGACACCTGAAATTATAAGTGACAATCCCTGCGCCGCAGTGGTAGATGCGCACGGCGCCCTCGGACAAGTTGGAGCGACTTTCGCCATGAACCTGGCGATTGAAAAAGCCGGACAATATGGCATCAGTACGGTAACTTTACGAAATACAAGTCACATCGGACGTGCTGGAGCTTATCCTTTGATAGCCGCCCGAGCAAAAATGATGGGTCTTGCCTTTGTTAATGCTGGACGACTCGGCTATCAGATTGCCCCCTTCGGAGGTATTGATGGCCGCCTCAGTACGAATCCAATCGCTTTTGCTGCCCCGCGTCAGGAGGCAGATCCAATCCTGGTCGATATGACGACCTCCGTAGTGGCTGAAGGCAAGGTCAGGGTTGCTATCAACCAGGGAGTGCAGGTGCCTGATGGCTGGCTCATTGACGGGCAAGGCAATCCCACTACAGATCCAAATGACTTCAGAGCCCATCCGCCGGGGGCAATTCTTCCGATGGGCGGTGTTGTGGCATATAAGGGCTACGGACTCAGCTTTGTGGTAGAACTCCTGGGTGGCACGCTGAGTGGTCAAGGATGTGCCGCAGGAGAACGTGTGATGGTCAGCAATGGCGTACTTTTCACCGTCTACAACATCGAACATTTCACCGATCTCAATACTTACTACGACGAGGTAGAAGCCCTCATTCAACACGTCAAATCGAGCCGCCTTGCCTCCGGCTTTAAGGAAATATTGGTTCCGGGCGAACCCGAATTCCGTAGTGCCCAACGACGAGAGGTCGAAGGCATCGGTATTGATGAAACAACCTGGGCTGCCATTTGTGAGGAGGCACGCGCCTTGGGCTTGGATGCAGACCGTTGGGATGCCCAAGCCACTTGAGATTCTCGTCGAGGTACGATCAATCATCGACGCCGGGAAAAGAGATCTGTTGGATTCACTCTTTTTCAACCGAATCTGGTTTAGTTCCCAACTCTTCAAGCACCGACCTCACCCGCTCGTCATCAGGCAGTAGTTGTGAGAGTTCTTCCATCTGTTTTTTTGCCGAATCTATTTGTCCAATCTCTTTGTACGCGAGTGCCAAGTTATACTTTGCATCAAGCAGATTTGCTTCC